>CAYVXO010000090.1:0-22542 GCA_964454485.1 uncultured Rubrivivax sp.
CGGCCGCCGCCAGGCCGCTGGTGCTGGCCGGCCAGCGGCTGGCGAAGGCGGGCGACGCCGCCGGCGCGCTGGCGGCCTGGGACGAACTGCGGCGCCACCGCGCCGACGCCTTCCTGCTCGTCGCCGCGGCCTATGCCGACTGCGCGAAGGCGGCCGGCCGCGAAGCCGCCGCGCGCGAGACGCTGGCCGCGCTCTTCGAGCGCCTGCCCTCGCTGGACCTGCTGGACGCGCTCGGCCGCCTGGGCGCCGCGCCCGAACTGCTGCCGCACCTGCGCGCACACCCCACGCTCTCGGCGGCGCAGCGCTGGCTGGCGCGGCCCGCGGCCGAGTGGTCGGAAGAAGGCGCGGCCGCGGTGCGCGACGCCGTCGCGCGCGCCGCGCGCCCGCTGCAGCGCTACCGCTGCGCGGCCTGCGGCTTCGAGGCCCAGCACTACTTCTGGCAATGCCCGGGCTGCCTCAGCTGGGACAGCTACCCGGTGCAGCGAGTGGAAGAGCTCTAGCGGCCGCTAGCGGTTCGCCGCGATCGCGAGCTGCTGCTCCAGCAGCGCCATCACGTCCTGCTGGGAAGGCACCTGGCCCTTGCCGCCGATGCTGGCGACCACCGCGTCGCCGCTGCCGGTGATGCCGGCGAGGCCCGGCTCGTGGTCGCAGTAGATGC
Organism: uncultured Rubrivivax sp.; assembly: GCA_964454485.1. Taxonomy (GTDB): domain Bacteria; phylum Pseudomonadota; class Gammaproteobacteria; order Burkholderiales; family Burkholderiaceae_C; genus Rubrivivax. The sequence continues at coordinate 659 of CAYVXO010000090.1, forward strand.
CCATCGTCGGCCGGCCCAGCGCGGCGGCCAGGTGGGTGAAGCCGGTGTCCAGCCCGACCACGTGCTCGGCGCCGGCCAGCAGGCCGGCCACGTCGCCCACCTTCAGGAAGGGCGGCACGTCGCCTTCGCAGCTGGCGGCGATGCGCTCGGCCAGCGTCTGCTCCTCGTTGCTGCCCCACAGCACCACGGGCAGCCAGTCCTTCATGCGCAGGCGCTGGCCGACCGCGGCCCAGCGCCTCTCGGGCCACAGCTTCTCGACCCGGCTCGCGCCGGGGATCAGCACCGCGTAGCGGTCGCGCCGCGGGCGCCAGCCGGCGGCCGGCAGGCGCAGCCCGAAGTCCGGCGGCGTGGCGGGCACACGGTAGCCCAGGTGCGCCGCGGCCAGCTGGCGGCAGCGGTCGATCGCGTGCAGGTCCATCGCCACCGAGGCCTTGCGGGCGTAGAACCAGGCCGCGAGCGGTTCGCGCGCGCTCTTCGCGTCGTAGCCGGCCAGCGGCCCGGCGGCCTGGCGGCCCCAGAGCGCGCTCTTCACCAGGCCCTGCAGGTCGAGCACCAGGTCGTAGGGCTGGCTGCGCAGTTCGGCGCGCAGGGCGTTGATGGCGCGCCAGGTCTTGGCCGCGAACAGCCGCGCGCGCCACTTGCGCCAGGACATCGGGATCACGCGGGCCACGCCCGCGTGCAGTTCGGGGATGGCGGCGAAGGCGCTCTCGGCCAGCCAGTGCACTTCCAGGCCCGGCACCGCGGCCACCATGTCCGACACCGCGGGCAGGGCGTGCACGATGTCGCCCATCGACGACGTCTTGATGACGAGGACCCGCACCCGCTTCAGGCCGCGCCGCCCCGTTCCTTCACCAGGACCGGGTTGAAGCGGGGGTCGTTGTACATCTTGAACTGGCGGTAGACCTTGAACCAGGCACGGCCCGCGGCGGCGTCGGCCAGCAGCGCGTCCAGGCAGCCGGCCAGGTCGGCGCGCTGCTGCAGCAGCCGCTCCAGCTTGCCGCGGCTGGACGCGCGGTGCGCCTCGTCGACGTCGGTGCGCCCGGTCTGCTCGCGCATGGCGCGGATCTTGAGTGCCATGATCGACAGCCGGTCGACCATCGCGCCGGCGGTCTCGCTGTTCAGGCGCGCGCCGGCGGGCACGCGCGAGACCGGCGCGTCGGTGCGCGCCGAGGCTTCGTCCACCAGCCCGAGCGCGACGAGCAGGATCTCGTCGACGCGCTCGGTGGCGTCGTTGCGGGCCTGGTTATAGCGGTCGATCGCGCGCTTGTTGGCGGCGATCTCGCTGTCGGCCACCGTGGTGCGGCGCGCCAGGTCTTCCTCGGCCCAGAGCAGGCTGTTGTAGCGGTGGTTGGCCTGCACCCAGCGCCACAGCTCGTCGGGGGCGGGTGGCTCGGCCTGCGGCCAGCCGGCGCTGGCCGAGAGGCGGTCGTGCAGGGCCGTGACCTCGGCGGCGCGCAGCGGAACAGTCGTCATGGGGGCAGGTGGCAGAATCGGCCGCGATTATCCCCTGCCGATGCCGCACCCGAGCCGTCCGCTGATCGTCCGCCTGCGCAACTGGGTCGGCGACGTCACGCTGGGTGTCCCCACCCTCGAACGGCTGGCCGCCGCCGGCTACTCGCTGCAGCTGCAGGGCAAGGGCTGGGCCGCCGACCTGCTGGCCGCCTACGGCTGGCCGCTGCAGACGCTGGCGCCGACGCTGAGTGAACGCGTGGCCCAGCTGCGCGCGCTGCGCGCCGAAGCGCGCGCGGCCGACCCCGGCTTCGAGCGCCGGCTCAATTCGATCTGCTTCCCGTTCTCGTTCGGCAGCGCGCTCGAATTCCGCCTTGCCGGGCTGCGTGCCGTCGGCCAGGGACGCGAAGCGCGCGGCTGGCTGCTCGGCCGCAGCCTGCCGCGGCCGCAGGGCCTGCACGAGCTGCAGGTCTACTGGCAGTTCGCCGACGTGCTGCTGGGCCAGGCGCTGCCTGCGCCGCCGGCCATCGGCCTCCGGCTGGCGCCGCGCCACCGCGAGGAAGCCGCGGCGCTGCGCCGGCGCCACGCCATCGGGCCCGGCTACATCGTGGTCTGCCCTTTCGCCGGCGGCACCTACGAAGGCGCCGACAAGAGCTGGCCCGGCTTCGCCGACTTCGTGCGCGACACCCTGCCCGCTTTCGGCCGCCCGCTGGTCTGCTGCCCCGGCCCGGCCGAGGTGGCGCTGGCGCGCGAACGCTTTGCCGGCACCACGGTCGTCGAAGGCACGGGCCTGGGCGCCTATGCGGCGCTGCTGGCCGACGCGGCGCTGATGATCTCCAACGACACCGGCCCCGGCCACATCGCGGCCGCGGTGGGCACGCCGGTGCTGTCGGTGCTGGGGCCCACCGACCCCGGGCAGTGGGGCGCCTGGGGCCCCAACGTGACCCACCTCAAGCGCTGGCCGGGCTGGCCGACGGCCGACGAAGTGGCCGCAGCCGCTGGCAGGTTGCTGAAGGATTCGCTGTCAACGAAGACACCCGCCTGAGCGTTCGCCCGGGTGGCCGCGGGCGACCTGCCCCGGTCTTCAACGGAGAGGAGATCCACGTGTTCAAGACCATCATCGCCGCGCTGCTCGCGCTGTTCACGGCAGCGGCGTTCGCCGCGGTCGACGTCAACAAGGCCACCGCGGCCGAGCTCGACGGCGTCAAGGGCATCGGCCCGGGCATTTCGACCAGGATCGTCGAAGCCCGCAAGGCCGGGCCGTTCAAGGACTGGCAGGACTTCATCGACCGCGTGAAGGGCGTCGGTGAAGGCAACGCCGCCAAGTTCTCCGCCGAAGGCCTGACCGTCAACGGCACCAGCTTCAAGGGCGCCGCCCCGAAGGCCGCCGACGCCAAGCCCGCGAAGGCCGAAGCCAAGGCCACCGAAGCCAAGGCCGACGCGAAGGCGGACGCCAAGGCCGCCAAGGCCGAAGCGAAGGCCGCGAAGGCCGAAGCCGCGAAGGCCGCCGACGACGGTGCCTCGAAGGCCAAGAAGGGCAAGAAGGAAAAGAAGGAAAAGGCCGAAGCCGCCGCCGACGCCGCGTCGAAGGCGAAGAAGTAAGGCCCCGCCGCCTGCCGCCCGCTCAGGGCAGCAGGATGTCCGGCTCCGCCGCCGCGCCGCGCCGCGGCGGCGGCCGGTCCCAGCCGAAGAAGCGCAGCACCTCGTCGCGCCGCGCCATCGTGTCGGCTTCGCCCAGCGCGATCAGCTCGCGCGTGAAGGGCGCCTCGAACAGCAGGTAACTCGCCAGCGCCGAGCCGCGCGCCGATTCGCCCTGCCCGCCCACGCCCACGCCGCGCAGCATCGCGCGCACCGGCGCCGGCAGGCTGGCCAGGTGGCGCGAGGCGATGTCGTCCACGCGCTGGCTGGGCGAGATCACCAGGGTCTCGATCGGCCTGAGCGGCGTGTCCGCGAGCGCGCTCTCGGGCAGCAGCGCCAGCGTGCGGTTGATGCGCCGCATGCGTTCGATGTCCACCGCCAGCGCGTCCAGGAAGATGCTGGACATCGCATGGCCGGCGATCTGCGCCAGGTTCGGGTACCCGGTGTCGGCCACGTGGCGCTGCGCCGGTTCCTGCATGCGGCCGGCGCCGATGATGAGCAGCCGCTGCGCGCCCAGGTGGATGGCGGGCGACAGCGGCGCGGTCTGGCGCATCGAGCCGTCGCCGAACCAGGCGCGCTGGCCGCCGAATTCCAGCTCGGCGGCCGGGAACACGAAAGGGATCGCGCTCGAGGCCAGCAGGTGCGTGCGCGTCACCGCCGAGGGCATCGCCACGCGCTGCGAACGCACCCAGGGCTCGATCGGCTGCGCCGCGTTGTAGAAGGTGTAGTGCTCGCCGGTGGTGTAGCTGGACGCGGTGACCGCCAGCGCGTGCAGGTGGCCGCCGGTCATCACCATCGGCAGCCGTTCCAGCGGCACCAGGCGCTGCAGCAGGCCGGCCAGCGGCTCGTTGTCCAGCAGCGAACGCGGGCGCGCCCGGCGCCAGCGTGCGATCACCCAGCCCACCGAGAACAGCGTCAGCCAGCGCGCGCCGCTGCGGATGACGCCGATGGCGTCGGCGCGGTAGACCTGCTCGGCGCTGAAGTTCTGCCACACGCGCGCCAGCACCTCGACCGCACCTTCGAAGCGGTCGGCATGGCAGGCCAGCGCCGCCGCGTTGATGGCGCCGGCCGAAGTGCCGGTGATGACGCCGAAGGGGTTGGTCAGCCGCGCGCGCGGGCTCAGCGCCTGGCGCCGCAGTTGCGCGATCGCGCGCAGCACCCCCACCTGGTAGGCGGCACGCGCTCCGCCGCCGCTGAGCACCAGGCCGGTGAGGGGCTGCTCGTACATCGGCCGCGTCAGTCGCGGCCGTGGTGGCGGTCGCGGCGCTCCTCGCGCCGATCCTCGCGACGATCCTCGCGCCGATCCTCGCGGCGGTCTTCGCGCCGCTCCTCGCGCCGGCGCTCGGCCATCACGTGCTGGTCGTACCAGCGGTGGTCGACGAAGTAGACCGGCACGCCGCAGGCGTTGTAGCGCGCGCAGTGCTTCGCCCAGTGCTTGCGGTGGCCGGGCGGCACCCACAGGTACACCGGCTCGGGGTTCACCACCACGGGCCGGCCGATGATCACCGGCTGCGGCACGATCACCTGCGGCTGCGGGAAGCGGCCGATGTCGATGCGGCCGTAGACGCCGGGCTGGCTGATGCCGATCGAGACCCCCACGTCCACCTGCGCCGGCGCGCCGGCGGCCGCGCACAGCGCGGCGGCGGCGAAAAGGATTCGCTTCATGAGTTCACTCCTTCATTCGTAGACGATGGCCGCGCGACCGCCTTCGGCGATGCTCTTCCAGCGCGCCAGCGCTTCGTCGCTGGGCCAGAAGCGGCCGTCGTCGCCCAGGTCCAGTTCCGCGGTGCAGGCGCGCCGGTGCAGCTTCAGCCGCACCGCCAGCCCCTGCGAGAGATCTCCGTGCTCGGTCTCCACCTGGCGTGCCGGCCACAGGCGCACCACGTCGGCCACCGGCGGCACGCCGCCGTTCACGTCCACCGCCAGGTAGCGGCCGAAGCGCGCGCGCGCCGCCGGCAGGTCCCACAGCTGGTTGGCGTTCAGGCGCAGGCCGCCGGCAAAGCGGTCGGGCTGCACCTTGCCGGAGACGATGACGAGTTCGTCCTCCTTCAGCAGTTCGCGGTTCGCGTCCAGCAGCTCCTCGTTGGCCACCGCCTCGATGGACTCGGTACCGTCGTCGAGCCTGAAGATCGCCACCCGCCCGCGCTGGCCGTTGATGACGCGCAGCTCGCTCACGATGCCGGCCACCAGCTGCGGCTCGCGCGAGTCGGCCAGCTCGGCGATGCCGCGCTTGACGAAGCAGCGCACCTCGTCCTTGCAGGCGTCGAACAGGTGGCCCGAAAGGTAGAAGCCGATCGCCGCCTTCTCCTGCGTGAGCCGCTCGCGGATGGTCCAGGGCTCGACGTTGACGAGCGAAGGCTCCTGCGTGCTGGAGCCATGGCGATCCTTCTCGTCAGGGCCGAAGTCGAACAGCCCGCCCTGCGACGCGTTCGCGGCCTGCGTGTCGGCCCACTCGAAGGCCAGGCCCACGCTGGCCAGCGCGGACGCGCGGTCGGGGTGCAGCAGGTCGAAGGCGCCGGCCTTGATGAGCGCTTCCACCACCCGCTTGTTGACGCGCTGGCGGTCCACCCGGGCGCAGAAGTCGAACAGGCTGTGGAACGGACCGCCGCCCTCGGCGCCGCCTTCGCGCGCGGCGACGATGGCCTCGATCGCGCCCGCGCCGGTGCCCTTCACCGCGCCCAGACCGTAGCGGATGCGCTTGTCGGTCACCGGTTCGAAGCGCAGCGTGCCGGTGTTGATGTCGGGCGCGTCGAAGGTGATGCCGAAGAGCTTCGCGTCGGCCAGCAGCACCTTCAGCTTGTCGGTGTTGTCGGCTTCGATCGTCATGTTGGCCGCGTAGAACTCGGCCGTGCAGTGCACCTTGATCCAGGCCGTGTGGTACGCCAGCAGCGAGTAGGCGGCGGCGTGGCTCTTGTTGAAGCCGTAGCCGGCGAACTTCTCCATCAGGTCGAAGACCTCGTCGGCCTTCTGCTCGGGGATGCCCTTGTCCATGGCGCCGGCGCGGAACTTCACGCGCTCCTTGGCCATCTCCTCGGGCTTCTTCTTGCCCATCGCGCGCCGCAGCAGGTCGGCGCCGCCCAGGCTGTAGCCGCCCATCACCTGCGCGGCCTGCATCACCTGCTCCTGGTAGACGAAGATGCCGTAGGTCTCGGCGAGCACGCCTTCGAGCAGCGGGTGCGGGTACTCCACCGGCTCGCGCCCGTTCTTGCGCGCGCAGAAGCTGGGGATGTTTTCCATCGGGCCGGGGCGGAACATCGCGTTGAGCGCGATCAGGTCCTCCAGCCGCGTCGGCCGCGCCTCGCGCAGCATGCCCTGCATGCCGCGCGATTCGAACTGGAACACCGCTTCGGTGAAGCCGTCGCTGAAGAGCTTGTAGACCTTCGGGTCGTCCAGCGGCACCTTCTCGTAGGAGAAGTCGGCCATGCCGGGCCGGCGGCGCACGATGTAGTCCTTGGCCAGTTCCAGGATCGTCAGCGTGGCCAGGCCCAGGAAGTCGAACTTCACGAGGCCGATGGCCTCGACGTCGTCCTTGTCGAACTGGCTCACCGCGCTGTCGCTGCCGGGCTGCTGGTACAGCGGGCAGAAGTCGGTGATCTTGCCCGGCGCGATGAGCACGCCGCCGGCGTGCATGCCGATGTTGCGCACGATGCCTTCGACGCGCGTGGCCAGCGCCAGCAGTTCGGCCACCTCCTCTTCCGCGGCCTCGCGGCGGTCGATCTCGGGTTCCTCGGCGCGCGCGTAGATGAGCCCGGGGTCCGGCTTCTCCGGCACCTTGGCCAGCGTGACGGTCTTGCCCGGCGGCGCCGGGATCAGCTTGGCGATGCTGTCGACGTGGCCGTAGCCCATGCCCAGCACGCGGCCCACGTCGCGCAGCGCGGCCTTCGCCGCCATGGTGCCGAAGGTGGCGATCTGGCTCACCGCGTCGCGGCCGTACTTGGCCTTCACGTACTCGATGACGCGGTCGCGGTTGCCCTGGCAGAAGTCGATGTCGAAGTCGGGCATCGACACCCGCTCCGGGTTCAGGAAGCGCTCGAACAGCAGCTTGTACTGCAGCGGGTCGAGGTCGGTGATGAAGAGCGCGTAGGCCACGAGCGAGCCCGCGCCCGAGCCGCGCCCCGGCCCCACCGGGCAGCCGTTCTCCTTCGCCCAGACGATGAAGTCGGAGACGATGAGGAAGTAGCCCGGGAAGCCCATCTTCACGATGGTGGCGAGCTCGAATTCGAGCCGCTCGACGTACTTCGGGCGCTCGGCCTCGCGCTTCGCGGGGTCGGGGAACAGCGCCACGAGCCGCTTCTCCAGCCCTTCGTGCGAGAGGCGGCGGAAGTAGTCCTCGATCGGCGAGCCGTCGGGCGTGGGGAAATCGGGCAGCTGCGGCTTGCCGAGCACCAGCGTCAGGTTGCAGCGGCGCGCGATCTGCACCGTGTTCGCCAGCGCCGAGGGGATGTCGGCGAACAGCGCCTCCATCTGGGCCTGGGTCTTGAAGTACTGCTCGCGACTGAAGCGCTTCACGCGCTTGGGGTTGGCCAGCGTCTCGCCTTCGGCCACGCAGACACGCGCCTCGTGCGCCTCGAAGTCGTCGGGCACCGCGAACTGCACCGGGTGGGTGGCGACCACCGGCAGCTTCAGCTCCGCCGCCAGCGGCACCGCGGCTCGCACGTGCGCTTCGTGGGTGGCGAGGCCGGCGCGCTGCAGTTCGATGTAGAAGCGGCCCGGGAACAGCGCCGCCAGCCGCTGCGCCAGCGCCTTCGCGCGCGCCGGGTCGCCGGCCAGCAGGGCCTGGCCGACCGCGCCGAGATCGGCGCCCGAAAGGGCGATCAGCCCGCCGCCGTAATCGTGCAGCCAGTCCCAGCGCACCAATGCCAGGTTGCGCTGCACGTTCTCGGTCCAGGCGCGCGCCAGCAGCTGGCTCAGGTTCAGGTAGCCCCGGGAGTCCTGCACCAGCAGCAGCAGGCGCGTGGGCGCCTTGTCGCCGCCTTCGGCGGGCTCCATCCAGACGTCGACGCCGATGATCGGCTTCACGCCCTTGCCGCGGCAGGCCTTGTAGAACTTGACGGCGCCGAACAGGTTGCCCAGGTCGCTGATGGCCAGCGCGACCTGGCCGTCGGCCCGCGCCGCGGCGGCCGCGTCGTCCACGCGCAGGGTGCCGTCGACGACCGAGTATTCGGTGTGGGTTCGCAGGTGCACGAAAGGCATGGCGGCCGATTGTAGGGAGCGGGGCTTCCTACAATCGGAAGCGCATGAAAGCCTGGACCCTGCGACTCGTCGGCGTGCTGATCCTGCTGTCGGCGGTGGCGCTGGCGCTCTCGCGCGCGCCCGACCGCAGCGTGGAGTCGCTCGTCGCGCGCTGGGCGCCGCCGCCTTCGGACTTCGTCGACCTCGGCGGCCAGCTGGTGCACGTGCGCGACGAAGGCCCGCGCGATGACCCGCTGCCGCTGGTGCTGGTGCACGGCACCTCGGCCAGCCTGCACACCTGGGAAGGCTGGGTGAAGGGGCTCAAGGACCGCCGCCGCGTCATCAGCTTCGACCTGCCGGCCTTCGGCCTCACCGGCCCCTTCGCCGGCCGCTATGCCGGCCGCCCTTACGAAGGCGACGAGTACGCGCGCTTCGTGCTCGACCTGATGGACCGGCTCCAGGTGCCGCGTTTCGCGATCGGCGGCAATTCGCTCGGCGGCGACGTCGCCTGGCGCGTGGCGCTGCTCGGGCGCGAGCGGGTCGACCGGCTGATCCTGGTCGACGCCGGCGGCGAGCCCTTCACGCCCGAGTCGTTCCCGCTCGGCTGGCGCATCGCGCGCATCCCGGGCCTGCGCTGGCTGGTCGAAGAGACGCTGCCGCGCGCGCTGGTGGCGCAGGGCGTGGCCACCGCCTACGGCCACCCGGAGCGCATCACGCCCGAACTGGTGGACCGCTACTTCGAGCTCACGCTGCGCGAGGGCAACCGCAAGGCGCTGGTGCAGCGGCTGGCGACCTGGAACCCGGGGGCCGACGCGCCGCGCATCAGGTCGCTCACGCTGCCCACGCTGGTGCTGTGGGGCGGGCGCGACCGGCTCATCCCGCCGGCCACCGCACAGCTGTTCGTGCGCGACATCGCGGGCGCGAAGCTCGTGATGTTCGACGACCTGGGCCATGTGCCGCACGAGGAAGACCCGGCGCGCACGCTGGTGCCGGTGAAGGAGTTCCTCGGTATCAGGTAGAAAGGGTCGCCGGGTCCAGGTTGGCGCCGCAGATCACGAGCGCCACGCGCTCATGGCGTCCCGGCTCGACCACGCCGGTGGCGAGCGCCGCCAGGCCGAGCGCCGCTGCCGGCTCGACCGCCAGCCGAAACGCGCGCCACAGCCGCAGCTGCGCGGCCCGGATGTCCTCGTCGGCCAGCAGGTGCGCCGCCGCGACATGGCGTTGCGTCACCTGCCAGGCGATTTCGCCAATGCGGCGCGCGCCCAGCGAATCGGCGGCAATGCCCGAGACCGCCACGTCCACCGGCCGGCCGGCGGCGCGCGCGGCGTGCAGCGTGGGCGCGCGTTCGGGCTCCAGCGCCTCGACCCGCGCACGGCCGCCGAACCAGGCCGCGATGCCGGCGATGAGCCCGCCGCCGCCCACGCTGACCAGCACGCGGTCGGGCAGTCCGGCCTCGGCCTCGATCTCGCCGCCCAGCGTGCCGGCGCCGGCCACCACCTCGGGCTGGTCGTAGGCGTGCATCAGCAGTGCGCCGGTCTCGCGCTGGCGCGCCAGGCAGGCCGCCAGCGCGTCGGCATAGGCCGCGCCCTGCACGCGCACCGTGGCGCCCAGCGCGGCCAGCGCGGCGCGCTTGGCGGCGCTGCTCACTTCGGGCAGGAAGACTTCGCAGCGGCAGCCCAAGGCGCGCGCCGCTGTCGCCACCGCGATGCCGGCATTGCCGCCCGAAGCCACCACCACGCCGGCAGCCGGCAGCGGCTGCGAGCGCATGCGGTTGAACATGCCGCGGGCCTTGAAACTGCCGGAGACCTGCAGGTGCTCCAGCTTCAGCCAGACCTCGGCCAGGTCGAGCCCGAGGGCGGCGCCGGGCAGGCGCCACAGCGGCGTGCGGCGCACGTCGGCGGCGATGCGACGGGCAGCCGCCCGGATGGCGTCGCCATTTATCGCGGCCGCCGCGCGGCTCATGCCTCGCCCGTGCCTTCGCTGCGGCGTCGGGCCTGCGCCACCTTGTGCAGCAGTTCGACCAGCATCGCGCGTTCGGCCGCGCTCAGCGTGTCCAGCGCGGCCTGCTCGGCTTCGATGAGGCGGCGCGTCGCCGCCTGCACCAGCGTGCTGCCGCTGCGCGTGAGCCGCACGTGCTGCATGCGCGCGTCGCGCTCGCTGCGCGTGCGCGAGACCAGCCCGCGCTGCTCCAGGCGGTCGAGCCAGGTCGCGATCTGCGGCGGCTTGACCGCCAGCGCGCGCGCGAGCTGGCGCGCCGTCACGTCGGGGTTGCCCTGCACCAGCGCCAGCACCGTGTATTCGCCGCGCCGCAGTTCGCCGTTGCGGCCGACCTGCTCGTCGAACACCTGGTCGGTGACGATGCTGGCCTGCGCCAGCTGGTAACCCACGATGGCATGCACGCCGCCTTCGGCCAGCCGGGCCAGCGGGGTGCGGTCGGAAGGTGAAACGCTGCGGGCCGTCACGACAGGAATCCGTTGAATCGACATGTGGAAATGGGAATTCGATGCCCCGGGTAACTCCGAAAACAATTCGTCAGATAGATAAGTAGCCTATCGATTCGCGAACCACCCACAGGAGACCCCCGATGAAGCACCGCCATCCGCAGGCCCGGCCGGCCCGAAGTATCGCAGCCGCCGCACTCGGCCTGGCCGCCGGCGCGGCCCTCGTCGCCCCGGCGCAGGCCGGCCGCCTGCCGCAGCTGGGCGAAGCCAGGCCGGCCGACTTCGTCGGCACCTGCGAGGACCTGCTGGCGCGCCTGCCCGCGATCGCGAACACCACGTTCACCGCCAGCACCACGGTGGCCGCGGGCACGCTCACGGTGGCGGGCAAGCCGATCGCCGAGCATTGCCGCGTCACCGGCTTCGCCTACCCGCGCGTGAGCCCGGTGGACGGCAGGGCGTACCAGATCAACTTCGAGATCCGCATGCCCAAGGCCTGGAACGGGCGCTTTTTCCACCAGGGCAACGGCGGCATCGACGGCGCCGTGGTCACCGCCACCGGCAGCTTCGGCGGCGGGCCGCTCACCAATGCGCTCTACCAGGGCTTCGCGGTGCTCAGCTCCGACGCCGGCCACCCGGGCTCGATCGGCCCCGCCTTCGGGCTGGACCCGCAGGCGCGGCTGGACTACGGCTACCAGGCGGTGGGCAAGCTCACGCCGGTCGCCAAGTCGGTGATCGCCGCCGCCTACGGCAAGGGACCGGACCGTTCCTACATGGGCGGCTGCTCGAACGGCGGCCGCCACACGCTGGTGGCGGCGGCGCGTTATGCCGACGAGTACGACGGCTTCCTCGCCGGCGCGCCCGGCTTCCACCTGCCGCTGGCGGCACTGGCGAACATCTTCAAGGCGCAGCGCTACGCCTCGGTGGCGACGGGCGACCCGACCACGCCGCCCGGACTGCAGACCGGCTTCACCGCCGCGGAGCACACGCTGGTCGCCAACGCCGTGCTGGCGCGCTGCGACAAGCTCGATGGCGCGGTCGACGGCCTGGTGCAGAACACGCTGCTGTGCCAGCGCATCTTCGACCTCCAGCGCGACGTGCCGACCTGCGCCGGCGCGCGCGACGGCACCTGCCTGAGCGCGGAGCAGAAGGTCGCGCTCGCGCCGGTCTTTAGCGGTGCCACGACCTCGAACGGCCAGCCCTTCTACGCCCGGTTCTTCTTCGACGGCGGCCTCGGCGGCAGCGGCCTCCCCTTCTGGAACTTCACGGCCCCGCTCGTGCTCGACTCGGGCGCGGTCGGCACGATCTTCAAGGTGCCGCCTTCGACCCTGCCGCTGACCAACGGCCCGGCCTTCTCGCTCGGCCTGGACATCGACAAGACCCTGGGCGAGCTCTACGCCACCGACGCCACCTACACCGAGGCGGCGATGAGCTTCATGACGCCGCCGAACGAGAACGACATGTCCGCCGTGCGCGACCGCGGCGCCAAGATCCTGGTCTACCAGGGCGTGAGCGACCCGATCTTCTCGCTCGCCGACACCGAGGCCTGGTACGAGCGCGTGGGCGCGGGCAGCGGCGGGCGGGCCGACTCCTTCGTCCGGCTGTACCCGGTGCCCGGCATGGGCCACTGCTCGGGCGGCCCGGCCACGGACCAGGCCGACTTCATCACCCCGCTGGTGAACTGGGTCGAACGCGGCCAGGCGCCGGGCGCCATCACGGCCAGCGCGCGCGGCAGCGGCAACCCCGGCGGCGCGAACGCCGACGTGCCGCCGAACTGGGCGCCCGACCGCACGCGGCCGCTGTGCCCGTTCCCCCAGGTGGCGCACTACAGCGGCCAGGGCGACGTCGAACGCGCGGAGAGCTGGCGCTGCATCCCGGAGATGGATCGCCGCTGAGCGGCCCTCGGCCTCTCAGGCCGGCGCCACGAAGCCGGCCGCGCGCCAGGCCGCCTCCAGCGTGGCCGCACCCACGCGCGCGGCCACCTCGCGGTGCACCGGCATCAGCGCGCGTTTCCAGGCCTCGGTCTCGGCCGCGGTCGGCTGGTGCACCTGGGTGCGGCCGCTGGCGCGGATGCGCTCCAGCGCGTCGCGGTTCTCGGCCGCGGCGATCGCGTTCGCGTAGGCGGTGGCGTCGGCCACCGCGCCGTCGACCACCGCGCGCAGGTCGGCCGGCAGGCCGTCGTGGAAACGCTGGTTCACGATCACGGCGTAGGCCAGGTGGCCGTGGTTGGACAGCGTCAGGTGCTTCTGCACCTCGAAGAGTTTCTGCGTCCAGAAGTTGCTGGGCGTGCTCTCGGTGCCGTCCACCTGGCCGGCCTGCAGCGCCGGGTAGAGGTCGGAAAAGGCCAGCACCTGCGGCAGCGCGCCGAGCGCGCGCATCTGGGCGTCGAGCACGCGGCTGGACTGGATGCGCATCTTCAGGCCCTTGAAGTCGGCCACCGAATGCAGCGGGCGGTTCGCGCTCATCACCTCGAAGCCGTTGTCCCAGTACGCCAGGCCGCGGATGCCGTGCGCTTCCAGCCGGCGCAGCAGGTCGCGCCCGAACGGGCCTTCGGTGAGGGCGCGAAACGCGGCCTCGTCCTTGAACAGGTAGGGCAGGTCGAAGACCTCGAACTCCTTCACCCCCAGCGGCCTGAACTTGGCGAGCGACGGCGCCAGCATCTGCACGCTGCCCAGCTGCAGCGCTTCGAGCTCTTCCTTGTCCTTGTAGAGCTCGCTGTTGGGCCAGACCTCCACCTTCAGCCGGCCCTTGCTGCGTTCCTCGGCCAGCTGGCGGAAGCGTTCGGCGCCCTTGCCCTTGGGCGTGTCGGGCGCCACCACGTGGCTGAAGCGCAGCACGATGGGCGACTGCGCCGGCGCGCGCACCCAGGGGGCGGCGACGGCGGCACCCACGAACGCGCGGCGGCTCGGGCCGGTCATGCCTTGTCTCCTGGGCCCGATTGTCCGCCCGCGCCGCGCCGGCCCGGTGTTGTGGACTTCCACATTCGCGCCCGCGCGGCGCCCCCGGCACCGCGGGGCCGCCCTAGACTGCCCGCATGGCCACGCCCGCCCTGCCCCAGCCCGCCGCGCGCCGCCGCGGCACCTGGGCGGCGCCCTTCCTGCTGGCGCTGGCGTTCACGCTCGCGCTCGGCGTGTGGCTGCAGTGGAGCCTGCAGGCCGACGTGGAGGACGAGCACCGCACGCTGCTGGCCGATGCGCTGACGATGGAGAGCCGCGTCTCCGACGCGCTCGCGGCCGAGCAGCAGGCGGTGGCCACGCTCGCCGCCGCGCTGACTTCGGCCAACGATGCCGAAGCGCTGCTGCGCCAGCCCGCGGTGGTCGACGGCCTGCGCCGCCTGTGGGTCAGCGTCACCGTGCTCGACGCCGGCAACCGGGTGCGCGCGCACGTGCCGCAGCAGGCGCCGCGGCCGGCGCCGCCGGTGGCGCCGGCGGGGTTCGACGAAGGCGGCATCAGCGCCCACATCGCGCGGCCCACCGCGGACGGCGGGCGCGTCGTCGTGCGCATCGCGCCGGCGGCGCTGCTGCGCCAGGCGGTGCCCTGGTGGCTGGCGCGCAAGTACGAGGTGCGCATCGTCGACGGCCTGGGCCAGCGCCTGGCCGGCGCCAGCGAGACGCTGCCGCCAGAGGGCCGCCAGACCCACCAGGTGAGCCTGGAGCCGGGGCTGACCGACGCCTTCCTCGAAGTCACCACGCGCGAGGCGCGCGTGCCCTGGTGGCGCACGCCGATGCCGCTGGTGATGGCGCTCTTCCTGGCGCTGAGCGGCGGCGCCACCGCGCTCTTGCGGCGCCGCCTGCACGAGGTGGAAGCGGCCGAGGAACGCTGGCGCACCGAAGCCGCCTGGCGGCAGGCGGTCGAGAATTCGCTCAGCGTGGGCCTGCGCGCACGCGACCTCGAAGGCCGCATCGTGCACGTCAACCGCGCCTTCTGCGACCTGGTGGGGCTGCCGCCGGAGCAGCTGCTGGGCCGCGCGCCGCCGATGCCCTGGTGGCCGCCCGACGGCGTCGACGACGGCATGCAGCGCCACCTGCGCAACATGGCCGGCGGCGCGCCGCGCGAAGGCTACGAAGCGCGCTGGCAGCGTGCCGACGGCCGGCCGCTGGACGTGATCGTGCTCGAGGCGCCGCTGGTCGACGCCCAGGGCCGCAGCATCGGCTGGATGGGCTCGATCGTCGACGTCACCGCGCGCAAGGCGGCCGAGGAGCGCGAGCGCCGGCGCGGCGAGGCGCTGGCCACGCAGGCCCGCCTGACCACGCTGGGCGAGGTGGCCTCGGCGCTCGCGCACCAGCTCAACCAGCCGCTGGCCGCGATCGCCGGCTACAACGCCGGCGTGCTGCGCTCGCTGGAAAGGGCCGGCGGCGCCGACCCGGTGCTGCTGGACGCGCTGCGCAAGCTGGGCGAGCAGGCGGCCGAGGCCGGGCGCATCGTGCAGCGCATCCGCGGCTTCCTGACGCGGCGCGCGCCGCAGCGCGAGCGCTGTGCGAGCGAAGGCATCCTGAGCCGCGCGGTCGCGCTGGTTTCGCGCGACCTGCGCGCGCGCGGCGTCGAGGTCGAGCTCGTGCCCGGCCCGCCGCTGCCGGCGGTCGACGCCGACCCGGTGCTCGTCGAGCAGGTGCTCATCAACCTGCTGCGCAACGCGGCCGACGCGATGGCGGGCCAGGCCGCGCCGCGGCTGCGCGTCGAGGCCACGCGCGCCGGCCCGCGCTTCCTGCGCGTGGACGTCGACGACAACGGCCCCGGCCTCGGCGGCCTGGGCATCGACGCCCTCTCGGCGCCCTTCCACACCACCAAGGCCGACGGCATGGGCATGGGACTGGCGATCTGCCGCTCGGTGATCGAGGCCCACCACGGCGCGCTCGAGGCCGGCGCCTCGCCGCTGGGCGGCGCGCGCTTCACCTTCACGCTGCCGCTGGCCGAGGCCACGGAAACCCGCGATGCCGCCGAGCCCGCCCGCCCCTGAAACGCTGGTGCACCTGGTCGACGACGAGGCCGCGGTGCGCGACGCGCTCGTCTTCCTGCTCGCCACCCACGGCCTGAAGGCGCGCGCCTACGCCGGCGGCGCCGAGTTCCTGGCCGCGCTGGAAGCCGCGCCGCTGCGCGGCTGCGTGGTGCTGGACGTGCGCATGGAGCCGATGTCGGGCCTGCAGCTGCACGACGAGCTGGTGGCGCGCGGCGTGGCGCTGCCGGTGATCTTCCTCTCCGGCCACGGCGACATCCCGATGGCGGTGGAAGCGCTGCACAAGGGCGCGCTCGACTTCGTCGAGAAGCCCTTCAGCGACGAGGCGCTCGTGCGCCGCATCGAACGCGCGCTGGCACTGGAGGCCGAGCGCCACGCGGCGCAGGGCGACCGCGAACGCGACCTGGCGCGGCTGGCGCGGCTGTCGGAGCGCGAGCGCGACGTGATGCGGCTGGTGGCCGCCGGCAAGCTCAACAAGGTCATCGCCGACGAGCTGAACATCTCGGTGCGCACGGTGGAAGTGCACCGCGCGCGCGTGTTCGCCAAACTGGAAGTGCGCTCGGCGGCCGAGGTGGCTTCGCTGCTGGCGCGGCTGAAGGGTTAGATTCGGCGTCATGCCGCAAGTCACCGAAGCCGGGCTGGACTGGGCGCGCCGCCTGGTGCGCTTCAACACCGTCAGCGACCAGCCGAACGCGCCGCTCATCGATTGCATCGCCGACCACCTGCGCACGCTGGGCGTGCCGGTTCGCCTCACGCGCAGCGAAGGCGGCAAGGCCAACCTGTTCGCGACGCTGGGCGAAGGCAAGCCCGGCGGGGTGATCCTCTCCGGCCACACCGACACCGTGCCCTGGGACGGCCAGGCCTGGACCTTCGACCCGCTGGGCGCCGACGTGCAGGACGGCCGGCTCTACGGCCGCGGCAGCGCCGACATGAAGGGCTTCATCGGCCTCGTGGTGGCGCGCACGCAGGCCTTGCTGGAAGCCGACCTGCCGCACGGCGTGCACTTCGCCTTCAGCCACGACGAGGAGACCGGCTGCTTCGGCGTCAGGCACCTCATCGCCGACCTGAAGGACGCCGGGCTGGCCCCCGCGATCTGCCTCGTCGGCGAGCCCACCGGCATGGTGCCGGCCATCGCGCACAAGGGCGTCTACCGCTGGCGCTGCTGCGTGAAGGGGCGCGCCGCCCATTCGTCGCTGCGGCCGCTGGGCGTGAACGCCATCGAGGCGGCGGCGCGGCTGGTGGCGCACATCGCCGACACCGCCGACGGCTGGCGCGACCACGAGCCGCGCTTCGAGGGCTTCGACGTGCCCTACTCCACCGCGGCCGTCGGCGTCATCGAAGGCGGCATCGCCGACAACGTGGTGCCGGAGGACTGCCGCTTCCACTACGAGATCCGCAACCTGCCCGGCACCGACGCGCTGGCCATGCACGCCGGCGTGGTGGCGCGTGCGCGCGAGCTGGCCGCGCCGATGCAGGCAGTCGACCCCGCCACCGGCCTGCGCTGGGAGGACATCTGCGCCGTGCCCTCGTTCCTGGCCCGGCCCGACGAACCGGCGGTGCGGCTGGCGCGGCGGCTGGCGGCGCGCGAAGACACCACGCTGGTGGCCTTCGGCACCGAGGCGGGGCTGTTCCAGCAGGCCGGCATCTCCACCGCGGTGTGCGGGCCCGGCTTCATCGCCCAGGCGCATCAGGCCGACGAATACGTGAGCCTGGAACAGCTGGCGCTGTGCGAGGCCTACCTGGACCGGCTCATCCGTTGAGCACCGCCAGCACCTCGGAGCGGAACTCGCGCCGGTAGAGGATGAACACCACGCCCACGCTGGCCGCCATCATGGCCCAGGGCGAGAAGAACCATGCCGTGGCCGCGAAGGCGAAGTAGTAGCCGCGCAGGCCGTCGTTGAAGGTCTCGGCGGCGAGCCCGACGACGTGGCCGGCGCGGTCGGCGAAGGCCTGGCGCTGCGCGTCGCTGGTGAATTCCGAGTGCTCGGGCGCCGCCGCCACCAGGATGGCGCCGAAGCTGTACTGGCGCTGGCTCCAGGTGAAGCGGAAGAAGGCGTAGACGAAGATCGCCGTCAGCAGCACGATCTTGAGGTCGAAGACCAGCAGCGAGCTGCGTGCCGCGAACGGAATCTCGCGCACGATCTCGGCCGCGCGCTCGGTGCTGGACAGCACCGCCAGCAGGCCGCCGATGATGAGGATGGTGGTGGAGGCGAAGAACGAGGGGCTCGCCGACAGGCTCTGCACCACCACGCCGTCGATCACGCGGTTCTCGCGCCGGGTGGCCTGCAGCATCCAGCGCATGCGCTCGCGGTTGGTGGAGGCCAGCACCGAAGGCTGGCTCGTCGAGCGCCGCTTCGCGAAGCCGGCGTAGCCGGCCCAGGCGGCGAAGAAGAACACCACCGCGGCCCAGTCGCTCCAGGCCAGGGCGCGCCAGAGGGAAGCGAGCGAATCCATCGGCGCGACTGTAGCGCCGCGCCGATGGTGCGCGCGGTCAAGGCACGGTCAGCGCGCGAACTTGCCGAGCGCCTCGACGATGCGCTGGCCGAAGGCCTTCGCGGTGGCCAGGTCGCCCGGCACCATCTCGTCGGTCGAGGCGTCCGAAGGCGTGACGGTCATCAGGCCGGCGTAGCCGCCCACGTTGTTCACGTCGTCGCGCGTGTTCGCCTTCGCGTTCGGCGCGTGCATGCCGATGCCGACCCAGAACATGCCGTGCTGCTGGCTCAGGGTGAAGAAGTAGGTCAGCGTGTTGAACTTGTCGCCGTTCATCGTGGCCGAGTTGGTGAAGCCGGCGGCCAGCTTGTTGCGCCAGGCCTTCACGTACCAGGGCTTGCTGGACGCGTCGGCAAACTTCTTGAACTGCCAGCTCGGGCCGCCCATGTAGGTGGGCGAACCGAAGACGATGGCGTCGGCCGCGGCCAGCTGTTCCCAGCCGCCTTCGGGCAGGTTGCCTTCGGCGTCGATGGCCAGCAGCGCGCCGCCGCTGCCCTGGGCCACCGCCTCGGCGACCTTCTTCGTGTGGCCGTAGCCGCTGTGGTAGACGATGACGATCTTGCTCATGCTTGCAGGTACTCCGTTGCAGGATGGGAAGCGGCCGTTCAGGCCGCGAGGTCGAACACCAGGACCTCGGCGTCGTGGCCCTGGTTCAGGGTGAGCCGGCTCTCGCCTTCGAGCACCAGCGCGTCGCCGGCCTTCAGCGCCTGGCCGTTGGCGACGAGCGAGCCGCGCGCCACGTGCACGTAGCCCACGCGCTTCGGGTCGAGCGCGAGCTCGGCGGCCTCGTCGCCGTCGAACAGGCCGGCCGAGAGCGAGGCGTCGGCGTGGATCGTCACCGAGCCTTCGCGCCCGTCGGGCGAGGCCACCAGGCGCAGGCGGCCGCGCTTTTCGGCCGGCTCGAAGCGCTTCTGCTCGTAGCCGGGCGCGATGCCGCGCTGCGAGGGCAGGATCCAGATCTGCAGGAAGTGCGTGGTGCGGTCGGCGGCGTGGTTGAACTCGCTGTGCAGCACGCCGCTGCCGGCGCTCATGCGCTGCACGTCGTTCGGCCGGATCACGCCCGCGTTCGCCCCGCCGGCGGCGCCGTTGCCCATGCTGTCCTTGTGCGCCAGCTCGCCGTCGAGCACGTAGCTCACGATCTCCATGTCGCGGTGGCCGTGGGTGCCGAAGCCGGTGCCGGGGGCGATGCGGTCCTCGTTGATGACCCGCAGGTTGCCCACGCCCATGTGGGCCGGGTCGTAGTAGTCGGCGAAGGAGAAGCTGTGGTAGCTCTTGAGCCAGCCGTGGTCGGCGTAGCCGCGTTCGCAGGACTTGCGCAGTCGCATCATGGCGGTGCTTCCTTTCGTTGCATCTCACTGTAGGCGGCGCACCGCCGCGCCGGGTGGACCGGCCTTGAAGTTCCCGTTCAAATAAGATGAAGCGATGGCCACCGAACGACGCCAGGCGCTCACCCCCGAGGCGCTGGAGATGATGGACACCATCGCCCGCACCGGCAGCTTCGCCGCCGCCGCGCGCGAGCTGGGCAAGGTGCCTTCGGCGCTCACCTACAGCGTGCGCCAGCTGGAGGACGCGCTGGACGTGCTGCTGTTCGACCGCAGCTCACGCCAGGCCCAGCTCACCGCCGCCGGCACCGAGCTGCTGCACGAGGGCCGCCGCCTGCTGCAGGAGCTGGACGCGGTGGCCAACCGGGTGCAGCGCGTGGCCAGCGGCTGGGAGACGACGCTGTCGATCAGCGTCGAGGACCTGCTCTCGGCGCCCGTGGTCTTCGAGCTCGTCGAGGCCTTCTGCCAGGTGCGCGACCAACGCGACGGCGCCACCGTGGTCGGCCCGGCCACGCGGCTGCGGCTGCGCAACGACGTGCTGGTGGGCACCTGGGAGGCGCTGGTCACCGGACAGGTGGACCTGGCCATCGGCGTGAGCGGGCTGCACGCCAACCCCGGCGGCATCGAGATGAAGCTCCTCGGCGAGGTGCCTTTCGTCTACTGCGTCGCCCCGCACCACCCGCTGGCGGCGATGGCCGGGCCGCTCACCGCCGCCCAGCTGGTGCACCACCGCGCGGTGGCGGTGGCCGACACCGCGCAGCGCATGGAGCCGCTCACGGTGAACCTGCTGCCCGGCCAGGACGTGCTGACCGTGCCTTCGATGCGCGCCAAGCTGGAGGCGCTGCTGCGCGGCCTGGGCTGCGGCTTCGTACCCGAGCCGCTGGCGCGCCGCCACCTGGAGGCCGGCCACCTGGTGGCCAAGCAGACCAGCGGGCCGGACCGCGTGGCCCAGCTGCACTACGCCTGGCGGTCGGAGCGCAGCGCGATCGGCCTCGGGCGCGCGCTGCAGTGGTGGCTGGCGCAGCTGGAGAGCCCGGCCACGCGCAAGGCGCTCATCGAGCGCCACGCCGGCCCGCTGGGCTGAAGCGCGCGGGCCGACGCTTGGGCTACCGCGGCCGCTTCGCGCCATCGCCCACCGGGCCGCTGCACGCGGGGTCGCTGGTGGCGGCGCTGGCCAGCTGGCTGGACGCGCGCGCGGCCGGCGGCGCGTGGCTGGTGCGCATCGAAGACACCGACCGGCCGCGCTGCCCGCCGGGCACGGCCGAGCGGATCCTGCAGCAACTGGCCGCCTGCGGCCTCGTGAGCGACGAGCCGGTGCTGTGGCAGTCCACGCGCGACGCGGCCTACGCCGGCGCGCTGCAGCGCCTGCTCGATGCCGGCCAGGCCTACCCCTGCGGCTGCACGCGCGCCGAAATCGACGCCGTCTGGGCGGCGCGCGGCGTGGCGGCGTCGGCCCATGTCGAGCGACCCTACCCCGGCACCTGCCGCGGCGGCCTGCGGGGCAAGCCGGCGCGTTCGGTGCGCCTGCGCGTGCCGCCCGGCGTCGTCGAATGGACCGACCGCCGGTTGGGCGTCCAGCGCCAGGACGTCGAAGCCGAGGTCGGCGACTTCGTGCTCCGGCGCGCCGACGGCCTGTGGGCGTACCAGCTGGCGGTGGTGGTGGACGACGCGGCGCAGGGCATCACCGACGTCGTGCGCGGCGAGGACCTGGCCGACAACACGCCGCGCCAGATCGTGCTGCAGCGCGCGCTGGGCGTGCCGACGCCACGCTACCTGCACACGCCGCTGGTACTCGCGGCCGACGGGCAGAAGCTGTCCAAGCAGACCGGCGCGGCGGCGCTGGAGCTGGACGAACCCCTGCGGGCGCTGAAGGCCGCGGCCGCGGTGCTGGGCCTGCCGCGCCTGGAGGCTGCGAGCACGGCCGGCTGGCTGGCGCAGGCGGTGGCGGCCCGGGCTGGCATCATGCGCGCCTCAAACACCAGGAGCCTTCCATGACCACCCTTCCGTCCGGCCTGCAGTACGAAGACACCGTGGCCGGCAGCGGCGCCGAGGCCACCGCCGGCCAGAACGTGCGCGTGCACTACACCGGCTGGCTGCACGACCCGCAGGCCGCGAACCAGCGCGGCCGCAAGTTCGACAGCAGCAAGGACCGCGGCCAGCCCTTCGCCTTCCCGCTCGGTGCCGGCCACGTGATCCGCGGCTGGGACGAAGGCGTGCAGGGCATGAAGGTGGGCGGCACGCGCGTGCTCACCATCCCTTCGGAACTGGGCTACGGCGCGCGCGGCGCCGGCGGCGTGATCCCGCCGAACGCCACGCTGGTGTTCGAAGTCGAGCTGCTGGGCGTCTGAAGACGTTCAGCGGCGCGGGCCGCGCGCGCGATGCGCGTGCCCGCCCGGGCGGCCGCCCGGGCGCGCGGGCCCC
>CAYVXO010000091.1:0-22367 GCA_964454485.1 uncultured Rubrivivax sp.
CTCGGCCTGCGCGCCGACGGCCCTTCGCTGGCGCTCGCCGGAGGCCACTGCACGCGCGCGCAGGAGGCCCTGGCCGGCTTCGGCGCCGCCGCCTCGCCCAGCATCGACGGCCGGCCGGTGGCGCTGGACGACGCCATCGCCGAAGCGGCGCGTCGCCTGGGCCAGTCACGCCTGCCGCTGGCCGCGGGGCTGGGCTGCGACGTGGCCGGCGCGCGCGCGCTCTATCCGCTGCTGGCCGCCACCGGGGCCGTGAGCGATTCGGCCGGCGGCGACGCCTTCGCCGAAGGCCTGCGCGCGCTGCAGGACCGCGGTCAGTTCACCACCACGCTGGCCGAGGTGCGCACGCGCGCCGATCTGCTGGTGCTGGTGGGTGCGCCGCCCATCGCGGCTGCGCCGCTGCTCTGGCAGCGGCTGGGGCTGGGCGAGACGATGGCGCGTCACGTCGCCACGCTCGGTGCGCCGGAACCCGACTTCGAAGGTGTCGGCCCGGCGGTCACGCACGAGGGCGTGGGGGAGGGCGGTGATCTGTTCGACCTCGTCGCGCAACTCGCGCTGGCGGTGTTGCGCCCGGGCGCCGCGGTGCCGCCGCCGGTGGCGGCACTGGCCGACCGACTTCGCCGTGCGCGCTACGCCGTGCTGGTCGGCGCGCCGTCGCTGCTGCCGGCACCGGCGGCGCTGCTGATGGAAAGGGTGCACGCCATCGTGCACCGGCTCAACCGCGACACGCGCGCGGCGGCGCTGTGGATCGGCGGCGGCAACGGCGCCGCCACCGCCAACCAGGTCTTCACCTGGCTTTCCGGCGTGCCGGTGCGTTCGCGCGCCGGCCCGTACGGGCTGGAACACGAACCGCACCTCTACGGCAGCCGGCGCCTGCTGGCCGACGGCGCGGTCGACCTGCTGCTGTGGGTGTCGGCCTTCGAGCCCGGCGCGCGGCCGCCGGAGACTTCGCTGCCGTCGATCGGCATCGCCCACCCGGGCCAGGCCGCCGCCTTCGCGCGGCCGGGCAGCGTCTTCATCCCGGTCGCCACGCCAGGCATCGACCATGCCGGCCACCTGTTCCGCACCGACGGCACGGTGCTGATGCCGCTGGCGGCCGTGCGCGCCGCGTCGCTGCCCCCGGTGGCCGACGTGGCGGCGCGGCTGTATGCCGCCCTGCCTTCGAAAGCGAGTGCATGAAGCCGCTGCTGATCCAGGGCGGCCGCGTCGTCGACCCCGCGCACCCGGGCAGCGGCACGGTGCGCGACGTCGCCGTCGTCGACGGCCGCATCGTGGCGGCGCCGCCGGTCGGCGCCTGCGACACGATCGACGCCAGCGGCTGCGTCGTGATGGCCGGCGGCATCGACCTGCATTCGCACATCGGCGGCGGCAAGGTGAACCTGGCGCGCATGCTGATGGCCGAGGACCACCGCGCGGGGCCGAACCCGATCGCGCTGCCGGCCAACCCGCTGGAGCTGGCTTCGTGCGGCAACTGCACGCCGGGCACGCTGGCCACCGGCTACCGCTACGTTGAGATGGGCTACACGGCCGCGTTCGAGCCGGCCATGGTGCCCAGCAACGCGCGCCACGCCCACATGGAGATGGGCGACGTGCCGGTGCTCGACCACGGCGCCTACGTCATGCTGGGCAGCGACGAGCTGTTCCTGCAACTGCTGGCCGAAGGCGGACCGAAGCTGGCCAACTACGCCCAGATCCGCGACTACGTGGCCTGGACCGTGAACGCCAGCAAGGCGATGGGCGTGAAGGTGGTCAACCCGGGCGGCATCTCGGCCTTCAAGTTCAACCAGCGCAAGCTCGACGTGAACGAGCCGCACGTTCACTGGCAGGTCACGCCGCGCCAGGTGGTGCACGCGCTGGCGCGCGCGCTGAAGGACCTGGGCGTGCCGCACCCGCTGCACATCCACGGCAGCAACCTGGGTGTGGCGGGCAACATCGCTTCCACGCTGGAGACCATCGGCGCGCTCGAAGGGCTGCCGGCGCACCTGACGCACGTGCAGTTCCACGCCTACGGCACCGAAGGGCCGAAGAAGTTCTCTTCCGCGGCGGCGCAGCTGGCCGAGGCGGTGAACGCGAACCCGCAGATCAGCATCGACGTCGGCCAGGTCATCTTCGGCCAGACCGTCACCGCCAGCGGCGACACGATGCGCCAGTTCGCGAACGCCGACCTCGCCAGCCCGCGCAAGTGGGTCGGCTCGGACATCGAACTCATGGCCGGCTGCGGCGTGGTGCCGTTCCGCTACCGCGAGCAGAGCTACGTGAACGCGCTGCAGTGGGCGATCGGGCTGGAGATCTTCCTGCTCGTGAAGAACCCCTGGCAGGTGGTGCTGACCACCGACCACCCGAACGGCGGCCCCTTCACCCACTACCCGCACCTGATCCGGCTGCTGATGGACCGTGCCTTCCGCGAGGAGCAGCTGGCGAAGCTGCACCCCGACGTGGCAGCGAACTGCGCCTTGAAGAGCATCAAGCGCGAGCTCACGATGGACGAGATCGCGGTGATGACGCGCGCCGGCCCGGCGAAGCTGCTGGGCCTGAAGGACCGCGGTCACCTGGGCGCCGGTGCGGCGGCCGACATCGCGGTCTACCGCGAGCAGCCCGACCGCGAAGCGATGTTCGCGACGCCGGTGCACGTGTTCAAGGACGGCGCCGAAGTGGCGCGCGAAGGCCGCGTGCTCGCCATCCCGGCCGGCGGCGTGCACTTCGTCGAGCCGGCGTACGACCGCGCGATCGAGAAGACCTTGCGCAAGCATTGGGCAGAGCAGGGCGCGATCAACTTCGCCAACGTCGCGATCTCGCACGACGAGCTGTGCGCCTGCTGCAACCGCGGCCGCCTGCTGCCCGCGGCGCTGTTCGAGGGGAGCGGATCTTGAGCGCCGCGCGCACGGTCAACGGCGTCGTCGTCGACGACACCTTCGCCGAGGCGTTCCCGATGAAGGCCACGCGCATCGTCGTCACCGCGCACAACGCCACCTGGGCGCGCCACGCGGCGGTGGCGGCCACCGGCTTCGCCACCTCGGTCATCGCCTGCGGCTGCGAAGCGGGCATCGAACGCGAGATCCCGCCCGACCAGACGCCCGACGGCCGGCCCGGCGTGGCGATGCTGCTGTTCGCGATGTCGGGCAAGGAGCTGGGCAAGCAGATCGAGCGCCGCATCGGCCAGTGCGTGCTGACCTGCCCGACCACCGCGGTCTACGCCGGCATCGCCGAAGGCGAGGCGGTCGCCCTGGGCAGGAACCTGCGCTTCTTCGGCGACGGCTGGCAGACCAGCAAGGTGATCGGCGGCGTCCGCTACTGGCGCGTGCCGGTAATGGACGGCGAGTTCGTCGCCCAGGAGACCACCGCGGTGGTGAAGGGCGTGGGCGGCGGCAACCTGCTGCTGCTGGCGCGCGACACCGATACCGCGCTCGCCGCCGCCGAAGCCGCGGTGGCGGCGATGAGGCGGCTGCCCAACGTGATCATGCCGTTCCCCGGCGGCGTGGTGCGCTCCGGCTCCAAGGTGGGCAGCAAGTACCCGGCGCTGGGCGCGTCGACCAACGATGCCTTCTGCCCCAGCCTCTTCGGCCTGGTGGCCCGAAGCGAGCTGACCGCCGAGACGCGCTGCGTGATGGAGATCGTGATCGACGGCCTCACCGAAGCCGACGTCGGCGCCGCCATGCGCGCCGGCATCGAGGCCGGCACGACCCTGGGCGCCGCGGGCGGCCTGCTGCGCATCTCGGCCGGCAACTACGGCGGCAAGCTGGGGCCGTTCCACTTCCACCTGCACAAGCTGATGGGGGCCGTATGAGCGGCTGGGCCCTCACGCTCAAACAGGCGCCGACGCTGCGCGTGGACCTGCGCGGCGTGCTGCCTTCAGCGCTGGCGCCGCTGACGGCGGCCGATGTGGAGCGCCGCCCCGTCGGGCTTGGCCGTTCGCTGGTGCCGCTGGCGGAGTTCTTCAGCGTCGCGCCGCGCGCCGACGACCGCCTGGTGCTGGCCGGCGACCTCTCGCGCTTCGACCACGTCGGCTGGCAGATGGACGGCGGCCGCCTCGTCGTCGAAGGGCCGGTGGGCCACTACGCGGGCGGCGCGATGAAGGCCGGCGAACTGCGTGTGCAGGGCGACGCCGGCGACCTGGCCGCCTGCGAGATGGCCGGCGGCCGGCTGGAGATCGAAGGCGACGCAGGCGACTTCGTCGCCGCCACGCTGCCCGGCAGCATGGACGGCATGCGCGGCGGCAGCGTCGTCATTCGCGGCAACGCGGGTGCGCGCTGCGGCGACCGCATGCGGCGCGGCACGGTGGCCGTGTTCGGCGACACCGGCGACTTCCTCGCCTCGCGCATGGTGGCCGGCACCATCGCCGTCGGCGGCCGCACCGGCAGCCACGGCGGCTGGGGCATGCGACGCGGCAGCGTCGTCTTCGCCGGCAGCGCACCGGCTGCGGGTCCCGGCTTCGTGCCGGCCATCGCCGAAGCCGGCGTCTTCTGGCAGCTGCTGGCGCGCGACCTGGCGCTGCTGGGCGGCGTCTTCGCGGGGCTGCCGGCGCGCGCCATCGTGCGCCATCGCGGCGACCTGGCGGCCGAAGGCAAGGGCGAGTGGATCATCGCGCGCTGACGCATCCGCGCATTTCATTCGCAAGATCAGCCTGGTGCACCGTTTCACCTATGGCTTCTCGGCGCTGGGCGGGCTCATTGCGTTGAACGGCGTCTTCGCCGTCTGGGCGCTCCAGCAACCTTCGGCCGAGGCCCGCGCCTGGGCCACCTCGATGCTGGGCCTGGGTGACGCCGTCGCCTGTGTGCTGACGATCGTCGCCGACTGGCTGCTGCGAAGCAGCATCAAGGAGTCGGTCGAATCGACGGTCGAGTGCGTGATCCGCATCGCTAACGGCGACCTCGAAAGCAAGATCGACTCGGCCGGCAAGGACGAGATCAGCTGGCTGCGTTCGGAGCTGAACTCGATGCGCAAGAAGCTGCGCAAGATGGTGCTGGAGGTGCGCGAATCGGTGCAGAGCCTGGAAGGCGCCTCGCGCGAAGTGGCGAGCGGGAACGTCGACCTCTCCTCGCGCACCGAAAGCCAGGCCGGCGCGCTGCAGCAGACCGCCAGCTCGATGCAGCAGCTCGCCGGCGCGGTGCAGGTGAACGCCGACAGCACGCAGCGGGCACGCCAGGAAGTGGCCCAGTCCAGCAGCGTGGCCGCGCGCGGCGCGCAGACCATGCAGGACGTGGTCCAGCGCATGAACGAGATCCACGCCGGCGCCCAGCGCATGGACGAGATCGTCGGCGTGATCGACGGCATCGCCTTCCAGACCAACATCCTGGCGCTCAATGCGGCGGTGGAAGCGGCGCGCGCGGGCGAGCACGGCCGCGGCTTCGCGGTGATGGCCTCCGAGGTGCGCGCGCTGGCTCAGCGCAGCTCGACGGCGGCGCGCGCCTCGTCGACGCCGCCGGCCGCACCATGAGCGAGCTGCAGTCCAGCGTCGGCCGCGTGGCCCGGCTCATCGCCGACATCGCCGACGCCGGCCGCTCGCAGAGCGGCGACATCGGCGCCATGAACAGCGCGATCACGCAGATCGACGGCATGACGCAGCAGAACGCCGCGCTGGTGGAGCAGCTTGCCGCGGCGGCGCAGTCGATGCAGTCGCAGACCAGCCGCCTCAGCCAGGCGATGTCATCGTTCCAGGTCGCCGCGGCCTGATCCGCCGAGACCCGCCACCGGCAACTCGGCGGCGTGCAGGGCGGCGACGCGCTTGCGCGTGCCGGGGTGGGTGGCGGTGTCCTGCGTCATGCCCAGGTGCATGAAGGCCGAGAACGCGTCTTCGGAAGGGCGGCCCAGCAGCCTCAGGAAGCGCAGGCCGTACTCGTCGGCCTCGAACTCCTGGCGGTGCGACAGCGCCGAGGCCTCCCGCCCCAGCGAGCCGGCCACGGGGTCGGTCCGCTCGGGCGTCACCTCGCCGGGGATCCAGCGCTTGTAGACCGCGCCCATCTGGTTCCAGTGACCGGCCAGCACGTGGCCCAGTTCGTGGCCCAGCACGAAGAGCCGTTCGCCTTCGGTCAGCTCGGCCAGTGCCTCGTTGGCCACCACCACGTTGCCGTGAAGGGTTTCGGCGACCACCCCGCCGCTGACGACCCGCAGTTCGACCTGCACCCCGGCGGGAAGGCGTTCGCGCAGGGCTTCGAAGCTGGCGCGCACCGTTTCGACGCGCGGGCCCGGCGCCGCAGCGGGCATCGAGTCCAGCCGGGCCTGCTGCGACTGACGCAGCACGTCGACGATGTCGCGCGTCTGGGCATAACCCGCACAGGCTGCGACAAGGAATGTCACCGGAAGCCACCGCATGCTGCACCTCGCTGGGGCCGGGCGTGCAGGATTTCCGGCCTTGCAGGCAATATCGGCAAGCTCCGTGCCGGGTTACGGGTTAACCCGTAAATGAGGGGTGTTCCCGGTCCATCTCGACGATTTGCCCCCAAGGCGGCCCGCTGCGGGCTCGGCTGTCTTCTGGTGAGCGGACGCAACGCGTTGCGCGGTCCGCGGTGGAACGATGAACGCGTTGTCGGGTATCTGCGGCTCTCGCTTTCGAGCGAAGAGCAGTTGCCGGGGGCGAATCATGAAGACATCCATCGGTTTCCTCTGTGCGCTGGGCGCGGCCGCGATGCTGGGAAGCACGCAGAGCGCGTCGGCGTGTTACGTCGAACTGCGCTGGGCCGCCGAGTCGAAGGGCAAGACCGCGGTGCTGGTGGCGGACTACCAGTACTCGGATCCGGTCACGTCCACGACCTACAAGCCGCTCGATCCGTCGGTGCCGGTGTACGCGCTGAACTTCTACCTCGTCGATACCCCCACCGACGCGCAACTGGCGAACCTGGATCTCATGGCGACGCTGCAGCAGGAGCAGCGGCTGCTCCAGATGCTCTCGGATATCTCGAAGCAGTTGTCCGACGCGGCGATGCGCATCGTGCGCAACATCGGCGGCGCATCGGCGGTCGATGTCGCCGACGGCCCGGGCCCGTCGTCGGTCGTCTCGGAGTATTCGCTCGAGATCACCTCGTCGTTCCCGGGCTTCGAAACCATCGTGCTGCCGCTGGACTGCCAGGGCGACTGCGGTGGCCTCTACGCCGCCAACTGGGCGTTCGACAAGTACGTCTCCGAACCGGGCGCCTTGCCGCTCGCTTCTGCCGCGTTGCTGATCGCCTCGGTGGCCGGGTTGGGGCGGCGCACTTCGCGCCGCGGCGCGGAGGCCTCGTCAGGCTCCGCTTCGGAAGGCGCTTCGACCTAGACCTGCAAGAGCCCCCACTGCAGCGCGATCAGCGTCAGTTCCGACTGGTTGCCCGCGCCCAGCTTCTGCTTCACGTGGTACAGGTGGGTGCCCACGGTGCTGGGCGACAGTTTCAGGTTGTCGGCGATCTGCGCCACGCTCAGGCCGCGCGCCAGCTGCACGAAGACCGAGAATTCGCGCTCGCTCAGCCGTTCGGCCGGGCTCGCTTCGCCCTTCACTTGCGCCATCGCCAGCGCCTTCGCGGTCTGGGCGTCGACGTAGGGCTCGTGAGCGGCCACCGCGCGCACCGCCGCGATCAGCGTGTCGGGCGCGCTGCGCTTGGTCAGGTAGCCGATGGCACCGGCGCGCAGCACGCGCTGCGGGTGCGCGGTGTCCTCGTGCGCCGACAGGGCCAGGATGCGCACCTCGGGGTCCTGCGCGACGAGCCGGCGCACCGCTTCCAGGCCGCCCATGCCGGGCATCGAGAGGTCCATCACGACGACGTCGGGCTTCGCGCGCCCGTAGTCGGCGCAAGCCTGCTCGCCGCTGTCGTGTTCGGCCACCACTTCCACGTCGGCGTTGGCCAGCAGCATGCGAAAGCCCATGCGCACCAGCGCGTGGTCGTCGACCAGCATGACGCGGATCACGCGGCCGCTCCCGCCGCCGCAGGCAGCTGCACCTCGAGTGCCACGCCGCGCGGTTGCGCGGGGCCGATCTCCAGCCGGCCGCCCAGGCCCTGCACGCGCTCGCCGAGCCAGCGCAGGCCGTAGTGGCCCGGCCGCACCACGCCTTCGGCCGGCAGGCCGCGGCCGTCGTCGGTGATGCGCAGGCGCACGTTCGTGCCTTCGGCCGCCACCTGCAGCTGCACCTGCCCGGCGTGGCCATGGCGCAGCGCGTTCGTCAGCCCCTCCTGCGCGGCGCGGAAGAGCGTCAGCGCCGCCTCCGGCGGCAGCTTCGTGTCGCCCAGGCGCACGTCCAGCGCCAGTTGCAGCGCCGGCTGGCTGCTGCGCGTGCGCTCCGCGAGGTCGTTCAGCGCCTCGGCCAGGCCGAAGCTGTCCAGCACCAGCGGCGTCAGCCGCGGGATGATGCCGTGCATGGCGTCGTACAGGCGCGAGGACTCCTCGGCAATGACGCGCGCGGCGCGCTCGGCCTCGGCGTCGCGGCCCGCGGTGCGCTGCGCGATCGACAGCGCCAGGCTGCGCATCGCCGTCACCGACTGGCCCAGCTCGTCGTGCAGCTCGCGCGCGATGTGGCGCCGTTCCTTCTCGACATGCTGGTCGATCCAGCGCGTGAGCTCGCGGCTGTCCGACAGCTGGGTCTCGGCGCGCACGGCACGCTTCTCGGTCTCGATGTGCTGCTGCAGCTGGCCCACCATGCGGTTGAAGGCGGCACCGATGGCGGCCGCCTCGCGCCCGGGCAGCGGCGGCAGCTGCACGTCGAAGCGGCCCGCGCGCACCTCGCCGAGGGCGTCGACGATGCGCCCGAACGGCCGCGCCGCCCGCCCCACGAGCCAGAAGACGCCGGCATTCACCAGCACCAGCAGCAGCAGCGCGCCGCCGCCCAGCCAGACCAGTTCGTCCCAGGCGTCGAGCACCGCGCGCGAGGCATTCGCCTGCACGATCAGGCGGCCGTCGGGGAAGGCGATCGACTGCATCGAAGGCGGCGGCGCGATCAGCGATTCGAACCAGTCGGGCGCGTCGCGCCCGGCCTTGTAGGTGGCGACGGGCGAGCGGTAGAGCTCGTGGCCTTCGGTGTCGAGCAGCCGGATGTCGTTGGAGCGCACGCGGCCCATGCCCTGCAGGAACGACAGCATCGCCGGCGTGCCCTGGGCGGCGTAGACCCAGGCGGTGCGGTTCAGCAGCTGGGCCGCGACGCGGTTCGCCGCGACCACCTCCTCCTGCACCGACTCGCGCATGCTGTGCACCTGCAGGCCGATGACGGCGGCCGTGAACAGCACCGTCAGCGCGCCGACGATGAGGTTGATCTTGAGCCGCAGCGTCATGCGCCGAAGTCGCCGTGGTCGGCGAAGCGGGCCAGCGCGGCCGTCGTCGCCGCCACCAGCGCCGGGTGGGTGGCGTCGTGGCCGCCTTCGGCGATCCAGTGAAGGCGCGCATGCGGCAGCCGCTCGTGCACCAGCGCGGCACCGGCGGGCGGGCAGACGCGGTCGTCGCGCGCGTGCAGCAGCAGCGTCGGCACGCGCGGCACCTCGGCACAGCGGTCCAGCAGCGGCCGCTCGCGCAACCAGCAGCCGTGGCGGAAGTAGTGTGCCTGCACGCGCAGGCGGTCGACCTGGAAGGCCAGCGCCTCGCCCTCCAGCGTCGGCGCGTCGGTGCGGCCCGTGGCCAGCTGCTGTTCCCAGCGCCACCAGGCGCGCGCGGCGGCGGCCCGGGTGTCGCGGTCGCCTTCCAGCAGGTCGCGCGCCAGCGGCTCGAGCGCGAGCCCCGGCGAGCCGGTGAAGAAGGCTTCGATGTCCTCGTCGCGCCCGAGGAAGGTGGCGCGCAGCAGCAGCCCCTGCACCGCCTGCGGGTCGGCCGCCGCATAGGCCAGCGCCAGCGTGGCGCCCCAGGAGCCGCCGCACACCAGCCAGCCGGGCAGGCGCAGGCGTTCGCGCAGCGCCAGCAGGTCGTCGACCAGCAGGTCGGTGCGGTTGTGCGTCACGCTGCCGCGCGGCCGGCTGCGGCCGGCGCCGCGCTGGTCGATGCAGATCACGCGCCAGCGTTGCGGGTCGAAGCCGCGGCGCAGCGCGGGCGAGGCGCCGGAGCCCGGGCCGCCGTGGATCACCAGCGCCGGCCGGCCCTGCGGGTGGCCGTACTCGGCCACCGCGAGTTCATGGCCGCCCGAGACGGGCAGCACGAAGGCGTCCAGCAGCGGCAGGTCGGCAGGGTTCGACACAGCCGGCGATGGTATCGGCCCCGACGAAAGGCCCGCGGCGGCGAATCATGAAAATCATGAGGGCCGAATCATGGTGCGGGGACTGGGCGCGACGCGGCCCACGAAAGACGATGCGCTCCGGGACTTCCCTTCGTGTCCCCATCCGTTCTTCAAGGAGACCCACCATGCAATGGCAGACCCCCACCGCGACCGATTTTCGCTTCGGCTTCGAGATCACCCTCTACGTCGCGGCGCGCTAGAGGCGCTGAGCCGGCCGCCGCGGGCCCCCTGCGCGCGGCGGTCGGTCGACCGGAGTCCCACGTGAGGCTCACCATCCTCGGCTCGGCGGCGGGCGGCGGCTTCCCGCAGTGGAACTGCAACTGCCGCAACTGCAGCGGACTGCGCGCCGGCACGCTGCGCGCGAAGCCGCGCACGCAGTCGTCCATCTTCGTGCAGGGCGTCGGGCCGGAAGGCCTGCTCGTCAACGCCTCGCCCGACATCCTGCAGCAGGTGCGCGCGCAGCCGGGCCTGCAGCCCGCCCGCGGCCTGCGCGACAGCGCGATCGCCGGCGTGCTGCTGATCGACGGCCAGGTCGACCACGCCACCGGCCTGCTGATGCTGCGCGAACGCATGCAGCCGCTGCCGCTGTGGTGCACCGACCCCGTGGCCGAGGACCTGACGCGCGGCCTGCCGCTGCTGGCGGTGCTGGGCCACTTCTGCGGCGTCGCGCGCGAGCGCGTGGTGCCCGACGGCCGCGCCTTCGAGGTCCCCGCGCTGCCCGGCCTGCAGCTGCGCGCCTTCGCGCTCGCCAGCAAGGCCGCACCTTACTCGCCGCACCGCGAATCGCCGGTGGCGGGCGACAACATCGGTGTCGTCTTCGCCGACCGTGCGAGCGGTCGCAGCGTCTTCTACGCGCCCGGCCTGGGCGAGATCACGCCGGCGCTGTTTGACGTGATGTGCGGCGCCGATGCCGTGCTCGTCGACGGCACCTTCTGGACCGACGACGAGATGATCGCGCTCGGCCTGGCGCGCAAGACCGCACGCGACATCGGCCACCTGCCGCAGAGCGGCCCCGGCGGCATGATCGAGTGGCTGGACCGGCTGCCCGCGCACGTGCGGCGCCTGCTCATCCACGTCAACAACACCAACCCCATCCTCGACGAGGACTCGCCCGAACGCGCGCGGCTCGCCGCGCACGGCATCGAAGTCTGCGAGGACGGCATGACTCTGGACTTCTGACGATGACGGCCGCCTGGTCGCGCGAAGAATTCGAGCAGCGGCTGCGCGAACGCGGCCGGGCCTATCACATCCACCACCCGTTCAACGTCATGCTCAACAGCGGGCGCGCCACGCCCGAGCAGGTGCGCGGCTGGGTGGCCAACCGCTTCTGCTACCAGGTGGCGATACCGGTCAAGGACGCCGCGGTGATGGCCAACTGCCCCGACCGCGAGGTCCGCCGCGGCTGGGTGCAGCGCATGCTGGACCACGACGGCTTCGAGATCGGCGGCGTGAAGGACGCCGGCGGCATCGAGGCCTGGCTGCGCCTGGCCGAGGCCGTGGGCCTGACGCGCGCGGAGGTGGAAGACCAGCGCCACGTGATCCCGGCACTGCGCTTCGCGGTCGACGCCTACGTGAACTTCGCGCGCCGCGCGCCGTGGCAGGAAGCGGTGTGCTCGTCGCTCACCGAACTCTTCGCGCCCGAGATCCACAAGCAGCGCCTGGCCACCTGGCCCGCGCACTACCCCTGGATCGAGCCTGCCGGGCTGGCCTACTTCCGCAACCGCGTGAGCCAGGCGCGGCGCGACGTCGAGCAGGGCCTGGCGATCACGCTGGACCACTTCACCACGCGCGCGCAGCAGGAGCGCGCGCTCGAGGTGCTGCAGTTCAAGCTCGACATCCTGTGGGCGATGAACGACGCGATGGCGCTCAAGTACGGCGTGACCAGCTCATGACCCCGCTCGCCGCCACCACCCGGCCGCGCATCGGCGCCGGATTCCGGCTGCAGTGGGAGCCGGCGCAGGACTGCCACGTGCTGCTCTACCCCGAAGGCATGGTCAGGCTCAACGGCAGCGCGGGGGAGATCCTGAAGCGTTGCGACGGCACGCGCGACCTGGCCGCCATCGTGGCCGACCTGGAGCAGGCGTTCTCGGCCACCGGCCTGGCGCCCGACGTGCAGGCCTTCGTCGAGATGGCCGCGAAGCAGCGCTGGCTGGCCTGGGACGACGCGGCATGAAGCCCGGCCCGCCGCTGTGGCTGCTGGCCGAGCTGACCTACCGCTGCCCGCTGCACTGCGTGTTCTGCTACAACCCGGTCGACTACGCGACCCGCGGCGAGGAACTCGGCACCGGGGACTGGCTGCGCGTGCTGCGCGAAGGGCGCGAACTCGGCGCCGTGCAATGCGGCTTCAGCGGTGGCGAACCGCTGCTGCGCGACGACCTGGAGACGCTGGTCGCCGAGGCGCGCCGCCTGGACTACTACACCAACCTGCTCACCTCGGGCGTCGGCCTCACGGCCGAACGCGCCGCGGCGCTGAAGGCAGCGGGGCTGGACCACGTGCAGCTCTCGTTCCAGGACAGCACGCGCGAGATGAACGACTTCCTCTCGCACACGAAGACCTTCGACCTCAAGAGCCGCGTCGCGCGCCTCATCAAGGACCAGGGCTGGCCGATGGTGATGAACGTGGTCCTGCACCGCCTCAACATCGACCACGTCGACCGCATCATCGGCATGGCCGCCAAGCTGGGCGCCGAATACGTGGAACTGGCGAACACGCAGTACTACAGCTGGGCGTTCGAGAACCGCGCCCACCTGCTGCCCACGCGCGAGCAGCTGCGGCGCGCCGAGGCGGTGGCCGACGATTGGCGGCGCCGCGTCGAAGGCCGCATGAAGATCTTCTTCGTCGCCCCCGACTACCACGAAGGCCGCGCCAAGAAGTGCGTCAACGGCTGGGGCAGCATGTTCCTCACCGTCACGCCCGAAGGCCAGGCGCTGCCGTGCCACACGGCGCGCATGCTGCCCGGGCTGGCGTTCCCCAGCGTGCGCCAGGCCTCGCTGCGCGAGATCTGGTTCGACTCCGAAGGCTTCAACCGCTACCGCGGCACCGGCTGGATGAAGGAGCCCTGCGCCAGCTGCGAGCGCAAGGAAGAAGACCTCGGCGGCTGCCGTTGCCAGGCCTTCCTGCTGGCGCAGGACCCGGCCGCCGCCGACCCGGTGTGCGCGAAGAGCCCGCAGCACGCACGAGTGCTGCAGGCGGTGGAAGCGGCCGAAGCTGGCGCCGTGCCGGAGCGGCCGCTGGTCTTCCGCGACCCAGCCGCTTCACGGCGCATGACGGCTCAGCGCGAAGCGACGTAGGCGGCGACCGCCTTCATCTGCGCGGGCGTCAGCGCCTGCGTCTCGTCCTTCATGATCTTGCCGTGCGGCCGCAACGGCGTGCCGAAGGCGCGCAGCTGGCGGAACACGTAGTCGGCGTTCAGCCCGGCCAGGCGCGGGAAGCCGGCCTCGCCGGCGGCGTCCTCGTTGTGGCACGAAGCGCAGGCGCGCACCGGCGTGCCGGGAATGCCTTCCATGAAGATCTTCTTTCCCGCGGCTTCGAGCTTCGGGTTCGTCGACTTCGGCTTCGCCGGCGGCTGGGCGGCGTAGTAGTCGGCGATGCCTTCGATGATGTCGTCAGTCAGCAGCGCCGAGATGCCCCACATGTAGGCCTGGGTGTCGGTCTCGGCCCGCTTCTGGTTGCGGAAGTCCTTGAGCTGGCGGATCGTGTATTCGCGCTGCTGCGCCGCCAGCGAAGGCGCCAGCTTGATCGTGCTGCGGCCTTCGGGGCCGTGGCAGCTGGCGCAGACGTGCACCGCACGCTGCACCGCTTCGAGGTCGGCCTTGGAGGCCTGCTGCGCGAACAGCGCCGGGGCGGCGGCCGCCAGCGCGGCGGCGATCAGATGCTTCATGGTTCTCGTGGGCTCGTGTGGGGTTGCGGACATTGTCTGAATGGGACCGGGCGCGTCACTTGTGGCGCATCAAGCCCGGCGGCCTACTGCTCCAGTCTCAGGATCTCCAGCTGTTCGGGCACGGTCTCGAAGGTGCCGGTGCCGGCGGGCATCTGCATCAGCGGCCTGCCCTGGGCGTCGAGCAGCCAGACGCTGGGGTAGACGAGCTGGCGTTCGCGCTCGTCGCCCAGGTGATGCATGAACTCCTTGTACGGCCAGGCCTTGTCGCCGATGCGGAACCACAGCCGGTCGGCCTGCACCGAGAGGTTGGCGCGCAGGTCGTAGACCAGCCACTCCTTGGCGAAATGCGGCACCAGCTCGCGCGCGCTCCGGTCCAGGAAGGCCTCGTACTTGCGGCAGAAGGGGCAGTCGCTGGCGTTGAGATAGACGTACAGGCGCTTCTTCTCGCGCCGCGCGCGCTCCAGCGCGGCGGTGAGGTCGAACTCGTAGCGCTGCGGCACGCCCGCCGGCGGCACCAGCGTGGGCGCGTAGGGGGCCGGAAAGCCGGTCGCGGCCCGCGCGCCTGGCGCCAGCGCGGAGCCGGCGGCCAGCAGCAGCCAGCGGCGGCGCGCGTTCATCCGACCGCCACCGCGCCGCTGAACTGCTGGTCCTTCGAATCGGTGACCTCGGCGCGCAGCTGGCCGGGTCCGTGCGGCAGGAAATTGAAGCGCAGCGTCGGGTTCTCGCTCACCGAGAAGTCGAGCTCGGCGTCGAACACCTTGCGGCCGGCGTAGCTGACGCGGATCGAGCGCACGAAGTGCGGCGGGATGTACATCACCGTCTGCTGGTTGAGCTCGAAGCCGGTGTCGTTGGGGTGGATCACCGTCACGTCGGCGGTGGTCGGCTGGTCCATGTGCAGTTCGCCCGCCAGCTTGACGATGGTCTTGCCGATGAGCTGCGGGTTGTCGCGGTTCGGCGGCGCCGAGCAGCCGCCGGAGGTCTTCACGTACCGGCTGTCGGTGTGCAGCTCGCCGTTGGAAAGCTCGCTCACCACGCGCACGTGGCTGTACTCGTCGACGCGCAGGCGGGTCTCGAAATCGGCCTGGCCGACCTCGGTGGTGAGGTCCAGCACCGCGGCGACCGGCGAGGGGTTCTTGTCGATCACGAGCCACAGGCGCTTCACGTAGCGTTCCGGCCGTTGCGGCAGCTTCGAGACCACCTTCACCGGCACCGAGGCGCCGTAGGCCGCGCGCAGCGGCACCACGATCTGCACCACGTCCTGGCCGGCGACCAGGGTGCGGCTGCCGAAGAGGCCGGCGCGGATCTTGTCCCATTCGGGCGAGGTGGCGTCGTGCGCGGCGCTGGGCAGGCCGCCGGGCGCGGCCCGGGCCGCCAGCGGTGCGGCGGCCAGGGCCGCGAGCCCCAGCAGCGCGCGCCGTCGCGAGCCGTTGCGGTGGTGTGCGTTCATGTGTTCCCCGTCTTGAACATCAGCTCGCGCTCGAAGCGCAGGAAGGCGACCGAGGCGTTGCGCCGGTGGATCACGTCGTACTGGTCCCAGGACTCGTACTCGGGCAGCTCGGCGGCGTCGGCCACGCCGAGCAGCGAAGCGCCTTCGGCCACGATGGCGCGCACCTTGGTCTCCAGCGCCGCCAGGTAGCGTTCGACGGCGTCGATGCCGCCTGCCGAGGCCGGCGCGCCATGGCCCGGCACCACCGTGCGCACGTCCATCGTGTGCAGCTCGGCGAGCGCGTGCCGCCAGCCGGGCAGGTCGCTGTCCTGGATGTCGGGCACGCGGTGCACGTCGAGCAGGCCGCCGGCGAAGAGCACGCCGGCCGAGGGCTCGAACACCGCCACGTCGCCCGGGCCGCTGGAATGGCCGAAGTACTGCACGCGCAGCGGCCGGCCGATGAGCTCGCCCAGGTCGTGGCTGTCGTCGTACTGCTGGTCGGGCTTGTACATTGCGGTGCCGGCGAGCGGCGCTTCGCCGACCACCTGGCGCAGCGTCTTCAGGCAGGTCTCGCAGCGCGAGGCCATCAGCGTGGCCGTGCGCCGGTGCATGCGCACCGGGATGCCGGCGTCGCGGAAGGCACCGCCGCCGAAAAGGAATTCCGGCCGCGTGTGGGTGACCACGGCGACACGAACCGGCCGGTCGGTGACGGCGCGGATCGTCGCCAGCAAGGCCTGGCCGTGGGCGTACGAGGTGCCGGTGTCGACCGCCACCACGCCCCGCGGCCCGACCACGAAGCCGGCGTTGCCGATGCGGCCCAGGTTGGCCGGATCGGCGGCGCCGCCGGTGCCGGGCACCACCCAGACGCCGGGCGCCAGTTCACGCGCCACGCCGGCGCGCGGCGCGTTCGCGCAGGCGGTCAGCAGGCCGCCGGCGGCGCAGGCCAGCAGCGCGCGGCGACGCAGCAAGGCGCCGGTCACTTGCGTTCGGCGATCGTCTTGAGGTTCGCCAGGCCGGCCTGGTAGACGGCCGTCACCGCGCGCACCGCGGCTTCGTCGTTCCGGTCCGGCGGCGGGTCGTTGTTGGGGTAGCCGCGGTAGAAGGCGCCGCGCCATTCGACGACCGCCTTGCCGCCGTCGTCGCGCACGCTGATCGTGGAGGTGTAGTTGGTCACCGGCAGCGCGCCGCCGTCCTTGGCGCGGTAGCTGTACTTCATCTTCGCCGCGTCCCAGGACTCCAGCGACTCGGTGAGCGCGCCGCCGTCCTTCAGCTTGACCTGGCGCACCGAGCCTTCCTCGTTGCCCTTGTCGGCCGCGCTCGAGGCCACCGCCGGGTGCCAGTTCTTCAGCGCGTCGAAGTCGCCGATGATCGCCCACACCTTGGCGGCGGGCACGTCGATCGTCACCGTCTCGACGACCTTCTGGCGCGTCGGGCCGTGGGCGAAGGCGGGCGCGGCGGCGAAGGCCAGGGGCGCCAGCGCGGCCAGCGCCAGCGTCGTTCTCCTCGTGGTCATCTTCTCTCGTCTCCTCGTGTACTTCAGGCAGCGGATTCAGGGGCCGGGCGGCGCGCCGATGAAGGCGCCGAAGCCGCGGCTGTTGCGGCCGGTGTCGATGCGCTTGAGCTCGCGCCCGCTCGCGCCGTCGAGCACGCTCACGCAGTCGTCCATCCAGTTGACGACGTAGACCCGGTCGCCGTGCGACGCCACGCCTTCGGGGTAGCCGAAGCCGGGCAGGGTGCGCAGCGGGGTCAGCCGCTCGGCGTCGATCACGCTCACCGAATCGGCATGCTGGTTGGTCACGTAGATCAGCCGGCCGCCGTCGGCGAGCGCGGCGCCGTAGGGCGCCTTGCCGACCTTCAGCGTGGCCGTCACGGCGAGCGCCGGCAGGTCGATCACCGAAACGTCGTCGGACAGCACGTTGAGCGCGAGAAGCCGCCGCCGCGCCTCGTCGACCAGCAGCGCGAAGGGATGGGTGCCGACCTTGACGCGCGCGCGCACGCGCCGCTCGGCGATGTCGACCACGGCCACGCTGTCGTCGTCGCGCTCGGCCACGTAGACCGTGCGGCCGTCGGCCGCCGCGGCCACGCCGGCGGGCGCGCGGCCGACCGCGATCTCCTCCGGTGCCGCTTCGGGGTGCGCGGGGTCGATGACGAGCAGGCGGTCGCGGTACCAGTCGGCCACGTAGACGCGGTCGCCCGAAGGCGAGGCGTCGATGCCCACCGGCCCCGAACCGGCGGGCAGCGTGGCGACGAGCCGCTGCTCGCGCATGCCGATGACCGAGACCGTGCGGCTGTCCGGGTTCGAGACGAAGACCTTGCCGGCGCGGCTGGAGGCCACCACGCCGGCCGGCGAACGGCCCACCGGCACGGTGGCCACCACGCGTTCGCTCGCGAGGTCGATCACCGAGACGTCGTGGCTGCCCTGGTTGGTGATGTAGGCGAACGGTGCCGCCGCCGCGGGCAGCGCGAGCGCGAGGGCGAAGGCGGCGAGCAGGGTCCGCACCGTTCAGGGCGCCGGCTCGCGCAGCGGCTGCGTGGCCTCGAAGTGGCGGTCCTGCGAGTCGACGACGCTGGCGTGCAGTTCGCCGACGCCCGCGGGCACGAACCAGAAGCGGAAGTTCGGGTTCTCGGCGATCGAGAAGTCCACGTCGGCCGAGAACACGTTCTGCCCGCCGTAGCTCACGTCGACCTTGCGCACGAAGTGCGCCGGCGTGAACTGGCGCGTGGCCTGGTCCATCGCGAGGCCGGAATGGTTGGGGTGGCTGATCGCCAGCTGCGCCTGCACCGGGCGGCCCGGCTTCAGGTCGCCGTCGACACGGAAGCTCATGCGGCCCAGGTTGGCGATCGCGGCCGCCGCGTCGGCCCCGGCCGGTGCCGAACAGCCGCCCGAGGCCTTGACGAAGCGGTGCACGGTGTACAGGCGGCCGTCGTCCATCTCGGCGACCGCGCGCACGAAGGAGTATTCGTCGACGCGCACGCGCGTCTCGACTTCGGCGCGGCCGCTGGCGCGCGTGAACTGGAAGATCGCCGAGATGGGCGAGGGGTTGGCGTCGATCACCAGCACCAGGCGCTTCACCCAGCGGCCGGCCGGGGGCTGGGTGCGGATGGCCACCGGCACCACGGCGGCGTCGACCGCGCGCGCGGGCGCTTCGAGCACCAGCAGGCCGGGCGGCGCCGCCTCCACCGGCCGGTTCTCGAACAGCGAGGCGCGCACCTTCTGCCAGATCGGGCTGGCCTGGGGGTCGTCGCCCGGCTGCTGCATCGCCGCCTGCGCGGCAGCGGCGACCAGCAGCGCGGCGCAGAAGAGGGCACGGCGGGCGAGGGTCATGGCGGGCTCCCCGGGGCTCGGCGCCCCTTCAGCGGGTGATGAAGCAGGACTTCATGGCCTGCGCCTGCAGGTCGCGGTAGCGCTTGGCTTCGGGCTTGAGGGACTCGTTGTCGCGCATCACCCCGCCGCGTTCGCCGGCGATCGTCATGCCGTTGGCCACCGTGCTCATGGTGACGTAGTCGTCGTACTTGACCTCGCGCGCGATGTTGTCGAGCGCGCACGAGCACTTGCTGGCCATCTCGAAGGCCGGGCCCGGGTGCTGGCGCATGCACTCCTGCACGTAGAGCACGCGCTCGAGCGTGGGGAAGTCGTTCGCGGCGGCCGGGCCGGCGAAGGCGGAGATGGCGGCGACGAGGGCGCAGGCAGTGGTGGATTTCATGGCGCAGGTCTTCTTCAGGGCTGGCGCGGCGGGGGTGCGGCGCCTTCGATCACGAGTTCCTCTTCGATCAGCGGCGGCGCGCCGGCTTCGCCGATCGCGCTCGCGCTCATCGCGTAGACGCCGCCGGGCACGGCGTCGGCCAGCGTGAACACGTAGCGCTTGTTCCAGAGGTTCTTGAAGCGTTCGCGCAGCGGGTCGTCCAGGTAGGGCGCGATCGTGATCTGGCGCGCCGCGACGGTCTTGCCGGCGTAGGGCAGCGTGAGCTCGCGGATCTCGGCGCCCTGGTACACGGCGAGCTTGATGCGCTTGCGAAAGTAGTTGGACTGCCCCTTCGTCAGGCGGTTCATCTCGCGGATATCGCGCTCGAGGAAGTACATGACGATGGGGTTGCCGGCGGCGTCCTCTATATCAGGCAGCGCGAGCCGACGCGCGCCGGTCAGAAACTCGGCGCTGGCGAGGCAGCAACTGCGGTCCGCCCGCGCCTTGAGCAGCAGCCGGACCTCATCCTCGAAGCCGGGCTCCATCGAGCCACGCTTGACATAGGTGTAGCGCAGCGTCGCCGGCAGCTTCACGTTGGCGAGCTGCGGGCTCATGAAGAGCTCGCGTTCGGCGGGCGAGAAGTCATCGGCCGCGCGCAGCGGCGCGGTCGCCAGCAGGGCCAGCGCGGCGAGCAGAAGGGCAAGGGGTCGCAGGCTCATGGGCAGGTGATTCAGCTTGGGCGCGGGGCGGCGCAGGCCAAGGGGGGGTTATCGGCATGCGCGGCATTCAGCGTGGCCAGCGCCTCGCGTGCCGCGGGGCGTTCGGGCGCCAGGCGCAGCGAACAGGCGTAGGCCTGGCGCGCGTCGGCCGCGCGGCCCAGGCGCTGCAGGGCCTGGCCGAGCAGGAACCAGGGCTCGCCGTCCTCCGCATCCTGGTGCGACCATTCGCCGGCGAGCGAGGCGAGTTCGGCCCAGCGGCCGTCGCGCTGCAGCACGGCGGCGCGCAGGAAGTAGGGCGGCGCCGCGGCCTCCCAGTAGGCCGTGGGGTAGGCCTCCAGCGGCAGCACCGGGCGCAGGTCGCCGTGGGCGGCGCCGTCGAGCAGCTGCCGCACCCACTCGGCCGGTGCGGCGTAGTAGTGGCGCTCGCCGCCGCGCAGGCGGAAGGTGAGCACGCCGACCAGGCGGCCGCGGTCGTCGAACAGGCCGCCGCCGCTGGCGCCGCTGCTGAACCAGTTGCTGCTCTGGATGACGCGCGCGCCGCCGAAGCGGTGCAGGTCGGTCACCTCGCCGCGGCTGTTCTGGATGCCGATGCCGCCGGTGTAGCCGAGCGCGGTGACGCTCTGCCCCGGCGCGAGGCTGCCGCTGTCGGCCAGCGGCACCGGGTCGGCCTTCAGGCCCGGCACGTGCAGCAGGCACAGGTCGCGTTCGAGTTCGGCGGCTTGCAAATCGGCCTGCCAGCGCACGCCGCCGCGCACCACCGACACCTCGCGCGCCAGGCGCGTGACGTGGCAGTTGGTCACCACCAGCTCGGGCGCCACCGAGACCGCCGAGCCGAGCGCGAAGCCGCCCTCGGCACGCGGCGCCTCGATGCGCAGCACGCTGGCGGCGAGCGCGACGAACACCGAAGGCTCGGGCGCGGCCGCGGCGGTGCCGGCGGCCAGCACGCCGGCCAGGAACAGCAAGAGCGGCGGGCGGAACATCGCGGCCGCGGTCTTCAGGGCCGCGCGGCGGCGGGCGGACCGTCGACGAGCGGCACGCCGAAGTCCTTCAGGATGGCGACGATGCCCGGCCGCTGCGATTCGATCAGCTGCTCGACCTGCTGCTTCCATTCGCGTTC
The DNA here is from genome assembly GCA_964454485.1 of uncultured Rubrivivax sp. GTDB lineage: Bacteria > Pseudomonadota > Gammaproteobacteria > Burkholderiales > Burkholderiaceae_C > Rubrivivax. Next base: position 20,980 of record CAYVXO010000091.1, read on the forward strand.
GCCGTAGCGCACGCCCATCGCCATCTCGTATTCGAAGTTGACGCCCGGCTCGGAACGCAGCGGCACCACCGTCATCGGCGGCGACTTGACGCGCCGCGCGAAGAAGCCGGCGATCGGCCCCCAGACGACGGCGACGTCGATCTTGCCGGCCGCGAGGTCCTTCTCGATGATCTCGCCCGGGTACTGCTGCGGGTCGGCATTGAGCATCTGGTAGGGCACGCCGCTGTCGACCAGGCCATGCTTGGCCAGCCATTCCGAAGCCGGCGTGCGGTCGTACAGGCCGATGCGCAGCTTCGCCAGCCGCGCGGGGTCGAGCGAGAGGAAGTCCTGCGCCGTGCGCACCGCGTCCAGCCCGCGGCCCTGCGGCACCACCAGCGCGTAGGTCGAGCGGTAGTAGGGCTTGGTGACCGACACCTGGTCGAAGCCGACCGGCACGCCCATCACGATGTCGCAGGGGTAGTCCTCGCCCGGCAGCTTGTAGCGCAGCGTGTTGCGGATGAAGTTCATCCGCTGCGGGAACGAGTAGTAGGTGACCGGCAGGCCGAGCGCCTTGCCGAACAGTTCGGCGATGCGGTTCTCGATGCCTTCGCCGTGCGTGTTGGAGAACGGCAGGTTGTTCGGGTCCTGGCACACGCGCAGCGCCTCGCGCCTGGGCGGCGCGTCCTGCGCGGCCGCGGGTCCGGCCGCGGCCAGGAAAGCGGCCGCCAGCGCGGCCACGCGGCGGAAAGGAATCATTTCGGGATCGGTTCGACCTTCGCGCGCGTGATCGCGCCGTCGGAGCGGCCCTTCAGGTAGGCGTAGAGGTGGTCGATGTTGTCCATCACCACCTGGCTGGTCTTGAAGCTTTGCATGCCCTTGTCGAGCCGGCCGTTGGTGACCGTGTTGACGAACTCTTCCTTGGTCAGCGTCTTCAGGCTGTTCACCAGCGACGGCCCGACCAGGCCTTCCTGGTTCGCGCCGTGGCAGCGGTCGCAGGCGGCCTGGCGCCAGGTGCGGAAGCCCTTCATCGTCTCTTCGTCGACCTTGTAGCCGTCGACCACGGTGTACAGCGGCGTGCTCTGGGCGTGGGCGCCGATCGTCGCCAGCAGCGCGGCCAGCAGGAGGGACTTGCGGATCATGTATCGGATTTCCTCGTGAAAAGGGGGACGGAGCCGCGCGGCACCATCCCCCGGATCCCGGGCCGGGCCCCTTGGGCGCCCGGCCTCTTGCCAGCTGCAGTGCTCAGTTCGGCAGCGCGAACACGGTCAAGGAACCGCCCAGCTCGGTGTACTTGTTCAGGTCACGGTAGCCACCCACCGCACCCAGGCCGTCGGTGTCCTTCTCGAGACCCGCCGCCATGCCGATGCCGGCCCAGCCGCCGATGCCCGAGAACACGCCGATGTACTGCT
>CAYVXO010000092.1:0-22110 GCA_964454485.1 uncultured Rubrivivax sp.
CGCCTTCCCAGATCGAGTTGAGCGGCATCTCGCGGTAGATGCGCGCCATCACGCCTTCACCGCCTTCCTCGACATAGCCGTTGCCGCCCAGGCATTCCATCGCCTCCTGGCCGAAGTGGCTGCCGCGCTTGCAGATCCAGAACTTGGCCACCGGCGTGACCAGGCGGCGCATCACCGCCTCGTGCGCGTCGCCGGCCTCGCTGCGGTCGATGGCGTGCGCCAGCCGCAGCGCCAGCGCAGTGGCGGCTTCGCTTTCCAGCGCCAGGTCGGCCAGCACGGCCTTCATCAACGGCTGCTCGATGAGCCGGCGGCCGAAGGCCTGGCGCTGCGCCGTGTGGTGCAGCGCGAGCGAGAGCGCCTGCCGCATCAGCCCCGCGGTGCCGAGCGCGCAGTCCAGCCGCGTCATCGCGCCCATCGCCAGGATCTGCGGCACGCCGCGCCCGGGCTCGCCCACCAGCCAGGCCGCCGTGCCGTCGAACTCGACTTCGGAACTGGCGTTGGCATGGTTGCCCAGCTTGTGCTTCAGGCGCTGCACCGCGATCGGGTTGACGCTGCCGTCGGGCAGCCAGCGCGGCACGAAGAAGCACGAGAGCCCGCCCGGCGCCTGCGCCAGGATCAGGAAGGCGTCGCACATCGGCGCCGACATGAACCACTTGTGGCCGGTGAGGCGGAAGCGCTCGCCCCAGGCGTCGCGGCCGTCGGGCTCGGCGCGCGTGGTGTTGGCGCGCACGTCGGAGCCGCCCTGCTTCTCGGTCATGCCCATGCCCATCGTGACGGCGCGCTTCTGGTCGAAGGGCACGAAGCGCTCGTCGTACTCGGTGGCCGCGAGCCGGGGGCCCCAGTCGGCGGCGAGCGCGGCGTTGGCGCGCAGCGCCGGCGTCACCGCGTAGGTCATCGAGACCGGGCACAGCACCGAAGGCTCGGCCTCGGTGAAGAGCATGAAGCCGGCGGCGCGTTCCAGGTGCGCGCCTTCGGGCGCCGACCAGGGCGTGCCGTGCAGGCCGTGGCGCAGCGCGGCGGCCATGAGCACGTGGTAGCTGGGGTGGAACTCGACCTGGTCGACGCGGCGCCCGAAGCGGTCGTGCGAACGCAGCGCCGGCGCGTGCGTGTTGGCCAGCCGCGCGTGCGCCTGCATCGCCACCGACCCCGCGGTGGCACCCAGCGCCGAGAGCTGGGCCGTATCCAGCCCCGGCCGGTGGAAGCGCAGCGCGTCGCGCAGCGGGCGGTTGGCGGCGAACAGGTTCAGGTCGGCCAGCGGCGTGCTCTGGTTGAAGACCTCGTGGGTGGTGCTCATGAGGGACTCCTCGCCATCTCGAGATGGGGGATGTTGTCTTCGTCGTACGGCTCGCCCTGGGCGACGAAGCCGAAGCCGGCGTAGAAGCGCTCCAGGTGCGCCTGCGCGCTGATGCGGATGCCTTGCCCGGGCCAGGCGGCCAGCGTGCGGCGCACGCCTTCGGCCACCAGCGCGCGGCCGAGGCCGGTGCCGCGCACCTCGGGCGCGGTGATCACGCGGCCGATCGAAGGCTCGGCGAACTTCACACCGGGGTCGACCACGCGAAGGTAGGCTTGCAAAGCGCCGCGGTCGTCGCGCCCCAACAGGTGCCAGCTGGCGCGGTCCAGCCCGTCGGGGTCGAGGTACGGGCCCTGTTCGAGGATGAAGACGCGGCAGCGCAGCGCCAGGGCGTCGTACAGGTCGTCCACGCCCAGCTCGGCGAAGCGGCACCAGCGCCAGTTCACACCAGCTTCACCAGCTGCTTGCCGAAGTTGCGGCCCTTCAGCAGGCCGAGGAAGGCCTCGGGCGCGGCGGCCAGGCCTTGCGCGATGGTCTCGCGGTACTTCAGCCTGCCGGTGGCGACGAGCGTGCCCAGCTCCTTCAGCGCCTCGGGCCAGACCTGCATGTGCTCGCTGACGATGAAGCCCTGCAGCTTGAGCCGCTGCGTCAGCAGCAGGCGCGGCTCGGCAATGGGCAGCGGCCCGCCGTCGTAGGCGGAGATCATGCCGCACAGCGCGATGCGGCCGAAGGCGTTCATGCGGCCGAGCACCGCGTTGAGCACCATGCCGCCCACGTTCTCGAAGTTGCCGTCGATGCCCTGGGGCGCCGCCGCGTCCAGCGCCGCGGCCAGGCTGGCGGCGTCGCGGTGCTGCTTGTAGTCCACGCAGGCGTCGAAGCCGAGTTCGTCGACCACGTAGCGGCACTTCTCGGCGCCGCCGGCGATGCCCACCGCGCGGCAGCCGCGCGCCTTCGCGAGCTGGCCCACCACGCCGCCCACGGCGCCGCTGGCCGCGCTGACGACGATGGTCTCCCCGGCCTTGGGTTCGATGATCTTCACCAGCCCCAGCCAGGCGGTGACGCCGGGCATGCCGACCGCGCCCAGGTAGGCCGGAAGCGGAATGACCGAGGCGTCCACCTTGCGCAGCATCCCGGCCTGGCCGCCGTCGACCACGCTGTACTGCTGCCAGCCGCCCATGCCCACCACCTTGTCGCCGGGCTGGAAGCCGGGGTGGCGCGACTCGGCCACCTCGCCCACGGTGCCGCCGACCATCGGCTGGCCCAGCGCCTGCGGCGCGGCGTAGCTCTTCATGTCGTTCATGCGCATGCGCATGTACGGGTCCAGGCTCAGGTAGTGGTGGCGCACCAGCACCTGGCCTTCGGCGAGCGGCGGCAGGTCGGTCTCGACGAGCCTGAAGTTGTCCACCGTGGCTTCTGCCGTGGGTCGCGAGACGAGCAGGATCTGCTGGTTCTTCATGGCGTGGGTTCTCAGTCGGAAGCGTTCGGTCGCTGCACCTTGCGCCCGCCCACCGGCAGGCCGCGCAGGTACTTGAAGGTGCCGGTGGCGTGGCCCACCAGTTCGCCCGCCTCGTTGCGCACCCAGCCTTCGCAGAAGGCCAGCGTGGAAGTGCGGTGCAGGCGCCGGCCTTCGGCCGTGAGGCGGCCGGTGCCGGGGCGCACGAAGCTGGTCTTCATCTCGATCGTGGCCACGCTGGGCGGGGGCTCGCCGCCGGGCGTGGCGGGCGTGCGCGCGGCGTGCGCCATCGCCACGTCCAGCAGCGTCATCGTCACGCCGCCGTGCGCCACGCCCCAGCTGTTGGTGAGCTCTTCGCGCAGGTCGAGCGCCAGCTCGGCCTGGTCGGGGTCGAAGCGCAGCAGCTCCATGCCCAGCAGGTGCACGAAGGGGATGCGGACCTTGAACTCCATTCAGGCCTCGCTCGGCCGCCCGGAGAGGCCTGATCCCCCTTGGGGGGACCACGCCGAAGGCGTGTAGGGGGTCATCTCAGCCGCCCCGGTGCACGCTGGACACGCCGCCGTCGATGGCGAGGATCTGCCCGGTGATGTGCTTGCCGGCGTCGCTGGCGAACAGCAGCGCGGCGCCCTTCAGGTCGTCGTCGTCGCCGATGCGGCGCAGCGGCGCCGCCGCCGAGAGCCTTTCGACACCGAAGGCCTGCAGCGTGCCCTTGGTCATCTTGCTCGGGAAGAAGCCGGGCGCGAGCGCGTTGACGGTGATGCCGTGCGGCCCCCATTCGCCGGCCAGCGTGCGCGTGAAGTTGACCACCGCGCCCTTGCTGGTGCCGTAGGCGATGAACTTCATCTCCGCACTGCCGCCCAGGCCGGCGATGCTGGCCACGTTGATGATGCGGCCGCGCTTCGCGGGAATCATGCTGGCCTTGCCCACCGCCTGCGAGAACAGGAACACGCTGCGCACGTTCAGGTTCATCACCTTGTCCCAGGCTTCGAGCGGGTGGTCCTCGGCCGGCGCGCCCCAGGTGGCGCCGGCGTTGTTGACCAGGATGTCGATGCGGCCCAGGCGCTGCATGGTCTCGTCGACCACCTTGTGCACCTGCGCGGGGTCGCTGGCGTCGGCCGCCACCCAGCGCGTGTCGATGCCCTTGGCCTGCAGGTCGGCGGCGGCCTCTTCCAGGTCGGCGGCCTTGCGCGAGGTGAGCAGGATCTTCGCGCCGGCCTCGCCCAGCGCCTCGGCGATCTGCAGGCCCAGCCCGCGCGAACCGCCGGTGACGAGCGCGGTGCGCCCGGTCAGGTCGAAGAGTTTCAGCACGGGGGTGCTCATCGGTCGGTCTCCTTGGTGGAATGAAAGGTCTTCACAGGCGCGAACGCACGACGACCAGGGCCACGCCCGCCGCCACCGCCACGCCGCCGGCCACGCCGAGCAGCCAGCCCATGTGCACGCTGCGCGGGGCGACGAAGATGGCCAGGCACACGGCCAGCAGGCCGCCGTAGATCAGCACCCAGATCAGCTTCTCGATCGAGGCCTTGCTCATCAGAACCAGTCGTCGTGCATGGTGCGGCAGACGTCGCAGCGCGACGCCACCACCGCCAGCCAGGCGTCGATCTTGGGCAGCTCGTAGGCGAAGAAGTAGCGCATCGCGGCGCGCTTGCCTTCGGCGAGGGCCCCGCCCCGGGCCTGCGCCGCCATCGCCACTTCCAGCCAGACCCAGGCCAGCACCACGTGGCCGAAGGCCTGCAGGTAGGGCGTGGCGTTGGCCAGCGCCTCTTCGGGCTTGCCGGTGGCCCAGGCGGCCTTGGTGGCGGCCCCCAGCTTCTGCAGCGCAGCCGCCAGCGCGTTGGCGGCTTCCGCGAAGCCGGCCGCGTGGCCGGCGCATTCGATGGTGCCGCTCATCTTCGTGGCCAGCAGCTTGAGGCCGGCGCCGCCGTCCATCACCACCTTGCGGCCCAGCAGGTCGAGCGCCTGGATGCCGTGCGTGCCTTCGTGGATCATGTTCAGGCGCTGGTCGCGCCAGTACTGCTCCACCGGGAAGTCGCGCGTGTAGCCATAGCCGCCGTGGACCTGGATCGCGAGCGAATTGCCTTCCAGGCACCACTCGCTGGGCCAGCTCTTGGCGATGGGCGTCAGCACCTCCAGCAGCAGCGCCGCGTCCTTCGCCGCCGCCTCGCTGCCGGTGTGCTGCTCGTCGACCAGGCGTGCGCAGTACAGCTCCAGCGCCAGCGCGCCTTCGGCATAGGTCTTCTGCGCCAGCAGCATGCGCTTGACGTCGGCGTGCTCGATGATGGGCACCTGCGGCGCGGCGGCGTTCTTGCCGGCGGCCGTCATCGGCCGGCCCTGCGGGCGGTTCTTCGCGTAGTCGAGCGCCGCTTCGTAGCCGGCCATGCCCAGCATGGTGGCCGCGAGGCCGACGCCGATGCGCGCCTCGTTCATCATGTGGAACATGCAGCGCAGGCCGTCGCCCGGGCGGCCGACGAGGTAGCCCACGGCGCCCGGCTGACCACCGGGCCTGAACTTGCCTTCGCCGAAGTTGAGCAGCGTGTTCGTCGTGCCGCGCCAGCCGCACTTGTGGTTGAGTCCGGCCAGCGCCACGTCGTTGCGCTCGCCGGTGAGCCGGCCTTCGGTGTCGACCATCTTCTTCGGCACGATGAAGAGCGAGATGCCCTTGGTGCCGGGAATGGGCTTGCCGTCCTCGCCCGGGATCTTGGCCAGCACCAGGTGGACGATGTTCTCGGTGAGCTCGTGCTCGCCGGCCGAGATCCACATCTTGTTGCCGCGCAGCCGGTAGCGCGGGCCCAGCGGATCGGCTTCGAAATCGGCGCCGTCGGGCACCGCGCGCGTGGCGACGTCGGAAAGGCTGCTGCCGGCCTGCGGTTCGGACAGGCACATCGTGCCCGACCAGTGGCCGGCGAACTCGTTCTTCGCGAACACCCGCTTCTGCGCTTCGGTGCCGTGCGCCATCAGCAGGTTGGCGTTGCCGGTGGTCAGCATGCCGGCGCCGATGCTCACCGAGGCGCGCGCGAAGAAGGCGTTGGCCGCCGCTTCCACCGTGTAGGGCAGCTGCATGCCGCCGTGTTCGTAGTCCTGCGCCGCGGCGAGCATGCCGCTTTCGGCGTAGGCCTTCCAGGCGTCGTGCGTGGCCTGCGGCAGGATGACCTTCTCGCCGTCGAACCGCGGTTCCTCGGTGTCGACGAGGCGGTTGAAGGGCGCGTACTTCTCGCGCGCGATGCGCTCGCAGGTGTCCAGCACCGAAGCGAAGGTCTCGGCCGAGTGGTCGGCGAAACGCGGGCGCTGCGTCAGCGCGGCGACGTTCAGCCAGTCGTGCAGCAGGAAGTCGATCGTCTGTCGCATTCGCGGGTTCACTTTGCTTCGGCCAGGGCCATGGTGGCCGAGGCCTTCATCACCAGGGTGCGCTGGCCCGCGGCCTCGGCCCAGACCTCGGCTTCGGTGAAGCTGATGTTGCGGCCGGGCTTGAGCACGCGCGCATCGCAGACGAGGCGCTCGCCCTTGCCGGGGCGCAGCTGGCTGGTCTTGAGTTCGGCCGTCAGCGCCCAGCGGCCTTCGGGCGCCAGGGTCTGGGCTGCGGCCCCCATCGTGTGGTCGGCCAGCGCGGCCATCACGCCGGCGTGCACCTGGCCGGTGTGCTGCAGGTGGCGCGTGGCGACGACGAGGGCCGTGCTCATCGTGCCTTCGCCCACCGCCAGCGGGTCCACGCCCAGGTCCACCATGAAGGGCGAGCGGAGGAAGAAGGCGCGCGCGCTCTCGAGGTCGGTCTTCATGCGAGGCCGAAATGCGCGAGCGCCGCGTGCGCGATGGGCGCGCCCCATTCCTGCACGAAGTGGCCGGCCTCGGCCACCTCCATCGGCGGCGGGCAGCCGCGGATGATCTTCTGCAGCGACTTCATCGGCGCTTCGCCCAGCACCGGGTCCTGCATGCCGATGGCCATGAAGCTCTGGCCGGCCCAGGTGTCGCGCCAGAACTCCAGCGCCTGCCGGCCCAGGCGCGCGCCGGGCGCGTTCTCGCCGTCGGGCACCAGGTTCGGGAACGCCCGCAGCGCGGCCTTGTAGGTGGCGTCGGGGAACGGCGCGTCGTAGGCGGCGGCCTCGGCGGCGGTCATGTCGGGCTTGCCGCGCCGGAAGAGCTTGCCCACCGCCAGGTCGGGCTGCGTGTTCGAGTAGGCGCGCCACTGGCGGAAGCCTTCGGTCACCTCCCCGGTGCCCAGGCCGGTGTTCATGACCAGCAGCCGCGTGAAACGCTCGGGCCAGGCCATCGGCAGCGTGAGGCCGAAGATGCCGCCCCAGTCCTGGCAGGCGAGCAGGATGTTCTTCAGGTCCAGCCCTTCCACCAGCGACAGCAGCTGCCCGCGGTGGAAAGCGAAGCTGTGGAAGTCCGGGTCCACCGGCTTGTCGGACCGGCCGAAACCCACCAGGTCGGGCGCCACCACGCGCAGCCCGGCCGCGGTGAAGACTGGGATCATGTGGCGCCACAGGTAGGCCCAGCTCGGGTTGCCGTGCAGCGCCAGCACGGTGACGGCGGCGTCGCGCGGGCCTTCGTCGACGTAGTGCACGCGCAGCCCGCGGTGCTGCAGGTACTGCGGCGCGTAGGGCCAGCCGGGCAGCCCGGCAAAGCGCTCGTCGGGCGTGCGCAGCACGTCCATGGTCTTCAGAGCACTTCGAAGATGCCGGCCGCGCCCATGCCGCCGCCGATGCACATCGTCACGCACACCCGCTTGGCGCCGCGGCGCCTGCCTTCGATGAGCGCGTGCCCGGTGAGGCGCTGGCCGCTCATGCCGTAGGGGTGGCCGATGGCGATGGCGCCGCCGTTCACGTTCAGCCGGTCCATCGGGATGCCCAGCTTGTCGGCGCAGTAGAGCACCTGCACCGCGAAGGCCTCGTTGAGTTCCCAGAGGTCGATGTCGGAGACCTTCAGGCCCAGGCGCTGCAGCACCTTGGGCACCGCGAAGACGGGGCCGATGCCCATCTCGTCGGGCTCGCACCCGGCCACCGCGAAGCCGAGGAAGCGGCCCAGCGGCTTCAGGTTCTTCTGCTGCGCGTAGGTCTCGCTCACCACCACGCAGGCGCCGGCGCCGTCGGAATACTGGCTCGCGTTGCCGGCCGTCACCACGCCGCCGGGCACCGCGGTGCGGATGTCCTTGATGCTTTCGTAGGTGGTGCCGGGGCGCAGGCCTTCGTCGACGCTGACGGTGACTTCCTTGCTGCGCAGGCCCAGCTGCGCGTCGGCGACGCCGGCGATGGTGGTCACCGGCACGATCTCGTCCTTGAACAGGCCCTTCTCCTGCGCCGCGCAGGCCTTCTGCTGGCTTTCGGCGCCGTAGCGGTCCATGCGCTCCTTGGGCATGTTGTAGCGCCTGGCCACGTTCTCGGCGGTCTGCAGCATGGGCCAGTAGATCTCGGGCTTCTGGTCCTTGAGCCAGCCTTCCTCGATCATGTGCTGGTTCATCTCGTTCTGCACGCACGAGATGCTCTCCACGCCGCCGGCCACGTAGACGTCGCCTTCGCCGGCGATGATGCGCTGCGACGCCATCGCGATGGTCTGCAGCCCGCTGGAGCAGAAGCGGTTCACGGTGGCGCCCGCCACCGTGACCGGCAGCCCGGCGCGCAGCGCGATCTGGCGCGCGATGTTGACGCCGGTGGCGCCTTCGGGGTTGGCGCAGCCCATCAGCACGTCTTCGACCGCGCCGGGGTCGATGCCCGCGCGTTCCACGGCCGCCTTCACCGCCGCGCCGCCCAGCGTGGCGCCGTGGGTCATGTTGAAGGCGCCCTTCCAGCTCTTGGCGAGCGGGGTGCGGGCGGTGGAGACGATCACGGCTTGGCTCATGGCTGGGTTCCTTGTGGAGCGGGGCCCGCGGCCAGGTGCAGCAGGCGGTGGTAGAAGCGGACCATGTCGCCCAGCTGGTCGACACCGATGCGTTCGTCGGTGCCGTGCGGGCGAGCCAGGTCCTCGGGCTTGAAGCGGATGGGCATGAAGCGGTAGCTGTTGTCCGCGATGGCGTCGAAGTGGCGCGCGTCCGATGCCGCCAGCATCAGCCCCGGGGCCACCAGCGCGTCGGGGAAGATCTCGCGCACGGCGCGTTCGATCGTCTTGTAGCCCGCCGCCTCGGGCGAGGCCAGGTGCGAGGCCTCGAAGGGCACGCCCAGCGGCGTGACCTCAATCCGGTCGTCGGCGATCACGCGCTTCACGTGCGCCTGGATCGAGGCCGCGGTGTCGCCGGGCAGGATGCGGAAGTTCACCACCGCGTCGGCGCGGCCGGGCAGCACGTTTTCCTTGTTGCCGGCGTTGAGGATGGTCATCGCCGTCGTCGTGCGCATCATCGCGTTGGTGGCGCCGCCCTTGCCGAGCATGCGCTCCACCAGCGGCCGCGTGAGCCACAGGTTGGAGATGGCCACGCGCTGGCCGAAGGGCAGTTCGGGCGCGACGGCGTCGAACATGGCGGCGGCTGCACCCTGCACGCCGCCGGGCATCGGGTTCTGGTCCAACTTGGCGAGCGCCGCGCTCAGCATGCCGATGGCGCTGTTGCCGGGCGCCGGCGGCATCGAAGAATGGCCCGGCGCCGCGGTGGCGCTGAGCTTGAGCGAGACCGAGCCCTTCTCGGCCAAGCCGATCAGCGCCAGCGGCTTGGCCACACCCGGCAGCACGCCTTCGGTGACCGCCAGGCCTTCGTCGACCACCCATTCCAGCTGCACCTTGCGCTGCTGCAGCAGCTTGACGATCTGCTGCGCGCCCTGCGCGCCGCCCACTTCCTCGTCGTGGCCGAACACGAGGTACACCGTGCGCTGCGGCTGGAAGCCTTCCTTCAGCAGCCGCTCCACCGATTCGAGGATGGTGACGAGGCAGCTCTTGTCGTCCAGCGTGCCGCGGCCCCAGAGAATGCCGTTCTCGATCGTGCCTTCGAACGGCGGCTTCTTCCACAGCGATTCGGTGCCCGGGGCGATGGGCACCACGTCCTGGTGCGCCATCAGCGCGATCGGCTTGGCCTGCGCGTCGCTGCCCTTCCAGGTGAAGAGCAGGCCGTAGCTGCCGACCACCTCGCGTTCCAGCTTCGAATGCACGAGCGGGTAGTGCGCCTTGAGGTGCGCGTGCAGCTGGTCCAGCGCCGCCTGCAGGCCGGCGGGGTCGCCGAGGCCGGTGACGGTCTTGGCCTTCACCGCCTGGGAGAGCGATTCGGCCACCGCGGCGCTGTCGACCTCGATCTTCGCCAGCGGCGGCACCGAAAGCTGGCGCGAGCCCTGGCGCAAGGTGTTGGCCACCAGCACCAAGGCCAGCACGACGATCAGCGCCAGCAGCAGGCCGGCAGCACGCAGCAGGAGCTTCAAGTGCGCCTCAGGGGTTGAAGGTCTTGCCTTCGGCGGCCAGCTTCGCCAGCAGCGGCGCCGGTTCCCAGAACTTCGCGTCGTCCAGCGGGTTGGCGGCGAAGCGCTTCATGGTCTGCACCACGTTGAACAGGCCCTGGGTGTCGGCATAACACATGGGGCCGCCGCGGAAGAGCGGGAAGCCGTAGCCGGTGAGGTAGACCATGTCGATGTCGCTCGCCTTGCTGGCGATGCCTTCCTCCAGGATCTTCGCCGCCTCGTTGACGAGCGAGTACACCAGCCGGTGCACGATCTCGTCGTCGCTGATCTTGCGCGGCGTGATGCCCAGTGTCTTGCGGTGGTCCTCGATCATCTTCACCACCACCGGCGAGGGAATGGCGTCGCGCTTGCCGGCCTGGTAGTCGTACCAGCCGGCGCCGGTCTTCTGGCCGTAGCGCCCCATCTCGCACAGCAGGTCGGCGGTCTTGCTGTAACGCATGTCGGGCTTTTCCTGGTAGCGGCGCTTGCGGATCGCCCAGCCGATGTCGTTGCCCGCCAGGTCGCCCATGCGGAACGGCCCCATCGCGAAGCCGAAGCGCTCGATCGCCTTGTCCACCTGCGCCGGCGTGCAGCCTTCTTCCAGCAGGAAGCCGGCCTGGCGGCTGTACTGCTCGATCATGCGGTTGCCGATGAAGCCGTCGCAGACGCCCGAGACCACGGCCGTCTTCCGGATCTTCTTGCCCAGCTGCATCACGGTGGCCAGCACGTCCTTCGCGGTGGCCTTGCCGCGCACCACTTCCAGCAGCTTCATCACGTTGGCGGGGCTGAAGAAGTGGGTGCCGATCACGTCCTGCGGCCGCTTCGTGAACGAGGCGATCTTGTCGACGTCCAGCGTGCTGGTGTTGCTGGCCAGGATGGCGCCGGGCTTCATCACCTCGTCCAGCGTCTTGAAGACCTTCTCCTTGACGCCCATCTCCTCGAACACGGCCTCGATGACCATGTCGGCGTCCTTGATGTCGTCGTAGCTGAGCGTGGTCTTCAGCAGCGCCATGCGCTGCTCGTACTTGTCCTGCTTGAGCTTGCCCTTCTTGACCTGGGCCTCGTAGTTCTTGCGGATGGTGGCCACGCCGCGGTCCAGCGCTTCCTGCTTCATCTCCAGCATCGTCACGGGGATGCCGGCGTTGAGGAAGTTCATCGTGATGCCGCCGCCCATGGTGCCGGCGCCGATGACGGCCAGCTTCTCCACCTTGCGCACCGGCGTGTCTTCGGGCACGTCGGGGATCTTGCTCGCCGCGCGCTCGGCGAAGAAGGCGTGGCGCAGCGCCTTGCACTCGGGCGTGAGCATCAGCGCGAGGAAGATCTCGCGCTCGTGGAGCATGCCGTCGTCGAACTTGCGCTTCACCGCGGCTTCCACCGCGTCCACGCACTTGGCGGGCGCGGGGAAGTTCTTCGCCATGCCCTTGACCATGTTGCGCGCGAACTGGAAGTAGGCGTCGGCGTTCGGGTGCGTGCACTTCATGTCGCGCACGCGCGGCAGCGGCTTGCCGCTGGCGGCGTGGTCGGCCGCCACCTGCTCGGCGAAGGCGCAGGCGCCGCCCAGCAGGTCTTCGGCGATGATCCTGTCGAACAGCTTCTGCCCCGGCACGCTGGCCAGCAGTTCGCTCTTCACCGGCTCGCCGCTCACGATCATGTTGAGCGCGGTTTCCACGCCCAGCACGCGCGGCAGGCGCTGGGTGCCGCCGGCGCCGGGGATGAGGCCGATCTTCACTTCCGGCAGCGCCACGTTGGCGCCCGGCGCGGCGACACGGTAATGCGCGCCCAGCGAAAGCTCCAGCCCGCCGCCCATGCACACGCTGTGCACCGCGGCCACCACCGGCTTGGTGGCGTTCTCCAGCTGGCGGATGAGCGACAGCAGGTTCGGCTCCGCCACCGCCTTCGGGCTGCCGAACTCCTTGATGTCGGCGCCGCCCGAGAAGGCCTTGCCGGCACCGGTGATCACGATGGCGGCGATGGCGGGGTCGGCCAGCGCGCGGTCGACGCCGGCGGAGAACTCGCGCCGCGTGTCGTAGCCCAGGCCGTTGACCGGCGGGTTGTCGAGCGTGATGACGGCAACCTTGCCGCGCACTTGGTAGCTGGCGCCCATGGCGTCTCCTGCGGGTCGTGAGGGAAAAGGAACGATCGTTCGATTCTAGGCAAGCCGCTCGCGACGGCCCTGTCCCAGCCGCGACAAGCACCCGGCCTGACGCCGGTCAAGGCTGCCGGCAGGGGCCGCCGCTATGGTGCGTCAGCCTCGCAGGACCCCACATCACGATGAACCCCACCCCCGACGTGCTGATCGCCGGCGCCGGACCCGCCGGCCTGGCCCTGGCCACCGCGCTCGCGAAGCTGGGCCGCCGCGTCACGGTGTTCGAGCAGCAGCCGCGCGCCGCCGTCGAGGACCCGGCCGACGACGGGCGCGAGATCGCCCTCACCCACCGCGCGCGCCGCGTGCTGCAGGCCCTGGGGCACTGGGAGCGCCTGCCCGAGGACGAGATCTCGCTGCTGGTGGAAGCGCGCGTGAGCAGCGGCACCTCGCCCTTCGTCCTGCCCTTCGAGGCCAGGGCCGCCGGCCACGACAACCTGGGCTGGCTGGTGCCCAACCGCCTGCTGCGCCGCGCCGCCTGGGAGGCCGCCGCCGCCGAGGAAGGCGTGAGCGTGGTCTTCGAGACCCGCGTCACCGGCTTCGAGCGCAGCGCCGGCACCGCCACGCTGCACTTCGCCGACGGCCGCGAGGCGACGGCGCCGCTGGTGGTGGCCGCCGACAGCCGCTTCTCGGGCCTGCGGCGGCTGGGCGGCATCGGCGCCGACATGCTGGACTTCGGCCGCACCGCCATCGTCGGCCCGCTGGCGCACGAACGCGACCACGGCGGCGTGGCGCACGAATGCTTCCGCTACGGCAACACGCTGGCCACGCTGCCGATGACGCGCAGCCGCTCCTCCGCCGTCGTGACCCTCAAGTCCGACGAGGCGCCGGCCTGGATGGCGCTGGACGACGACACCTTCGCGCGCCGCGTGCAGGCGCAGCTGGCCGGCCGCCTGGGCGCGATGTCCGGCGCCGGCGCGCGCCACGCCTACCCGCTGGTCGCGGTCTACGCGCACCGTTTCGCCAAGCCGCGTTTCGCGCTCGTGGGCGACGCCGCCGTGGGCATGCACCCGGTCACCGCGCACGGCTACAACTTCGGCCTCTACGGCGTGGAGGTGATGGCGCGCGAGATCGGCGCCAGCGGCGACCCCGGCCGCGAGAGCGTGCTCGCACGCTACGCCGACGAGCACCGGCGCACCACGGGGCCCATCTACGCCGGCACCAACGCGGTGGTGCGCCTGTTCACCGACGACCGTCCGCCGGCGCGCCTGCTGCGCGGCGCCGTGCTGCGGGCGGCGAAGGCGCTGCCGCCGGTCACCGGCTTCATCCGCCGCCAGCTCACCGGCAGCGCGTAGTCAGACTTCGAGCCACTCGCGCCGGATGCCGGCGTTGGCGCGCAGGTCGGCCGGCGTGCCTTCGAAGACGATCTGGCCGTGGCCCATGACCAGGCAGCGCTCGGACACTTCCAGCGCGATGGTCAGCTTCTGCTCCACCAGCAGCACCGAGATGCCGCGCCGGCGCAGCTCGCGCAGGTACTCGCCCACCAGCTCCACGATCTTCGGTGCCAGACCTTCGGTGGGCTCGTCGATCATGATGAGGTCGGGGTCGCCCATCAGCGTGCGGCACAGCGTGAGCATCTGCTGCTCGCCGCCGGAGAGCACGCCGGCTTCGGTGTGCTGGCGTTCCTTCAGGCGCGGGAACATCTTGTACATGTCGTCGAACGACCAGCGCGGGTTCTTCGCGCCCGACTTGCGGCCCAGCGCCAGGTTCTGGTGCACCGTGAGCGTGGGGAAGATGTCGCGGTTCTCCGGCACGTAGCCGATGCCGGCGTGCGCGATCTCGAAGGCCGGCCGGCCCAGGATCTCGCCGTCGCGCCAGCGGACCGAGCCGGTGCCGTCGACCAGGCCCATGATGGTCTTCACCGTCGTCGAGCGGCCCGAGCCGTTGCGCCCCAGCAGCGCCACGATCTCGCCCGGCCGCACCTCGAAGTGCACGCCGTGCAGCACGTGGCTCTTGCCGTAGAACGCGTGGACGTTGTCGAGCTTCAGCATGTCCTAGTGCCCCGCGGCTTCCGCCTGCGCGGCGGCCAGCACCGAGCCCAGGTAGGCTTCCTGCACGCGCGGATTCGCGCGCACCGCGGCCGGCTCGTCGAAGGCGATCACCTCGCCGTAGACCAGCACCGCGATCTTGTCCGCCAGCCCGAACACCACGCCCATGTCGTGCTCCACCGTGAGCAGCGTCTTGCCCACCGTGACCTCGCGGATCAGGTTCACGAAACGCGCCGTCTCGCTCTTGCTCATGCCGGCGGTGGGCTCGTCGAGCAGGATCACCTGCGGGTCGCCGGCGATCGTGATGCCGATCTCCAGCGCGCGCTGCTCGGCATAGGTGAGGTTCACCGCCAGCACGTCGCGCCGCTTGTCCAGCTTGATCATCTCCATGACCTGCTCGGCGCGGTCGTTGGCGTCGTCCAGGTCGGCCAGGAACTTCCAGAACGCGTAGCGGTAGCCCAGGCTCCAGAGCACGGCGCAGCGGATGTTCTCGAACACCGTGAGGCGGGTGAACAGGTTGCTCACCTGGAAGCTGCGCGCCAGCCCGCGGCGGTTGATCTGGTAGGGCGTGAGGCGGCCGATGTCATGCCCGCCCAGCAGGATCTGGCCCGACGTGGCGTGGAAGCGGCCGCTGATCAGGTTGAACAGCGTGCTCTTGCCGGCGCCGTTGGGGCCGATGATGGCGACGCGCTCGCCGGGCGCCACGCCTAAGCTGGCGCCGCGGATGATCTCGGTCTTGCCGAAGCTCTTGCGCAGGTCGCGCAGCTCGAGGGCGGCGGCCGAAGTCACAGGGCCTCCTTGCGCTTGACTTCCTTCTCGATCTCTTCCTGGATCTCGCCCCACTGGCGCGCGAAGTGGCGGCGCGTGACCTCGAAGAGCGCCGCCGCGGTGCCGACCAGCAGCACGGCGCCGACCCAGCTGTCCACGCCCTTGGCGTCCAGACCCGCGCCCATGAAGGTGAGCTTCGGGCCCAGCGCCTGGTTGAGCTGCAGGTGGTAGACCATCTCGATCATCGCGCCGGCGCCCACCAGCATCAGCAGCGCCAGCCCGCCCAGCGCCAGGTACGAGGTGACGATGCGCGAGAGCTTGCCGAAGGCGGCCAGGCGCAGGTTCATCATCACGAGGCTGGCGATGCCGCCGGGCGCGTACATCACCATGAAGAGGAAGACCAGACCCAGGTAGAGCAGCCAGGCGGCGGTCAGCTCCGACAGCAGCACGCCGGCCAGCACCATCAGCACCGCGCCGACGATGGGCCCGAAGAAGAAGCCCGCGCCGCCGAGGAAGGTAAACAGCAGGTACGCGCCGCTGCGCGCCGCGCCCACCACCTCGGCGGTGACGATCTCGAAGTTCAACGCGCCCAGCCCGCCGGCGATGCCCATGAAGAAGCCGCTCGCGATGAAGGACAGGTAGCGCACGCGCTGGGTGCTGTAGCCGATGAATTCCACCCGCTCGGGGTTGTCGCGCACGGCATTGAGCATGCGGCCCAGCGGCGTGCGCGTGAAGGCGAACATCGCGGCCGTGCAGACGAAGCAGTAGAGCGCGATCAGGTAGTACAGCTGGATCTGCGGCCCGAAGCTCACGCCGAAGGCCGGCTTGCCGACGACGCGGTTGCCGCTGATGCCGCCCTCGCCGCCGAAGAAGCCGGGGAACATGAGCGCCATCGCGGCCACCAGTTCGCCCACGCCGAGCGTGATCATCGCGAACGGCGTGCCGGCCTTCTTGGTCGTCACGTAGCCCAGCAGCGCCGCGAAGGCGGCGCCGGCCAGCCCGCCCAGCACCGGCAGCAGGCTCACCGGCACCGGCAGCGTGCCGGCCGAGGCGAGGTTCAGCGCGTGGATGACGAAGAACGAGCCCAGCCCCGAATAGACCGCGTGGCCGAAGCTCAGCATGCCGCCCTGGCCGAGCAGGATGTTGAACGCCAGGCAGGCGATGATCGCGATGCCCATCTGCGAGAGCATGGTGTGCGCCAGGCTGCTCTTGAACAGCAGCGGCGAGACGGCCAGCGCCAGTGCGTACAGCCCCCACACCACCCAGCGGCCGACGTTGTAGGGCCGGAAGTGGACGTGCGGACGCGATTCGTGGATGTGCGTCATGGTCCGCTCAGCCTTCGCGCGTGCCGAGCAGGCCCTTGGGCCGGAAGATCAGGATCAGCACCAGCAGCAGGTACGGCAGGATCGCCGCCACCTGCGAGATCTTGACGCTCCAGACCGCGTAGCCGAAGGTCTGCGGCCCGACGACGACGTTGAGCGCGCGCAGCCCGTCGGCAATGCTGCGGTCGCTGCCGACCGCGAACGAGTCCAGCACGCCCAGCAGCACCGAGGCGATGAAGGCGCCGGCCAGCGAGCCCATGCCGCCGATCACGATGACGGCGAAGACGACCGCGCCCACCGCGAGCGCCATCGAAGGCTCGGTCACGCGCAAGGCGCCGCCGATGACGCCGGCCAGCGCGGCCAATGCGGTGCCGCCGCCGAACACGCCCATCAGCACGCGCGGCACGTTGTGGCCGAGCGACTCCACCATCTCGGGGTGGGTCAGCGCGGCCTGGATCACGAGGCCGATGCGGGTGCGCGTGAGCAGCAGCCAGATCGCCACCAGCATGGCCACCGCCACCGCCATGCCGAAGGCACGGAAGGCCGGGAAGGTGGTGCACACGGCGCCGGCCACCGACTGGCACTCCGGCGGCGGGTTGCCCCAGGAAATGCCCAGAGACCCCGGCAGCTGGACGATCGTGAACAGGTGCCCGTCCAGCGAAGGCGGCGGCACGAAGTTCAGCGCCTGCCGGCCCCAGACCAGCTGCACCAGCTCGAGCACGATGTAGCTGAGGCCGAAGGTGATGAGCAGTTCGGGCACGTGGCCGAACTTGTGCACCCGGCGCAGCGCGTAGCGCTCGAAGGCCGCGCCGGCCAGGCCGACGATGGGGGGCGCCAGCAGCAGGCCCCACCAGAAGCCCACCACCTGCGTGATCGACCAGGCCACGTAGGCGCCCAGCATGTAGAAGCTGGCGTGCGCGAAGTTGAGCACGCCCATCATGCTGAAGATCAGCGTCAGCCCCGAGGCGAGCATGAACAGCAGCAGGCCGTTCGACAAGCCGTTGAGCAGCGAGATCAGGAAGAAGGAGGCATCCATCGGGGCGCGGATGATATGAAAAGGCGCGGCGCCGTCCGCCGGCGCCGCGCCACGTGCCGGAACCTGCCGTTCAGGGCCGCTTCATCTGGCAGCTGGTGGGCGTGCTGGCCACGTAGGACGGGATGGCCTTCACCTCGGCGAAGTTGTAGCCGGTGTTCTCCACCGAGTACGGGTGCTTGGCGTCGGCCTTGCGCCATTCGCTGATGTACAGGCCCTGCTGCAGCTGGTGGTCGGTCTTGCGCATCTCCACCTCGCCCTGGAAGCCCTTGAACTTCAGGCCTTCGAGCGCCGGCGCCACCTTCACGGGGTCGGTGCTCTTCGCGCGCTTCATGCCCTCGATCAGCATCTGGATGCCGTTGTAGGTGGCGTGCGTGTACCAGTCGTCGTTGAACTTGGCCTTGAACTTGTCCTGCAGCGTCTTCACCGGGTCGGGCAGGTTGCTGTGGCTGTAGGCCACCACGCGCACCGCGCCGCCCACCCCGGCGGCCAGCGCCGTCGGCGTGCCGCTGACCCCGGCGTAGTAGGTGTAGAAGTTGGCGTTGAGGCCGGCTTCCTTGGCCGCCTTGATGAGCAGCGTCAGGTCCTGGCCCCAGTTGCCGGTGAGCACCGAGTCGGCGCCGCTGGCCTTGATCTTGGCCACGTAGGGCGCGAAGTCCTTCACCTGGCCGATTGGGTGCAGGTCGTCGCCGACGATCTGCACCTCGGGCTTCTTGCGCGCCATGGTCTCCTTGAAGTACTTGGAGACCTGCTGCCCGTGCGAGTAGTTCTGGCCGATGATGTAGACCTTCTTGACGTCGGGCTGGTCCTTCATGTAGCTGGTCAGCGCCTCCATCTTCATGGAGGTGTCGGCGTCGAGGCGGAAGTGCCAGTAGTTGCAGCGCTCGTTGGTGAGCGCCGGGTCCACCGCGGCGTAGTTGAGGTAGAGCACTTCCTTGCCCGGGTTGCGCTCGTTGTGCTTGGCCACGCCGTCCAGGATGGCCGCGGCCGCGCCCGAGCCGTTGCCCTGCACCACGTAGCGGATGCCCTGGTCGATGGCGCTCTTGAGCGCCGTCAGGCTGTCCTGCGGGCTGCCCTTGTTGTCGAAGGGGACGAACTCGAACTTCACGCCGGCGCTGTTGTTCGACAGCGCGTCGGCCGTGAACTGCCAGCTCTTTAGCTGGTTCTGGCCCACGTTGGCGAACGGCCCCGACAGCGGGTCGATGAAGGCGATCTTGACGGTCTCGCCCTTCTGCGCGAAGGCGATGCCCGAAACCAGGGCCAGGGTGGCGGCCACCGGCAGGCCGAACAGGCGGTGATGGAATTTCACGATGGGTTGTCTCCGGGAGGCGAAGGAGGGGGCTTGTCGAAGGTGGGGCGAAAGTAGCGGAAAGGGGGTTCCCCGGGGTTCAGGGACTACCCCGAAGCACTGTCGCCCCGGGGACAAAGCCGCCGGCCGTGACTTGTGCGCGCCCGCCGGCGGAGAATTCCCGGAACTCCCGCCGCCCTGACGAGGTCCACCGCGCCATGAGCCTGTTCAGCAAGCCCCCCCCGCCCCACCCGCACGACGACGACCGCTACGCGGTGCGCAAGTCCGACGCCGAATGGCGCGCCCAGCTCGACCCCATGCAGTACCAGGTGGCGCGCCACGCCGCCACCGAGCGGGCCTTCACCGGCAAGTACTGGGACCACTTCAAGGACGGGCGCTACAACTGCGTCGGCTGCGGCACGCCGCTGTTCGAATCGGGCACCAAGTTCGACGCCGGCTGCGGCTGGCCCAGCTACTGGGCGCCGATCAATGCCGAGGTCATCGAGGAAGTGCGCGACACCAGCCACGGCATGGTGCGGGTGGAAGTGCGCTGCAAGCGCTGCGGCAGCCACCTGGGCCATGTCTTCCCCGACGGCCCGGAACCCACCGGCGAGCGCTACTGCATCAACTCGGCGGCGATCGACTTCGATCCCAAGTGAGCCCCGCCGCAGGGCAGGCACAATCGCGACCAGCATGAAACTGCTGCTCGACTTCCTGCCCCTGCTGCTGTTCTTCACGACCTTCAAGCTGGCCGACGGCCACAAGGACTGGGCAGCCGACTTCGCGACCCGCCACTTCGGCGGCCTGGTTTCCGGCGGCTCGGTGGGCCCGGCGGAGGCGCCGGTGCTGCTGGCCACCATCGTCGTCATCGCCGCCACCTTCGCCCAGGTGGGCTTCCTGAAGGCCACGCGCCAGAAGGTGCACCTGATGCTGTGGGTCAGCCTGGTGCTGGTGGTCGTGTTCGGCGGCCTGACGATCTGGTTCCACAACGAGACCTTCATCAAGTGGAAGCCCAGCGCCGTCTACTGGACCCTGGGGGTGGCACTGTGGCTGACGCCGCTGGTGGGCGGGCGCAACCTGCTGAAGACCATGCTGGGCGACGAACTGCGGCTGCCGGAGCGCGTGTGGCACCGGCTCAACTTCGCCTGGGTCGCCTTCTTCGCCGGCATGGGGCTGCTCAACCTGTGGGTGGCCTACAGCTTCAGCACCGAGACCTGGGCCAGCTTCAAGGCCTTCGGCAGCACCGGGCTCGTGATCGTGTTCACCCTCGCCCAGGGCTTCTACCTGGCGCGCTACATGGACGACAGCGCGGCGACACCTTCGCAGCCGCCGCCGGAACGCCGATGACCGCGGCCGAGATCGAACGCGTGCTGCGCGAGGCCTTCGCGCCGCTGCAGCTGGAGGTGCACGACGACAGCGCCGCCCATGCCGGCCATGCCGGCGCACGCGAAGGCGGACACTTCAGCGTGCGGATTGCAAGCGCTCGTTTCAGCGGCCTGCCCCGCGTGGCGCGACATCGCCTCGTGTATGATGCCTTGGGCCTTCTGGCGGCCCGCCGGATCCACGCGCTCGCGATCGACGCGCGCGCTCCCGAAGAAGCCTGACTGCCGCCGCCACAGCGCCGCGGCCCCATCGGAAAGCTCTCCACTCATGAAGTCGAAGACCCTCGTCGCCCTTGCCGTCGTCGCGCTCAGCGCTGCCGCGCAGGCCCAGAACCTGGCCATCGTGAACGGCAAGCCGGTGCCGAAGACGCGCGTCACCTCGCTGGTCCAGCAGGTGGAGCGTTCGGGCCAGAAGATCGGCCCCGAGATGGAGCAGCGCGTCAAGGACGAGGTCGTGATGCGCGAGATCTTCGCCCAGGAGGCCGAGAAGCGCGGCATCGGCGCCAGCGCCGACTTCAAGTCCCAGATGGAACTGGCGCGCCAGAGCATCCTGATCCGCGAGCTGTTCGAGGACTTCAAGAAGAAGAACCCGGTCGCCGACGAAGAGGCGAAGGCCGAGTACGACAAGTTCAAGGCCCAGGCCAGCGGCACCGAATACCGCGCGCGCCACATCCTGGTCGAGAAGGAAGAGGACGCGAAGTCGCTCATCGACCAGATCAAGAAGGGCGGCAGCTTCGAGGAACTGGCCAAGAAGAACTCGAAGGACCCGGGCTCCGGCGCCAACGGCGGCGACCTCGACTTCGCCAAGCCCGAGAGCTACGTGCCGGAGTTCGGCGCCGCGATGGTCAAGCTCAAGAAGGGCGAGATGACCGAGACGCCGGTGAAGACCCAGTTCGGCTGGCACATCATCAAGCTCGAGGACACGCGCGAGGCGCCGTTCCCCAGCTTCGACGACGTCAAGGGCCAGATCAAGCAGCGCATCGAGCAGACCAAGCTGCAGCAGTACCAGGAAGACCTTCGCAAGAAGGCCAAGACCGACTACAAGTTCGCCGGCCAGTAACGCCCGCCGCGGTCGGCGGGCCAGAACACCCGAGGCACATGTCCGACACGCCGACCATCGCCGTCACCCGCAGCGGGCTCTCGCTCCTGCAGGACGTCGTCGGCCCGGCGCGGCGGCCCTGCCTCATCCTCTACAGCGGCGCCGACGCCGGCCTGCCCTTCGACCTGGAGCCCGGCGTCTACACGGTGGGCCGCGCGCCCGAATCGAGCCTGCAGCTCGAAAGCCCCGGCATCAGCCGGCGCCACGCCGAACTGCGCGTCAGCGAAGACGCGGTGCTGCTGGCCGACCTGGGCTCGAGCAACGGCACCTTCGTCAACGAGGTGCGCATCGGCGACCCCGTGCGCCTGCGCGGCGGCGACGTGGTGCGCTTCGGCGTGCTGGTGCTGCGCTTCTACGAAAGCCAGAGCCTGGAAGCGGCGCTGCACGACCGCATCTACCGCACCGCCACCGTCGACCCCGGCACCGAGGTCTTCAACCGGCGCTACCTGTTCGACGCCCTCAAGCGCGAGATGCGGCTGGCACGCCAGCACAACGTGCCGCTGGCCGTCGTCATCTACGACCTCGACCACTTCAAGCTGGTGAACGACCGCCACGGCCACGCCGCCGGTGACGTGGTGCTGCGCGACAGCGCCGCCATCGTGCGCGCCAGCCTGGCCGGCACCGGCATGCTGGGCCGCCTGGGCGGCGAGGAGTTCGGCATCGTGCTGCCGCACCACGCGCTGGCGCAGGCGGTGCAGGTGGCCGACCGCGCGCGCCAGGCGGTGGCCGACCACCGCTTCGTGCTGGGCGACAGCGGCGTGCCCGGCCCTTCCGCGGTGGTGCACCGGCAGACGGTGTCGATGGGCGTGGCCTCGCTGGCGCCCGACATGGCCGACCCGATCGACCTGATCGCGGCCGCCGACCGCAAGCTCTACGAATCGAAGAACGGCGGCCGCGACCGCGTGAGCGCGTAGCTCAGCGCCGGGGACCGCCGCCGCGCGCGCCGTTCGAAGGCTGCGCAGGACGACCGCCGTCGCGGCGCGGCGGACGCGGACCACCA
>CAYVXO010000093.1:0-22081 GCA_964454485.1 uncultured Rubrivivax sp.
GACCCGATCGCGCACGCCGAGATCGTGGCGCTGCGCCACGCCGCCACGCTGGCCGAGGACTACCGTCTGCCCGACTGCGACGTCTACGTCACGCTCGCACCCTGCCCCATGTGCGCGATGGCGCTGCTGCATGCGCGCGTGCGGCGCGTCGTCTTCGGCGCGCCCGACCCCAAGACCGGCGCCGCCGGCTCGGTGGTGGACCTGTTCGCCCAGCCGCGCTTGAACCACCAGACGAAGGTCGAAGGCGGCGTGCTGGCCGACATCTGCGGCGCGCTGCTGCGCGGCTTCTTCGGCGAGAAGCGCGCGCGGCAGAAGGCCGAGCGCGCGATTCCCGCCGGCGAAGCGACCGAGCTGGGCGAGATGCCGCCCGAAGGGGGCGCGTCATGAGCGCATCGCTGACGCTGCTGTCGCCCTCCGGCGTGGTCGCGAAGGCCGCGTCGTTGCGGCTGGCGCAGCGCCGGCTGAAGGCGCTGGGCTTCGAGGTGGAGGTCGACGAGAGCGCGCTCGCGCGCCGCCAGCGCTTTGCCGGCGACGACGCCACGCGGCTCGAGGCGCTGCACCGCGTCGCGCGCGCCGCGCCTTCGGTGGCGATGGCGGTGCGCGGCGGCTACGGCCTCACGCGGCTGCTGCCGGCGATCGACTGGAGGCTGCTCGCGCGCAGCGTCGAGCGCGGCACGCGCTGGGTCGGCCACAGCGACTTCACGGCGCTGCAGCTGGGCCTGCTGGCGCACCGCGGCGCCGGCAGCTGGGCCGGGCCGATGGCGACCGACGACTTCGGCCGCACCGACGAAGAGGGCGGCGCCGACGAGGTCACCGCGGCCTGCTTCGCCGAAGCGATGTCCGGCGAGCTGGAGGCCGTGGGCTGGCGCACCGCCGAAGGCTTCGACGGCCTGGGCCTGCGCGGGGTGCTGTGGGGCGGCAACCTGGCGATGCTGTGCTCGCTGGTGGGCACGCCGCACCTGCCGCAGGTGAAGGGCGGCCTGCTGTTCCTGGAAGACGTCAACGAGCACCCGTTCCGCGTCGAACGCATGCTGCTGCACCTGCTGGAAGCGGGCGTGCTGGGCGCACAGAAGGCGGTGCTGCTGGGCCACTTCACCAACTTCAAGCCCTTCGCGGTGGACCGCGGCTACAACCTGAAGGCGGCGCTGGCGCATGTGCGCGGCCGCACGCGCGTGCCGCTGCTCACGGGGCTGCCCTTCGGCCACGTGAGCCCGAAGCTCACGCTGCCGGTGGGCCGGCGCGTCGAGCTCGTGGTGCAGGGCCGAGAGGTTCTCCTCGGTTGGGGGCACCAGGGCAGGGCCTAGAATCGCGCCCGCCGCGACGCTGCCGGTCACGAGCCGGACCTGCTTCGCATCACCCGTATTTCCAGGCTCGCAGCCGCCCACCCGGCGACCGCGGGCCGGCGCCCAGGAGTGCGCGCTATGCGCCCGACCCCGTTTGCCCGATGGTTCCCGCTGCTGCTGGCAGCCGCGGCCGCGCTGGCCTCGACCGGCTGCGACAACAGCCCCTACCCGGCCGGGGCGGCGTCGAAGAACACGCTGTACTACTCCTTCGACGAGCGCTCGCCGCGCTACCTGGACCCGACGGCGTCGTACGCCAACCCCGAGTCGGCCTACACGTTCCAGATCTACGAGCCGCCCTACGGCTACCACTACCTGAAGCGGCCCTACGAGCTGATCCCGAAGGCCGCCACCGAAGTGGCCAGGCCGCGCTACCTGGACAAGGCCGGCCAGCCGCTGCCGGACGACGCGCCCGCCGAGCAGATCGCCGAGAGCGTGTACGACGTGCACATCAAGCCCGGCATCCTGTACGCGCCGCACCCCGCGTTCGCGAAAGACGAGAAGGGCGAGTACCGCTACCTGCACCTGACGCGCGCCCAGCTGGGCAGCAAGCGCAGCCCCTGGGAGTTCGAGCACCAGGGCACGCGCGAACTGGTGGCCGAGGACTACGTCTACGCGCTCAAGCGCCACGCCACCACGCGCATCGAAGCACCGGTCTACGCGGTCTTCGCCGACTACGTGATCGGCCTGAAGGACTACGCCGAACTGATCAAGGCCGAGGACCGGAAGCTGCTCGCCGGCCTGCCGGAGGACATCCGCGACAAGCCCTTCCTGGACTTCCGCAAGTGGCCGCTGGCCGGCACCAGCGCGCCCGACAAGTACACCTGGCGCATCCGCCTGAAGGGCAAGTACCCGCAGTGGAGCTACTGGATGGCGATGCCCTTCCTGGCCCCGATGCCCTGGGAGGCCGACGCCTTCTACGCCCAGGAGGGCATGAGCGAGAACGGCCTCTCGCTCAACCAGTGGCCGGTGGGCACCGGGCCCTACATGATGTGGGAGTTCGTGCGCGACCGCCGCCACGTGATGCGGCGCAACCCCAACTACCGCGGCGAACCCTACCCCTGCGAAGGCATGCCCGGCGACAAGGAAGCCGGCCTGCTGGACGACTGCGGCAAGAAGATGCCCTTCATCGACGAGCTCTACGTCACGATCGAGAAGGAGCGCACGCCGCGCAAGGAGAAGTTCCGCCAGGGCTACCTGGACGTGCCCGAGATCGAGCGCCCGGAGTGGGGCGTGGAATTCACCAACGACGCCGACGACTCCGACGCGGTGAAGAAGCTGCAGACCGAGCGCGGCTTCAAGTTCCCGCTCTCCACCGACATCACCAACTGGTACCTCGGCTTCAACATGCTCGACCCCGTGATCGGCAAGGGCGACACGCCGGAACAGCAGGTGAAGAACCGCAAGCTGCGGCAGGCGATTTCGATCGCGATCGACTGGGAGGAAGGCTACGGCCGCATCTTCAAGTACAAGGGCGGCATCGCCGCGCATTCGCCGGTGCCCCCGGGGCTGTTCGGATCGCGCGAAGGCAAGGGCGACTTCCACGACCCGGTCACCCATGTCTGGAAGGACGGCCACGCGGTGCGGCGGCCGATCGAGGACGCGAAGAAGCTGCTCGCCGAAGCCGGCTATCCCGAGGGCCGCGACGCCGTCACCGGCAAGCCGCTGGTGCTGAACTACGACTTCCAGCGTGCGCTGACGCCCGAGTTCAAGAGCGAGAACGACTGGATGGTCAAGCAGTTCGCCAAGCTGGGCATCCAGCTCGAGATCCGCGCCACCGACTTCAACCAGTACCAGGACAAGACGCTGCGGGGCAAGCACCAGATCTTCTGGGGCGGCTGGCTGGCCGACTACCCCGACGCCGAGAACTTCCTCTTCCTGCTCTACGGGCCGCTGGGCCGTTCGAAGAACCAGGGCGACAACTACTCGAACTACGACAACCCCGAGTACGACAAGCTCTACCGCCAGCTGCAGGCGCTGGACGACGGGCCGGCCAAGCAGGCCGTCATCGACCGCATGGTCGACATCGTCCAGCAGGACGCGCCCTGGTGCTTCGGCTACTTCCCCTGGGGCGGGCTGGCGTTCCAGCCCTGGGTGTTCAACGGCAAGCCCTCGATCCTGATCCGCGACATGGCGAAGTACTACCGCGTCGACCCCGCGCTGCGCGTTGCGAAGCAGGCCGAGTGGAACCACCCGGTGCGCTGGCCGCTGGCGCTGCTCGCCGCCGCCGTGCTGGCGCTGGCCTGGGTGGCGCGGCGCAGCTTCCGCGCACGCGAAACCGCGACGGCGCGCAAGCCGGCGACGGCGAACTGACGCCATGGGCGCCTTCATCGTCCGCCGTCTCGGCTACGGCCTGCTGATCCTGGTCGGCGTCAACCTGCTGACCTTCTTCCTCTTCTTCACCGTCAACACGCCCGACGACATGGCGCGCCTGAACATCGGCGGCAAGCGCGTCACGCAGGAGCAGATCGACAAGTGGAAGGCCGAACGCGGCTACGACCGGCCGCTGTACTGGAACGCGAAGGAAGAGGGCGCGGCCAAGGTCACGCGCACCGTGCTCTGGGAGCGTTCGGTCTCGCTGATGGCCTTCGACTTCGGCCGCAGCGACTCGGCGCGCTCGGTGGACATCGGCCACGAGGTGGCCACCCGCATGGGCGTGAGCCTGCGGCTGGCGCTGCCCCTCTTCGTGCTGCAGGTGATCGTGAGCGTGTCGTTCTCGCTCCTGCTCGTCTTCTTCCGCCATTCGAAGATCGACTTCTGGGGCGTCGTGTTCTGCGTGCTGATGCTCTCCATCAGCAGCCTCTTCTACATCATCGTCGGCCAGTTCGCGTTCTCGCGCGTGCTGCGGCTGGTGCCCATCTCCGGCTACGCCGGCGGGCTGGACGCGGCGCGTTTCCTGGCCTTGCCCATCGTGCTCTCGCTGCTGGCGCGGCTGGGCGGCGAGGCGCGCCTGTACCGCGCCATGTTCCTGGAGGAGATCGGCAAGGACTACGTGCGCACCGCGCGCGCCAAGGGCCTGGCCGAGCAGGTGGTGCTGTTCCGCCACGTGCTGCGCAACGCGCTCATCCCCATCATCACCAGCGCCGGCGCCTACCTGCCCTACGTGTTCCTGGGCAGCCTGGTGTTCGAGAGCTTCTTCGGCATTCCCGGGCTGGGCGCCTTCGTGATCGAGGCCATCGCCGGCCAGGACTTCGCCATCGTGCGCACGATGGTCTTCCTGGGTTCGGCGCTCTACATCGCCAGCTACGTGCTGATCGACATCGCCTACACGTGGGTCGACCCCCGCGTGAGGCTGGCCTGAGGACGCCTCGCCCATGGGCTTCAAGTTCGTCATCCTCTGGACCGATGTCGCGCTGTGGGCGATGTTCGCGGCCATCGCCGCCTACGCCTGGCGCATCGTGCGTTCGCCCCAGCTCACCGCCACCTGGCACAAGGTGCTGCGCGACCCGGCGGCGCTGTGCTCGGCGCTGGTGCTGCTGCTGTTCGTGGGCGTCACGGCGCTCGACAGCGTGCATTTCAGGCGCGCCTTGCCGCCGGCGCCGGGTCAGGCCCCGGGCCAGGTGTTCTACGACAGCCGCACCGAGTCGCTGCTGGACGCCGCGCTGGCGCGCCAGCTGGCGATGCGCGAGTCCAGCTACTCCGAACCGCTGGCCTTCCTGGCGTTCAACAAGCAGACAGTGGTGTCCAACGGCCAGACAACCCGCGCCTACCCGCGGCTGGATTTCGGCGGCGCGCACCTGAAGGACCCGGCGAAGGAATGGGCGACCGACGTCGCCACGCGCGCCGCGCTCGGCGCCCTGGGCGGCCTGCTGCTCGCTTTCGCCGCCAGCGGCGTGATGGCGGCCACCCTCGCGCGCCGCCACGGCGGGTGGGCGGCGGCCTGGCGCGACCTGATGGCCGACCGCACCGCGCTGCCGCTGCGCGCGCTGCTCGCGGCCTTCACCGTGATCGGCGTGCTGGCCGGCGTGGTGGTGGCGCTGATGGGCCACTACCACGTCTTCGGCACCGACCGCACCGGCAACGACGTGCTGGTGCAGGCGCTCAAGAGCGTGCGCACCGCGTTCGTGATCGGTGCGCTCTCGACGCTGGCCACGCTGCCGGTGGCGGTGACGCTGGGCATCCTGGCCGGCTACCTGCGCGGCTGGGTCGACGAGCTGGTGCAGTACCTCTACACCACGCTGTCCTCGGTGCCCAACGTGCTGCTCATCGCCGCTTGCGTGCTGATGGTGCAGGTGGCGCTGGACAAGCACCCGGAATGGTTCGAGACCGGCGTCGAGCGCTCCGATCTGAAGATCTTCTTTCTCTGCCTGATCCTGGGCTTGACCGGCTGGGCCACGCTGTGCCGGCTGGTGCGCGCCGAGACGCTGAAGCTGCGCGAGCTGGACTTCGTGCAGGCGGCGCAGGCCTTCGGGGTGGCGCCGGCGCGCATCATGGCGCGCCACATCTTCCCTAACGTGGTGCACCTGGTGCTCATCACCACGGTGCTGAACTTCAGCGACCTCATCCTCTACGAGGCCGTGCTCACCTACGTCGGCGTGGGCGTCGACCCTTCCACCAGCAGTTTCGGCGGCATGATCAACCTGGCGCGCAGCGAGATGAGCCGCGACCCGGTGGTCTGGTGGTCGTTCGCCGCCGCCTTCGGCTTCATGGTGGTGCTGGTGCTGGCGGCCAACCTGTTTGCCGACGGCGTGCAGCAGGCCTTCGACCCGCGTGCGCGCGCGCTGCGGCCGCGCCTGGCGCTGAAGAAGCGGCCCGCCGCCTGAGACCTCCATGCTGACCATCGACAACCTCGAGGTCGCCCTCGACGCCGAAGCCGGCGTCGTGAAGGCGATCGACCAGCTGAAGCTCGCCATCGACCGCGGCGAGACCTTCGCCCTCGTCGGCGAATCGGGCTGCGGCAAGAGCATGACCGCGCTGGCGCTGATGCGCCTGCTGCCGGAAAACGGCGCCGTCACCGGCGGCCGCGTGCTGCTGGAACACGGCGGCGAGCGCACCGACATCGTCGACCTGCCCGAGTCGCGCATGCGTTCGGTGCGCGGCGGCCGCATCGGCATGATCTTCCAGGAGCCGGCGACCAGCCTGAACCCGGTGATGCGGGTCGGCGACCAGATCGTCGAGGCCATCGAGACCCACACCGCACTGCGCGGCGACGCGGCACGCGCGAAGGCCATCGACTGGCTTCGCCGCGTCGGCATCCCCGAGCCCGAGCGCCGCATCGACGACTACCCCTTCCGCATGAGCGGCGGCCAGAAGCAGCGCGTGATGATCGCGATGGCGCTCGCCACCGAGCCCGACTTCCTGGTCGCCGACGAGCCGACCACGGCGCTGGACGTCACCATCCAGGCGCAGATCCTCGATCTGCTCAAGCAGCTGCAGCGCGAGCAGGGCATGGGCCTGCTGCTCATCACGCACGACCTCGCCGTGGTCTCGGGCATGGCGCAGCAGGTGGCGCTGATGTACGCCGGCCAGATCGTCGAGGTGGCGAGCGCGGCCGAGTTCTTCGCCGCGCCCAAGCACCCCTATGCGCGGGCGCTGCTGCGCGCGCTGCCCGATACGGCCAAGCGCGGCGGCGCGCTGGCGGCCATCGGCGGCACGGTGCCGGCGCTGTGGCAGGAGTTCAGCGGCTGCCGCTTCGCGCCGCGCTGCGAGCGCGTCATGGACGCGTGCCACCACACGCTGCCCGAGATGGGGCGCTGCGGCGCCAGCAGCGTGCGCTGCCTGCTCTACCGCGACGGCGCCGTGCCCGCCGCACTGGCCGACAGCGCCGAGCCGCTGCGCTACGCGGCGCCGCGTGCCGAGCCGCCGGCCCAGGCCCTGCTCGAAGTGCGCGATCTCTCGGTGCGCTTCCCGATCCGCAAGGGGCTGCTGCAGCGCGTCTCGGGCGCCTTCACCGCCGTGGGCGGCGTCTCCTTCGACATCCCGGCCGGCCGCACGCTGGCCCTGGTGGGCGAGAGCGGCTGCGGCAAGACCACCACCGGCAAGGCCATCGTGCAGCTGCTGCGCCAGCAGGCGGTGATCGGCGGCCAGGCGCTCTTCGAGGGCCAGGATCTGTTCGCGCTCGACGGCGAGGCGCTGCGCAACGCGCGCCGCGCGGTGCAGATCGTCTTCCAGGATCCCTTCGGCTCGCTCGACCCGCGCATGCGCGTGTTCGACATCCTCGAGGAGGGCCTGATCGCCCTGCGGCCGGAGATGGACGCCCCGGCGCGGCGCGAGCGGCTGCACGCCCTGGTCGACCAGGTCGGCCTGCGGCGCGACGCGCTGGATCGTTATCCGCACGAGTTCTCGGGCGGCCAGCGCCAGCGCATCGCCATCGCCCGCGCGCTGGCGGTGGAGCCGCGGCTGATCGTCTGCGACGAGCCGACCTCGGCGCTCGACGTCTCGGTGCAGGCGCAGATCCTCAACCTGCTGCGCGAGCTGCAGCGCGAGCTGGGCGTGTCCTACCTCTTCATCACCCACAACATCGGCGTCGTCGAGTACATCGCCGACCGCATCGCGGTCATGCGCCGCGGCCGCATCGAGGAGCAGGGCGACTGCGCCCGCGTGCTGGCACGGCCCGAGACCGACTACACGCGCACCCTGCTGGCGGCGGTGCCGCGGCTCGTGCCGACCTGAAGCTTCAGTTCGGCTTCAGCAGGGCTTCGGTCGCGCCGGAGACGCCTTCGACGAGCAGGTCGGTCAGCAGGCGGAACTTCTCTTCGGTGCTGAGGGCGTTCCAGGGGTCGGTGCCGGTGCGGTTGCGCTCCGCGGCGACCGCGTGCGAGGCCGTCACCAGCTCCTTGCGGCGCATGGTGGCCGTGGCCACGTCGACGAGCGTCAGCTGCACGTAGGCGTAGGGGGCGATGAAGCCTTCGCCCGCCCGGTTTGCATCGCTGCCGATCGTCGGCAGCGAATGGTCGACATAGAAGCCGAGGCCGGACACGTAGCCCGACCCCACCTTGCCTTCGGCGAACTGCATCCGTGCCGGCGCACGATAGGGCGTCACCAGCACCAGGTGCGAGACCGACTGCTCTCGCAGCGCCGCCAGGAAGGCCGCCGAGCCCTCGCTCGACAGGTCGGCGAGCAGCATGTTCGGGTCGTTGGCGGCGCCCGCGCGCGGCACCGCCAGCATCAGCACGCCGGCCGAGGACAGGGTCTTCCGTGCGCTGTCGTGCACCGCCGCCAGCACCGCCTGCTCGAGCACCGGCGTCGAGATCGGGATCTTGCGGCGCAGGTTGGTGTCGGTGCTCGAGCCCGTGCTCGGCCGGTACGCGACGACCGTCATCGAGTCGGCCACCAGCGACAGCACGGCGATGCGGCTGATCGGCTGGGCCTGCACGCCGAAGCAGGCCAGCCAGGCCAGAAGGCAGCAGACCAGGCGCGCGCGCAGGGTGGACTTCATCGACAGACCGTGGGGGTGAAGCGGATGGCGGACCCGGATCCGAGGCGGGTGACTGTAACCGTACATGTTGCTCGGCACCAACATCGTGCCCCCCCAAGAGGCGGGATGGCCCGCGCGCATGGCATGGGCTTGGGTCCTGCGCCGGGCCGTGCGGGCCGTGCCGGTGCACCGGGTTTTCTTAGGAGAAGCGTGCAGCGCGGCCCGATTGGCGTGTGCCTACGCGCGGCGGCGCGCTTTCTTCACCCGCTCGAGTCATGGCTTTCCCCAGGGGCTTGCGCGCCGGGGCGCCATTGACAATCGTTCCACAAGTCTCAAAGAGCACTTCGCACTCCGTTTACAAAGCGGGCCCGCGAATTGCTGTTGGGCTGGGTCAATTGCTCAACCTCACCCACAGGAGAGTCATTCAATGTTCAAGCGAACGAAAGTTTGCGCTGGTGTAGTCGCCGCCCTCGGAGGAGGGGCGATGCTGTACGGCCCTTCGGCGCTGGCGCAGGATTCGTCGGTTCAGCGCGTCGAGATCACGGGCTCGGCGATCAAGCGCACGAGTGCCGAGGGCCCGGCGCCGGTGGAGGTGATCACGCGTGCCGAGATCGCGCGCACCGGTGCCGCCTCCGTCAACGAGCTCATCCGTGCGATCCCGTCGATCGACGTGTTCGACCAGGGTGAACTGGCATCGAATTCGCCGTCCGGTTCGGGCACGGCGAACGTCGGCCTGCGCGGCCTGAGCAACAGCGAGACGCTGGTCCTGCTGAACGGCCGCCGCCTGCCCGTGAACGCGCTCTACGACTCCTCGGGTGCGGGTGCCGCGGTCGACATCAACATGATCCCGGTGTCGGCGATCGAGCGCATCGAGGTCCTGAAGGACGGCGGCTCGGCGATCTACGGTGCCGACGCGGTGGCCGGCGTGATCAACATCATCACGAAGACCAACTACACGGGCGCCGAAGGCACGCTGGGCTACGGCCAGGCCAGCCGCGGCGACGCCAAGGAAAAGCGGGCCAACCTGGTGGGTGGCTTCGGCGACCTCGACAAGGACCGCTTCAACATCCTGGCCGGCCTGGACGTCTTCAAGCGCGACCCGGTCTACCGCAAGGACCGCGAGATCAGCAAGTCGGTCGACTTCCGCCGCTACGGCAGCTCCGACGGGCGCAGCTCGTTCGCGCCGCAGGGCAACATCATCGACCCGAACACCGGCGGGTTCATCAACCAGCCGTACTCGCCGTGCCCGCCCGGCTCGGAGAACCCGACCGGCCGCTGCCGCTACGACTTCAACGCGAGCATCCTGACCTCGATCAACGGCGCCGACCGCATCAGCGGCCTGCTGGTGGGCAACTTCGCCATCACGCCGGACATCCGGGCCTTCGCCGAAGTCGTCACCTCGCAGACGAAGGACCACTTCGAGGCGCACCCGGTGCCCGACTACTTCGTCGTGCCGATCACCGACGCGTCGCAGCGCGTGGCCGAGATCCCCTGCACGGGCGCGGTCGGCTCGTCGGACTGCCCCTACGGCCCCGACAAGATCTACATCGCCGGCCGCTTCATGCAGGGCGGCCCGCGCATCACCGACCGCAAGTCGACGCTGCTGAACGTGGCGACCGGCGTCGAAGGCACGACCGCCGGCCTCGACTGGAAGGCCTCGCTCGCGCACGGCATCAGCAAGGTCATCAACCAGGACCACAACTACTACGACGCCAACCTGTGGGCCTCGGCCACGACCGGCGGCCAGCTCGACCCGACCGTCAACACCAACGACCCGGCGTTCGTCGAGAGCCTGAAGGTCAACCCGCGCCGTGAAGGCCGCTCGACCATCGACTCGCTGAACGCCCAGGTCAGCGGGCCCGCGTTCTCGCTGCCGGGCGGCAAGGCGATGTACGCGGTGGGCGTGTCCTACATCCACGAGAAGCTGACCGACACGCCCGATGCGTTGACGCAGGCCGGCCTGGTGGTCGGCAGCATCCAGCAGTCCGCCGTCTCGGCGAGCCGCAACGAGAAGGCCGTGTTCGGCGAACTGCAGCTGCCGATCCTGAAGGAGCTGGAAGGCCAGGTCGCGGCGCGCTACGACAAGTACCCCGCCTACTCGCAGACCAGCCCGAAGATCGGCCTGAAGTACACGCCGGTGAAGGAGTTCGGCCTGCGCACCTCGTACACCAAGAGCTTCCGCGCGCCGGTGCTCAAGCAGCTCTACGGTGCCCAGGAGCAGGGCGCGGTGACGCTGACCACGGTCGAGGAGTGCCAGATCCTGGGTGTGCCGCTCGACGTGAACGGCGACTGCCTGATCAACGCCTTCCAGATCAACGGCTCGAACGTCAACCTGAAGCCCGAGATCGGCAAGACGCTGACCGCCGGCTTCATCGTCGACGTGGGCGTCTTCAACGCCACCGTCGACTGGTGGCGCATCAAGAAGACCGACGAGATCGGCACGCCGACCATCGAGGACGCCATCCGCCGCGGCCTGTTCAACCGCGAGGGCGCCCGCTTCAACGTCTTCACCAACCTGCAGAACATCGCCGAGCGCGAGAACGAGGGGGTGGACGTCGACGCGCGCCTGACGTTCAAGGACACGATGGTGGGCGACCTGGTGATCCGCAACGCCTACACCTACTACAACAAGCAGAAGCGCCGCGACACCGCCAGCGATCCGTTCAAGGAATACAACGGCACGTACGCGCTGCCGCGCTTCCGCAACTACCTCCAGATCTCGGCCGACGCGGCCGACTGGGGCGGCGTGGTGGGCGTGCGCACGGTGGCCGGCTTCTACGACGACGACGATCCGGCGACCATCACCTCGAAAACCCGCCACGTGCCGAGCGAGACCGAGGTCGACATGCAGCTGCAGTACCGCGGTCTGAAGGGCTTCACCTTCACCGGCGGCCTGAAGAACGCGTTCGACCGCATGCCGCCGTTCTCGGCGCAGAACGGCACCGACAACCAGTACACGCAGCAGGGCTTCGCGGAGCTGTACAACAACCGCGGCCGCTTCTGGTACCTGTCGGTGTCCTACGCGTTCCGCTGAACGCCCGGGACCGAGACCCTTTCGAGAGCGCCTTCGGGCGCTCTTTTCATTCCTGCCCATGAAGACCACTCCTGACCCCGCGCGCTACGCCGCGCTGCGTGCCGAAGCCGACCGCCAGCTGGCCGGCGGCACCCTCGGGCCTGCGATCCAGGCCCATGCGGAGCTGCTGCGCGCCTACCCCGGCGACGGCGACGCCTGGTTCAACCTGGGCTGGCTCCAGCAGCGGGCGCGCCGCTTCGAAGCCGCCGTGGCCGCCTACCGGCAGGCCCTGGTGCACGGCGCGGCGACGCCGGCCGAGGTGCACACGACGATCGCCGCCGTGCTGGCACAGTCGCTGGACCGGCCCGCGGAAGCCCAGGCCGAGCTCGAAAGGGCGCTCGCGATCGACCCGCGGCACGTCGGGGCCTGGGTCAATCTGGGCCAACTGCACGAGCAGCACGGCAAGCGCGACGAAGCGCGCGCCGCCTACCGGAAGGCGGTGGAGATTGCGCCGGGGCACGCACTCGCGCTCGCGCGCCTGGCCGGCATCTCGACCGTGCGGGAGCTCGAGGACGGTCTGCTGGACCGGCTGCGCGCGGCGCTCGCGGAGCCCGGCCGCACCGACGAGGAGGCTGCCGATCTGGGCTTCGCGCTCGCGCGGGCGCTCGACGAGGCGCGCGCCTGGGACGAGGCCTTCGACGCCTGCGCGCAGGCCAATCGGCGCGGCCGCGCGGCCCAGCACGTGCCGCCCTACGACCCCGCCCTCCACGAGGCCTGGATCGACCGGATCATCGCGGCCTTCCCGGAACGCCCGGCCGCCTGCCCGGACGACGGAGAGCCCGGGGCCGACGGCGCGGGGATGGTCTTCATCTGCGGCATGTTCCGTTCGGGCTCGACGCTGGTGGAGCAGATGCTGGCCGCGCACCCGCAGGTGGCGGCCGGCGGCGAGATCGACCTCATCCCGGTGGCGGCGCATGCGCTGTTCCCGCCGCCGCCCGCGCCGTTCACGCCGCCCGCCATGGCGGCGCTCCAGCAGTTGCGCACCGACTACCTGCGACGCGTCGCCGCGCTGCGCGGCCGGGCTCCGATCGTCACCGACAAGCGGCCGGACAACTTCCTGCACCTGGGTCTGATCAAGCAGATGTTCCCGCGCGCGAAGATCGTGCACACGCGGCGCGATCCGCTCGACAACTGCCTGTCCGTCTGGTTCCTGCACCTGGGCCCGGCGATGGCCTACGCCTACGACCTGGCGGACTGCGCGCACTGGTACCGCCAGCACGAGCGCCTGATGGCGCACTGGCAGCGCCTGTTCGGCAGCGACATCGTCGAGCTGGACTACGACGCCCTGGTGCAGGAACCGAAGCCCCGGCTGCAGGCGCTGCTGGCCGCCCTGGGCCTGCCGTGGGACGAGGCCTGCCTGCGGTTCGAGCAGGCACCGACGGTGGTGCGCACGCCCAGCGCGGCGCAGGTGCGCACGCCGCTGTACCAGCACGCGTCGGGGCGCTGGCGCCACTACGCCCACCGCCTGCAGGCATTGCAGGACGCCTTGCGGGTGCCGGCGCAGGGGGCCTGAAGCGCCCTGCGCCCGGGCGGGAGCGCGCAGGTGATGTCCGCCACCTGTCGGCGGCGCGGTCTACTCGTTTGCGATGTTGGACGCCTGTAATCAACGGGTCACAATCGCGCCCGCGAAACGGGTCCGGCCACCGGGCTGCGCAGTTCGGTCGACGCCATGTCCGTCCACCTTCACGACGAGGAGCGCGTGCCATGAGATTCGAACGCAAGCGGGTCGCCCTGGCGGCTGCGATCGCCGCCGGGGCTTCGGCCCTGCTGCCGTGGGGCGCAGCCCGCGCGCAGGTCTCCGAGCGCATCGAGATCACCGGTTCGTCGATCAAGCGCATCGCCAAGGAAGGCGCGCTGCCCGTGGTGACGCTCACCTCGGAGGACATCGCCAAGACCGGCGCGCAGTCGGTGACCGACCTGATCCAGATGCTGCCCCAGATGCAGGGCTTCGTGCCGCCGTCGAGTTCGGTCAACGGCGGCGGCGCCGGGGTGGCGACGGCCGCGCTGCACTCGCTGCCGTCGAAGTACACGCTGGTGCTGCTGGACGGCCAGCGCGTGGCGCCGCTGCTGCTGGGCTCGGTGCAGGGCGGCGGTTTCGCGGTCAACCTCGAGAGCCTGCCGCTGGAAGCGGTCGAGCGGGTCGAGATCCTGACCGACGGCGCGTCCGCGCTCTACGGTTCGGATGCGATCGCCGGCGTGGTGAACTTCATCCTCAAGAAGAACAAGACCGACGGCGACGTCTTCGCCACCTACAACCGGCCGCAGCACCCGGGCGGCCGCAGCTGGAATGCCGGCATCACCAAGGGCTTCGGCAACCTCGACAGCGACGGCTTCAACGTGCTGCTGAGCTTCGGCCACGACCGGCAGGAGAAGCTGCAGGCCGCGCAGCGCAAGTTCGCGGCCAGCGGGGCCTACTTCCCGTTCTCGGCGAACGGCCGGAACTACATCTTCGAACAGCGCACCGGCAACACCGAGCCGGCCAACATCACCTTCAGCGCCGTGCCCGCGGGAAGCCCGCCCGGCACCGACCCGACGGCCTATTCGATCAACCCGTACTACGCCGCCAACGGGAACTGCGGCTCGCCCTTCGCCGGCCCGATCAGCGACCCCGCGGTCCTGGGCGGGCCGGGTGTGTCCTGCCGCTTCAACTACGCGGCGACGGTGCAGGCGATCCCCGAATACACGCGCGACAGCGGCATCGCCAAGGGCACGCTGAAGCTGGGCGCCGACACCACGCTGTGGGGCGAGCTGGTGCTGTCGCGCTTCAAGATGACGGCGCAGTTCGCGCCGGCGGCGCAGCCGCTGCCGATCGGGCCCAACGCCGACGCCAGCGCGGTGGGGCTGGCCGCCCTGTACAACCAGTACGTCGTCCCCTACCTCACGGCGAACAACCTGAGCTTCGTCGACGGTTCGGGCCAGCTCGGCTACCGGTCGGTGCAGATCGGCGGCCGAACCGACGACTTCCAGACCGATGCCCTGCATTTCGCCACCGGCATCGACGGCCAGCTGCTGGGCTGGGACTACAACGCCCGGCTCGTGCTGTCGCACGCGAAGTTCACCGACACCGCGGCCGGCGGCTACACCAGCTTCGACAGGTTCAACCAGGTCGTCTCCGACGGCAGCTACGACCCGGTGCTGGGCGTCGGCACCGAGGCCTTGCGTTCGGCCGTGCTCGACAACCAGTTCCAGAAGACCCGCTCGGACCTGAACACGCTGCACCTGGGCGCGCAGCACGACCTGTTCGACCTCGGGGCCGGCCCGTCGGTGCTGGCGCTGGGCGCCGACTTCACCTACACCCGCTACCGGACCCAGTACGACGACCTGACGCTGTCGCAGAGCGGTTATTCGACGCAGCCCGATTCGACCGACTTCCCGGTCGGCGGCAGCTTCGGCCTGGTGCCCTTCGATGCCAGCCGGAACAACTGGGGCCTGTTCGGCGAGTGGCTGATCCCCGTGTCCAAGCGCTTCGAGATCACGGCCTCGGCGCGCTACGACCACTACGCCAAGACCCACAGCCGGTATGTCTTCGCCACCACTCCGGATCCGGCCACCGGGCTGAACCCGCAACTGGCGGATGCCGACCTCGGCAACGTCTTCCGCGCCGGCACCGGCAAGCTCAGCATGCGCTTCCAGCCGGTCGACGACCTGCTGCTGCGCGCGGCCTACGGCACCGGCTTCAAGGCGCCGAACATCAGCGACATCGCCGGCGCGCTGGCCTTCAACGGCAACACCGCGGGCAGCTACGCGTGCCCGTTCCCGGGCTCGGTGGGCTGCCTGCCCGGCAGCGCGCAATACGACCTCGTGCTGGGCCCGAACGGTCTTTCGGGCGACATCGGCCTGAAGCCCGAGAAGTCGACCCAGTGGACCCTGGGCCTGCGTTTCGAGCCGTTGCAGGGCCTCTCGCTGGGCCTGGACCTCTGGAACGTCAAGCTGAAGGACCAGGTGCTGTCGCAGGGCATTGCGGAGCAGGTGGCCTTCGCCAACCCGCAGCTCTACGCGTCGCTGTTCATCAACCCGTACCAGGACCCGGCGGGCTTCACGACGATCGCCTTCAAGCAGCTGCCGTTCAACGGCGGCGAAGCCGAGTTCCGCGGCGTCGACTGGGACTTCAGCTACCGCTTCAAGTTCGACGCCGGCCGGGTCGCGCTCGACTGGAGCGGCACGCAGATGCTCAAGCAGCGCTACAACTTCGGCGCCGGCCAGCCGTTCAACACCGACCTGGGGATCTACGGTCCCGACCAGCAGGTGGTGTTCCGCACCGTGTCCACCCTGAGCGCGACGGTCGAGACCGGGGCCTTCGTCAACACGCTGGCCTGGCACTACCGCTCGGGCTACCGGGACCAGTCGTTCGCGGAGGGCACTGACATCTTCCTCGCCAATCCCGACGGGTCGCTCGGCGCGTCGGTGGCCTTCGAAGGGCTGAAGGTGAAGCCCTACCAGACCTTCGACTGGCAGGGCAGCTGGAATTACGACAAGGCGCTGCAGCTGACGCTGGGCATCAAGAACCTGTTCGACAAGGATCCCCCGCGCTCGCTGCAGACCGGCGGCGGCGGCAACCAGATCGGCTACGACGGCCGCTACACCGATCCGCTGGGCCGCCAGTTCTACGTCACCGGCCGCTACCGGTTCTGACCCCGGCGCCGCTCACTTGGGCGCCAGGCGGATCGCGCCGTCCAGGCGGATCACCTCGCCGTTGAGCATGTCGTTGGTGACGATCTGGTGCACCAGCTTGGCGTAGTCCTCGGGCGTGCCGAGGCGGCTGGGGAAGGGCACGCCGGCGGCCAGCGCGTCCTGCACTTCCTTGGGCATGCTGAACAGCATCGGCGTGCCGAAGATGCCCGGCGCGATGGTCATGTTGCGGATGCCGTTGCGCGCCAGGTCGCGCGCGATCGGCAGCGTCATGCCGACCACGCCGCCCTTGCTGGCCGAGTAGGCGGCCTGGCCGATCTGGCCGTCGTAGGCGGCCACGCTGGCGGTGCTGATCAGCACGCCGCGTTCGCCGGTGGGCTCGGGCTCGTTCCTGCACATCGCCTCGGCCGCGAGGCGGATCATGTTGAAGGTGCCGACGAGGTTGACGTTGATCACCTTCGAGAACGTGGCCAGCGGGTGCGCGCCGTCCTTGCCCACGGTCTTGGCGGCCGGCGCGATGCCGGCGCAGTTGACCAGGCCCATCAGCTTGCCCAGCTTCAGCGCTGCCGCCACCGCGGCCTGGCCGTCGGCTTCCTGGCTGACGTCGCACTTCACGAAGACGCCGCCGGTTTCCTTCGCGACCGCCTCGCCGCGCTCGGCCTGGAGGTCGGCGACGACCACCTTGCCGCCGTTGGCGGCCAGCATGCGCACCGTGCCCTCACCAAGGCCCGAGGCGCCGCCGGTGACGATGAAGACCTTGCCTGCGATGTCCATCTGCAGCGCTTCCTGCGTTCAGCCCGCGAGCGCGGCGAGCGCGCGCGCGGTGATCTCGTCGACCGTGCCGGTGCCGCCGATGCGGCGGTAGCGCGGCGCCATGGCGTCGCCGGTGGCGGCCCAGGCCGAGTAGTAGTCCACCAGCGGGCGGGTCTGGCTCTGGTAGACCTGCAGCCGCTTGCGAACCGTCGCTTCCTTGTCGTCGTCGCGCTGGATCAGCGGCTCGCCCGTGAGGTCGTCCTTGCCTTCCACCTTCGGCGGGTTGAACTTCACGTGGTAGGTGCGGCCCGAGGCCACGTGGACGCGGCGGCCGCTCATGCGTTCGATGATGGCTTCGTCGGGCACGTCGATCTCGAGCACCACGTCCAGCTTCACGCCGGCGGCCTTCATCGCGTCGGCCTGCGGGATCGTGCGCGGGAAGCCGTCGAAGAGGAAGCCCTTGGCGCAGTCGGGCTGGGCGATCCGCTCCTTCACGAGGCCGATGATGATGTCGTCGCTCACCAGGCCGCCCGAATCCATCACCTTCTTGGCCGCCACGCCCAGCGGCGTGCCGGCCTTGACGGCGGCACGCAGCATGTCGCCGGTGGAGATCTGCGGGATGCCGTACTTCTGGCAGATGAATGCGGCCTGCGTGCCCTTGCCGGCGCCGGGCGCCCCCAACAGGATCAGTCTCATCGGGTTCCTCGGTTTATCGGTGTCGTGTGTGCCGCCCGCTTGCGCGCGCGGCCTCGTCTCCGGCGCCGATTATGACCCGGCACCCTGCGCCATCCTGACGCTCGTCAGGCGAAGAGCGCGCGCACCCGCGCCAGGTCTTCGGGCGTGTCGACGCCGGGGGCGGGCGTCTCGTGCCCCACGTGCACCGCGATGCGGTGGCCGTGCCAGAGCACGCGCAGCTGCTCGAGGGCTTCGGTGCGCTCCAGCGGCGCCGGCTCCAGTTGCGGAAAGCGGCGCAGGAACGCGGCGCGGTAGCCGTACAGGCCCATGTGGCGCAGCGGCGCCGGCGCGGGCAGCGCGCCCGCAGGGCCGTCGCGCCAGCAGGGAATGGGCGCACGGCTGAAGTAGAGCGCGCGGCCGGCGGCGTCGAGCACGACCTTCACCACGTTCGGGTTCGCGAAGTCGGCGCGGTCGGCGATGGGGTGCGCGGCGGTGCTCATCACGCAGTCCGGCCGCTCGTCGAGCAGCGCGGCGCAACGCTGCACCAGCGCGGGGTCGATGAGCGGTTCGTCGCCCTGAACGTTGACCACCGCGTCGTCGCCGTCCAGGCCCAGCAGCGCGCAGGCCTCGGCCAGGCGGTCGCTGCCGCTCGGGTGGTCGGTGCGCGTGAGCACGGCCTCGACCTCGTGCCCTTCGCAGGCCTGCACGATGCTGGGGTCGTCGGCGGCGACCACCACGCGCTCGGCGCCCGACTCGGCGGCGCGCCGCGCCACCCGCACCACCATCGGCAGGCCGGCGATGTCGGCCAGCGGCTTGCCGGGCAGGCGGGTCGACGCCAG
Source organism: uncultured Rubrivivax sp. (assembly GCA_964454485.1). GTDB lineage: Bacteria > Pseudomonadota > Gammaproteobacteria > Burkholderiales > Burkholderiaceae_C > Rubrivivax. The sequence continues at coordinate 18,667 of CAYVXO010000093.1, forward strand.
CCGCGCCGGCACCAGCACCGTGAAGCCCATCTAGGCGTTCGACTCGAGGGTGCGCGCTTCGCTTTCCAGCAGCACCGGGATGCCGTCGCGCACCGGGAAGGCCAGGCGGTCGGCGTGGCACACCAGCTCGGCAGGGACCTCGCGTTCGTCGCGCGTCAGCTCCAGCGGACCCTTGCAGACGGGGCAGACGAGCAGGCTCAGCAGTCGGTGGTCGATGGTCATGGCGTTCGACGCTCCGGTGCCGGGCCCAGGCGGCGCAGCACGGCGTTGATGAAGTCGGCGGGCAAAGCGAAGTCTAGCCCCACCACCCAGGCCTTCGTCGTGCCCAGCAGGCCGGGGTCGAGCTTGACGGCGTCCTTCTCCGTCAGCACCACCTCGGGCGTGGCGGCGGGCCAGGGCAGGGTGGCGTAGGCGTGGTGGTCGGGCAGCGGCAGCCGCTCGATGCTCAGGCCGGCGGCTTCGAGCATGGCGAAGAAGCGCTCGGGCGAGGCGATGCCGGCGGCCGCGAGAAGGCGATGGCCGCGCAGGGCCGACAAGGGCTGTGCCGCGCTCGCGTCGCCGCCGAGCCAGGCGCGCAGCGGCAGCACGGGCCCGGGCGCGCGCCGCGCCAGCGCGCCAGGCACCGCAGTGCTGGGCGCAGGGGCGTTGTAGAGCACCAGCCTTTCGGGCGGCCAGGCCGCAGGCATCGGCTCGCGCAGCGGGCCGGCCGGCAGCAGGCGGCCGTTGCCGGCGCCGCGTTCGTCGAAGACGACGATCTCCAGCCGGCGCGGCAGCCGCGCGTGCTGCAGGCCGTCGTCGGAGACGACGACGTCGACGTCCGGGTGTGCTGCCAGCAGCGCGCGCACGGCGGCAACGCGGTCGCGCCCGACCCACACCGGGCGTGCGGTGCGCCGGCGCAGCAGCAGCGGTTCGTCGCCGGCGGTGGCGGCGTCGTCGCCCGGCTGCACTGCATGCACGCCTTCGCCCGCGCGCCCATGGCCGCGCGAGACGATGCCCGGCCGCCAGCCCGCGGCCACCAGCGCCTGCACGAGCGCGATCACGGTCGGCGTCTTGCCCGCACCGCCGACGACCAGGTTGCCGACGACGACCACCGGTACCGGCAGCGTCTCGGGTTCGCGCCGCGCCGCACGCGCGGCGAGTGCGCCGTAGAGCGCCGCCAGCGGTGCGAGCCCGCGGGACAGCCAGGACGCCTCGCGGCGCCACCAGTGGCGCGCCAGCAGCGCCTCCAGAAGCGCCCGCGCGCCGCCGGCCATCAGCGGCCGTTCGGGGTCTGCGAAGCGAAGGTGAGCCGCGCCAGACCGGCGCGGCGCGCGGCGTCGAGCACGTTGATCACCGTCTGGTGCGGCGACAGCGCGTCGGCACTGACGATGACCACCGCGTCCTGGCGGCCGGCGGCGGCCGCGGACAGCTCGGCGGTGAGCAGCTCGACGCTGCGGCCTTCGACCGGCTTGCGGTTGATGGCGTAGCGGCCGTCGGCCGAGACGGCGACGATGATCTCCGCCGGCCGGTCGCGCAGCTTCTCGGCGTCGGCCGTCGGCAGCGTGACCTGCAGCTCGGTGAAGCGCGAGTAGGTGGTCGACAGCATCAGGAAGATCAGGATCACCAGCAGCACGTCGATGAACGGGATCAGGTTGATCTCCGGTTCCTCGGGGTGGTGGCGCCTGAAGTTCATGCGGCCGGGGCGCTGCGCACCGCGAAGCGCATCAGGTGCGGCACCAGGCGCGCGGCGGCGATCTCCATCTGCAGCTGGAAGGTGTCGATGCGGCCGCGGAAGTAGCGGTAGAACATCAGCGAGGGGATCGCGATGATCAGGCCGAAGGCGGTGTTGTAGAGCGCCACCGAGATGCCGTGCGCCAGCATCTGCGGGTTGTTGCCCGAGGCCGGCGTCTGCGAGCCGAAGATCTCGATCATGCCGATGACGGTGCCGAACAGTCCCATCAGCGGCGCCGCGGCGGCGATGGTGCCCAGCGTGTTGAGGTAGCGCTCGATGCCGTGCACCGCGGTGCGGCCGGCGTTTTCCAGGTTCTGGCGCAGCGCCTCTTCGGTGATGCGCGGCTCGGCGATCACGCTGCGCAGCCCGGCGGCGAGCACGCGCCCAAGCACCGAGTTCTCGGCCAGCTTGTTCACCGTGTCGGCCGCCGGCAGGCTGCTCCGCGAGACCGAGAGCACCTCGTCCAGCAAGGTGGGCGGCGCGACGATGCTCTCGCGCAGGTGGTACAGCCGTTCGATGACCAGCGCCAGGGCCACCACCGAGCACACCAGCAGGGGCCAGATCGGCCAACCGGCCGCTTGTATGATCGAAAGCAAGGCTTCTTCGAGGGGAGCGCGGCGGATGCCGCTGCGCGCTGGATTATGTCCGAAGGGCCGGCCGCGGCGGGTTCGGATTAGGGTCTGCGTGGCGGGCGGGAGACGCTGTCCACCGCTTCTGTGGACAACTTTGTGGGCAAGCCTCGCACAGCGCCCCCAAACCCGCGCCGTTGCTGGCGCGGGGCTGGATTGCCCAAAAATTCATCACCGAAAAAGCCTTGCAGATCAATCACTTGCACGATCGTGACCGTTCGATGACGGGCTCATCGCCGGTTTCGGCCTTGATTGGCGCGGCTGTGGAGTTCCTGCGTGGCGCCAACCGGCGCTTTGCCGATGGTTGAGCCCGGCGGCACGCCTGCGGCGCGGCAGGTGTGGGCCGTGTCCGCGCTGCTGCTGGCCACGGGGGACGCGCTGGCCGCGCGCTTCGGCGCGGTGGCGGTGCGCGGCGAGCTCTCCGGCTTCACGCGTGCGGCCAGCGGGCATTGCTACTTCGCGCTCAAGGACGGCGGCGGCGCGAGCGCGCTGCTGCGCTGCGCGATGTTCCGCCGTGCCGCCGGCCTGCTGGACTTCGCACCCGCCGACGGCCAGCAGGTCGAGTTGCGCGGCCGCCTGGGTGTCTACGAGCCGCGCGGCGAGCTGCAGATGGTCGTGGAGGCCATGCAGCGTGTCGGCGCCGGCACGCTCTACGAGGAGTTCCTGCGTCTGAAGGCGCGGCTGGAGGCGCAGGGCCTGTTCGACGCCGGCCGCAAGCGGCCGATCGACCCCTTCCCGCGCCGCGTGGGCATCGTCACGTCGCTCGGCGCGGCGGCACTGCACGACGTGCTGAGCGCCTTCGCGCGCCGCGCGCCGCAGGTGCGCCTGGTGCTGTACCCGAGTCTGGTGCAGGGCGCCGAGGCGCCGGCCGCGCTGGTGCAGGCGCTGGCGACCGCGAACGCACGCGCCGAGGTCGACACGCTGCTGCTGGTGCGCGGCGGCGGCGCGCTCGAGGACCTGTGGGCCTTCAACGACGAACGCGTGGTGCGCGCCGTCGTCGCCAGCCGGATCCCGGTGGTCTGCGGCGTCGGCCACGAGACCGACGTGACGCTGGCCGACCTGGCGGCCGACCTGC
>CAYVXO010000094.1:0-22047 GCA_964454485.1 uncultured Rubrivivax sp.
GGTCGGCCAGCCCCATGCCGTAGGCCGAGAGCACGCCGGCCAGCGGGTGCACGAAGACGCGGCCCATGCCCAGCGCGTCGGCCACCCCGCAGGCATGCTGGCCGCCGGCACCGCCGAAGCACTGCAGCGTGTACTGGGTGACGTCGTAGCCGCGCGCGACCGAGATGCGCTTGATCGCGTTGGCCATGTTCTGCACCGCGATCTTCAGGAAGCCTTCGGCCAGCGACTCGGGCGTGGCCTCGCGCCCGGTCTTCGCGCGCACCTCCGCGGCCAGCGCCTCGAACTTCGCGACCACGCCTTCGCGGTCCAGCGGTTCGTCGGCGCGCGGGCCGAAGACCTTGGGGAACCAGGCCGGCTGGATCTTGCCCAGCAGCACGTTGGCGTCGGTCGTCGCGAGCGGCCCGCCGCGCCGGTAGCTGGCCGGGCCCGGGTTGGCGCCCGCGCTCTGCGGCCCGACGCGCAGGCGCGCGCCGTCGAACGAGAGGATCGAGCCGCCGCCGGCGGCCACGGTGTGGATGCTCATCATCGGCGCGCGCATGCGCACGCCGGCCACCTGGGTCTCGAACGCGCGCTCGAACTCGCCCGCGTAGTGGCTGACGTCGGTGCTGGTGCCGCCCATGTCGAAGCCGATCACCTTCGTGTGGCCGCCGGCCACCGCGGTGCGCACCATGCCGACGATGCCACCCGCCGGGCCGGAGAGGATCGCGTCCTTGCCCTGGAAGCGGTGCGCTTCGGTGAGGCCGCCCGAGCTCTGCATGAAGAACAGGCGTACGCCCGGCATCTGCGCCGCCACCCGGTCGACGTAGCGGCGCAGGATGGGGCTGAGATAGGCGTCGACCACGGTGGTGTCGCCGCGCGAGACCAGCTTCATCAGCGGGCTCACCTCGTGGCTCACGCTCACCTGCGTGAAACCGGCTTCGCGCGCCAGGCGGGCTGCGGCCTGCTCGTGCGCCGGCCAGCGCCAGCCGTGCATGCAGACGATGGCGACGCTCGCGATGCCGGCGGCGCGCGCGGCGGCCAGGTCGGCGGCAAGCGCGGCCTCGTCCAGCGGCAGCACGACCTCGCCGTGCGCGCCCATGCGCTCCTGCGCCTCGACCACGCGCTCGTAGAGCAGTTCCGGCAGCACGATGTGGCGCTCGAAGAGCTTCGGCCGCGCCTGGTAGGCGATGCGCAGCGCGTCGCGGAAGCCGCGCGTGGTGACCAGCAGCGTGCGTTCGCCCTTGCGTTCCAGCAGCGCGTTGGTGGCCACCGTGGTGCCCATCTTCACGCCCTCCACGCGCTCGGGCGTGATCGGCTCGCCGGGCGAAAGCTGCAGCAGGCGGCGGATGCCTTCCACCGCGGCGTCGGCGTACTGCTCGGGGTTCTCGGACAGCAGCTTGAGCGTGCGCAGCGTGCCGTCGGGCGCGCGGCCGACGACGTCGGTGAAGGTGCCGCCGCGGTCGATCCAGAACTGCCAGCGGGGGGTGGACGGACTTGTCAAGGGCTACCTCCGGCGGCGGGGCACGGCCCCGCCATCTGCGATGATCCTCCGATGAGCAACGACGCCGCACAGGAAGCCGAACTGGCCTCGGGCCACCTGGACTTCCTCGACGGCTGGCGCGGCATGGCGATCGCCCTGCTGCTCATCGGCCACTTCTTCCCGCTGCCGGGCATCAACCTCGGCACGCTGGGCGTCAACTTCTTCTTCGTCCTTTCGGGCTGGCTGATGACGCGGTTGCTGTTCGTGCAGCGCATGCCCATCGACGTCTTCTACCGGCGGCGCATTTCGCGCATCGTGCCGGCGCACCTGGTGTTCATCGGCATCGTGGTCCTTGCCTTCGTGCTCGGCGGGCGCGCGATCGACGCCCGCGAGACCCTGGCCGCCGTGTTCTTCCTCAACAACTACATCCTGCCCGCCGACGGGCACGCGGCGATGCCCTTCGGCCACATCTGGTCGCTCTCGGTGGAAGAGCATGCCTACGTGCTGCTCTCGCTGCTGGCGGTGCTGTCGCGGTCGACGGGGCTGCGCGGCACCTGGCTCGTCGGCGCGGCGGCGGCAACCTGCGCCGGCTTCGCGTTCGGCTACTCGCGTGTCCACGCAGGGCAGATGCTGGAGTTCCGGGACTGGCTGCACACCGAGGTGGCGGCCTGGGGCATCTTCGCTTCCGGTTTCCTGCTGCTGTGGTTGCGTTCGCACCGGCCGCGCGTCCTGCCGGCCGTCGCCGTGCCGGCCCTGGTGCTGCTGGGCATGGCGCTGCATTGGTGGTCGGTGCCGCCGGTGGTGCAGAAGCTGGCGGGCGTGGGAGCGCTCGCGCTCGCCGTCAACCTGCTGCCCCAGGCACCCGAGTGGCTGCGCCGGGCGCTCTCCGCCAGGCCGCTGCGGCTGCTGGGCCTGTGGTCGTTCTCGCTGTACCTGTGGCAGCAGCCGTTCTACCTGTGGTCGGGCCGGCCGGGCGCGCCGGCCTGGCTGGGGCTGGTGCTCGCGTTCGGCGCCGGCATCTCGTCGTACTACCTGCTGGAACGACCGGTGCGGCGCTACCTCAACCGCCACTGGGGCCGCCGGCCCGCGAAGGACATGGCGGCAGCGCCGGGCTGAGGTCCGCTCAGGCCGCATCGAGGGCGCTCCAGCGTTCGTGCACGAAGCTCATCAAGTGGTGCACCGGCAGCCCGGTGGCGGCCCGCACGGCTTGGGCATAGGGCGGCATGTTGGTGCATTCGAGCACCAGCGCCTGCAGCGCGGGCGCCCGCGCCAGCAACCGGCGCGCCGCGGCCACGACGTCGGCCTCGGCGGCGGCCGCGTCCAACTCGGGCCGGTCTTCGAGCAGCGTGCGCTGCAGCGAGCAACCCTGCGCCAGCCCTTCGACCGGCGTGTCGGCGCGCGCGCCCGCGGCCTGCAGGTGGCGCGGGCCGAGCGAGGCCGCATCCACCGTCACCACGCCGGGCCGAGGCAGTGCGGGCAGCGCCAGCAGCGCCGAGGTCCACACCGGCACCGGCAGCGCGGCCTGCAGTTCGTGCTGGAAGGCGACCAGGAAACCGCAGCTGGTGGTGAGCGCGCGCGCGCCTTCGGCGACCAGGGCACGCGCCGCTTCCACGAAGGGCTGCAGCAGCGCGGGGTCGCCTTCCTGCACCACGCGCGCCGGCGTCGCGCCTTCGACGACTCGCCAGCGCACCGGCAGGCGCCAGCTCGCCGGGTGCCCCACGTCGCCCGGCGGGCGCGGGAAGCGCGTCTGCAGCATCAGCACGCCGAGGAAGCCGCTCACAGCGAGGTGGCCGCGCGCGCGGCCTGGTCGTACATGCCGCTCATCGTGCGCAGCAGGCGCGCGAGTTCGCCGATGTCGGCGTTGAGCTCGGTGTCCAGGCTCTTCACCAGGCATTCCTCGCGCACCGCGCGGTACTGCTGAACGAAGGCCTCGCCCTGCGGCGTGGGGCTGTAGAAGACCTCCTTGCCCTGCCGGTCGGCCTTCGCCAGGCCGGCGGCGACCAGCTTCTTGAGCGAGTAGGCCACCACGTGGGTGTCCTCGTAGTTGAGCACGAAGCAGATGTCGGCCAGCTTCTTGTTGCGCGCGCGGTGGCAGAGGTGGTGCACCAGCAGCACGTCGGTGATGGTGAGGTCGGGGCAGCCCGCCGCCGCCATGCAGCGCACCGCCCAGCGCGAGAACGCGTTCCAGGCCACGATGAGCCCGAACTCGAACTCCGACAACTCCACGCTCTTCGGGCTCACCAGGTGCGAAGAGGAGACGATGCCGGCGCCGCGCGGCGCGGCCGGGATCGTGGGGGGCTTGCGGGCCATCGGGGTTTGTACTCGATCGTCGACGATTTATTGACAATTTATCTGAACGATCTCTAGACTTCAATCGCACCACGGGAAAGCACGATGGTCCGGCCCTCGCGGCACGCCGCATGCTTGCCCTCCCTTCACGAATCACCCCTCCCTGCACAGGAGCGCCGATGAAACTGCAGCCCTCTCTCATGCTCGCCGCCGCGCTGCTGGCGTCCGGCCTGGCCCAGGCCCAGACCAAGTGGGACCTGCCCGCCGCCTACCCCGCGAACAACTACCACACCGAAAACCTGGTGCAGTTCGCGGCCGACGTGGAGAAGGCCACCGGCGGCAAGCTGAAGATCACCGTGCATCCGAACGCTTCGCTGTTCAAGGCGCCGGAGATCAAGCGCGCGGTGCAGGGCGGCCAGGCGCAGATCGGCGAGATCCTGCTCGCGAACTTCCAGAACGAGTGGCAGATCTTCGGTGCCGACGGCCTGCCCTTCCTGGCCGACAGCTACGAGGAATCGGCCAAGCTGTACAAGGCGCAGCGCCCGCTGATGGACAAGAAGCTCGGCGAGCAGGGCATGATGCTGCTGTACGCGGTGCCGTGGCCGCCGCAGGGCATCTACGTCAAGAAGCCGATCGCGAGCGCGGCCGACCTGAAGGGCGTCAAGTGGCGCGCCTACAGCCCGGCCACGGCGCGCATCGCCGAACTGGTGGGCGCGCAGCCGGTCACGGTGCAGGCGGCGGAACTCTCGCAGGCCATGGCCACCGGCGTGATCGAGAGCTACATGTCCAGCGGCTCCACCGGCTACGACACCAAGACCTACGAGCACATCAAGTACTGGTACGACACCCAGGCCTGGCTGCCGAAGAACGCGGTGCTGGTCAACAAGGCCGCCTTCGACGCGCTCGACAAGCCCACCCAGGCCGCCGTGCTGAAGGCCGGCGCCGACGCCGAGGCGCGCGGCTGGAAGCTCTCGCAGGCCAAGAACGGCGAGTACATCGACCTGCTCAAGAAGAACGGCATGAACATCGTCGCCCCTTCGGCGCAGCTGAAGGCCGACCTGAAGAAGGTCGGCGACACCATGCTCAAGGAATGGCTGGAGAAGGCCGGCCCCGAAGGCCAGCAGCTGATCGACGCCTTCCGCAAGTAGGCCCGCCGTGCGCCGCCTGCTCGACGCGCTGTACGACGGCGCGGCCGCGCTCGCCGCCCTGTGCATGATCGGCCTTTTGGCGATGGTGCTGCTGTCCATCGCCGGCCGGCAGTGGCACTTCCTGCTGCCGGGAACCGACGCCTACGCCGGCTACCTGATGGCGGCCGCCGGCTTCCTGGCGCTGGCGCACACCTTGAAGCGCGGCGAGCACATCCGCGTCACGCTGATCCTGCAGTCGCTGAAGGGCACGGCGCGGCGCGCGCTCGAGATCTGGGCGCTTGGCGCGGCCACGCTGCTGGCGCTGCTGTCGGCCTGGTACGCCTGCCGGCTCTCGTGGGTGTCGTACCAGCTGCACGACGTCTCCACCGGCAACGACGCCACGCCGCTGTGGATCCCGCAGCTGTCCATGGCCGCCGGCTCGGTGGTGCTGGCGATCGCCTTCGTCGACGAGTTCGTGCTCGAGCTGCGCGGCGAGCGCGTCGTCGCCGCGTCCGAAGAAGCGCTGCACAACGAGTGAGCCCATGAGCGATATCGGCATCACCTTCCTGCTCATCGCGGCGCTGTTCGTCATCCTGGGCAGCGGCGTCTGGATCGGCCTCACGCTCACCGGCGTCGCCTGGATCGGCATGCAGCTGTTCAGCAGCCGCCCGGCCGGCGACGCGATGGCCGTCACCATCTGGGGCAGCGCGTCGAGCTGGACGCTCACCGCGCTGCCGCTGTTCGTGTGGATGGGCGAGATCCTGTTCCGCACCCGGCTTTCGAGCGACATGTTCCGCGGCCTCGCGCCGTGGATGCAGGCGCTGCCCGGCCGGCTGCTGCACGTCAACGTGGTCGGCTGCGCGATCTTCGCCGCCGTCTCGGGCAGCAGCGCCGCCACCTGCGCCACCATCGGCAAGATGAGCCTGCCGGAGCTGAAGAAGCGCGGCTACCCGGACGGCATCTCGGTCGGCTCGCTGGCCGGCGCGGGCACGCTGGGGCTGCTGATCCCGCCTTCGATCATCATGATCGTCTACGGCGTCACGGCCGACGTCTCGATCTCGCAGCTGTTCATCGCCGGCGTGCTGCCGGGCGTCCTGCTGGCGCTGCTGTTCAGCGGCTGGCTGGCGGTCTGGGCGCTGCGCCACCCCGGCCAGGTGCCGCCGCCGGACCGCGAATTCAGCTTCGCACAGAAGCTGCACGAGTCGCGCCACCTGATCCCGGTCGTGCTGCTCATCGTGGCGGTGCTGGGCAGCATCTACAGCGGCATCGCCACCGCCACCGAGGCGGCAGCCATCGGCGTGCTCGGCTCGTTGGCGATCAGCTTGGCGCAGGGCTCGATGTCGTGGCAGACCTTCAAGGACAGCCTGCTCGGCGGCACCCGGCTGTACTGCATGATCGCCCTCATTCTCTCGGGCGCGGCCTTCCTCACGCTCAGCATGGGCTACATCGGCCTGCCGCGCCACCTGGCCGAATGGATCGCGACCCTCGGGCTCACGAAGTTCCAGCTGCTCGCGGTGCTGCTGGTGTTCTACGTCGTGCTGGGCTGCTTCCTGGACGGCATCAGCATGGTGGTGCTGACGATGGGCGTGATCCTGCCCACGGTGCAGAAGGCCGGCATCGACCCGCTGTGGTTCGGCATCTTCGTCGTGCTGGTGGTGGAGATGGCGCAGATCACGCCGCCGGTGGGCTTCAACCTCTTCGTGCTGCAGGGCATGACGCGGCGCGAGATCGGCTGGATCGCGCGCGTCACGCTGCCCTTCTTCATCCTGATGATCGTCGCCGTCGTGCTGATCTACCTGTTTCCCGGCATCGTGAACTGGCTGCCCGAGCGCATGCGAGGCTGACCGCCCGCCACCCGATCTGACCGGTCTTGGCAGCGCTGTTCGGCCCTTCGGCCGGCGCGCCGCTTCCTAACATCGAGCACGGGGCCCCATGGCGTCCGCCCGCGGAGACGGCGGCGCCCGGCCCCTTGAAGGAAGTTCGATGTCCGACATGTCCCTGCCGCCGCTGCCGTTCGAGCCGACCGAGGTCTCGGCCGACCTGCCGCCCGCGATCGTGGTGGACCGGCCGGCCGCGCCCGCCGCCGCCGCCCCGGAGAAGCCAGGGGACAAGGCGGCCGCCGCCGCGGCCGACAAGCCGGTCGACCCTTCGACCCGCTTCGCGTGGCCGACGCCGCCTTTCGCCTGCTACCCCGGCCCGGCGCCTTCGGCGCAGCCCGAGCCCTGCGAGGTCGAAGGTCTGAACGGCAAGACCCTGGTCGGCCGGCTGATGTACTTCAGCCCCGCCACCGCCATCGTGAAGCTGCGCGTGGTACCCACGCGCGGCACCATCACGCTGCGCTTCGACCAGTTCCGCCGCCTGCGCCTGCTGCACCCGCTCTCGCCGCTGAAGGACGGGGCCGAAGTGCCGCAGGCCGAGGCGCTGGACCAGCGCCCGGCGCTGCCCTTCCGCGTCAAGCTCAAGGGCGTGGAGCCGCTCGAGGGCCTGACCATCGGCCACGTCGAGACCGACTACGGCATGTTCGTCTTCGAGCCGCTGGACATGGCCGGCAACGTGCGCCGCAGCTTCTTCCCCAAGAGCAGCTACGACAGCGCGCGCATCGGCCAGCGCATCGGCGAGGCGCTGGTCGAGCAGAGCGTGGCCACCCCCGAGCAGGTGCAGGAGGCGCTGGCCGAGCAGCAGCAGCTGCGCGCCCAGAAGCTGGGCGACATGCTGGTCGTGCGCCAGGTCATCAGCCCCGAGGAGCTGACGCAGGCGATTGATCAGCAGGCCCGGATGCCCATGGTGCGCATCGGCGAGGCGCTGATCGCGATGGGCTTCATCACCGAGTCGCAGCTCGACCTGGCGCTCACGCAGCAGAAGGCCGACCGCAGCGTGGCGCTGGGCGAACTGCTGGTGCGCAAGGGCGTGGTGACGCGCCAGGACTTGCAGACCGCACTCGCGCGCAAGATGGGCTACCCGCTGGTGGACGTGGTGCAGTTCCCCTGCGAGGCGCAGGCGATCCAGCGCCTGTCGTACGCGATCGCGCAGCGCCTGCCCGCGCTGCCGCTCATGCTGCACGGCGGCCGCCTGGTGGTGGCGCTGGAAGACCCCTCGCAGCGGCTCACGGTCGACGAGATCGAGTTCGCGAGCCAGCTCAAGGTGGTGCCGGTGCTGGCACGCGCCGGCAGCCTGAAGGGCGCGATCGACGCCGCCTACGAGAAGGTGGGCGCGCTCGAACCCGGCCTGCGCATGACGCTCGCCGACGGCCCGGCGGTCGCCGAGTTCGAGGCCGAGGACGCGGGCAAGCTGCTGGCCACGCTGGAGCAGCAGCAGGCGACCGACCTCAAGGTCGAGGAAGAGGACGAGCGCCAGATCGAGCAGAGCGACAACTCGCTCGTGCGCCTCATCAACTCGATGATCCTGGAGGCGCAGTCGCAGGGCGTGTCCGACATCCACGTCGAGACCCAGCCCGGGCGCGAGAAGGTGCGCATCCGCTTCCGCAAGGACGGCATGCTCAAGCCCTACCTGGAGCTGCCGCCCTCGTACCGCAGCGCGCTCATCGCGCGCCTGAAGATCATGTGCGACCTCGACATCTCCGAGCGCCGCAAGCCGCAGGACGGCAAGATCAACTTCGGCCGCTTCGTGCCGGGCCAGAAGCTCGAGCTGCGGGTCGCCACCATCCCCACCAACAACGGCCTCGAAGACGCGGTGCTGCGCCTGCTGGCGTCGGCCAAGCCGCTGCCGCTGGACAAGCTGGGGCTGGCGCCGCCGAACCTGGAGAAGCTGAAGTTCGTCATCGAGCGGCCCTACGGCATGATCCTGTGCGTCGGCCCCACCGGCTCGGGCAAGACGACCACGCTGCACAGCGTGCTGGGCTTCATCAACCGGCCCGACCGGAAGATCTGGACCGCCGAGGACCCGATCGAGATCACCCAGCCCGGCCTGCGCCAGGTGCAGGTCAACGCCAAGATCGACTGGACCTTCGCGAAGGCGCTGCGCGCCTTCCTGCGCGCCGACCCCGACGTGGTGATGGTGGGCGAGATCCGCGACGGCGAGACCGCGCAGACCGCGATCGAGGCCTCGCTCACCGGCCACCTGGTGCTCTCCACCCTGCACACCAACAGCGCCGCCGAGACGGTGACGCGCCTGCTGGACATGGGCATGGACCCGTTCAACTTCGCCGACTCGCTGCTGGCGGTGCTGGCGCAGCGCCTGGTGCGCCGCCTGTGCCCCGACTGCCGCACGCCGCACGAGGCCACCGACGCCGAGGTCGAGGAACTGCTGCGCGACCACCAGCGCCCCGCTGCCGCGGTGGAAGGCGCGGCGAGCGACGAGCAGGTGCTGGCCGACTGGCAGCGCCGCTTCGCCAACCCGCAGGGCCGCTACACGCTGTACAAGCCGGTGGGCTGCGGCCGCTGCGACCAGTCCGGCTTCCGCGGCCGCGCCGGCATCCACGAGCTGATGACGGTGTCGCGCGCGCTCAAGGGCCAGATCCAGTCGGGCGCGCGCGCCGAGGAACTGCTCAAGACCGCGCTCGGCGAAGGCCTGCACACGCTGCGCCAGGACGGCATCGAGAAGGTGCTGGCCGGCGTGACGACGCTGGACGAGGTGCGAGGCGCTTCGAACAACTGAGGCCCGCCCGCCGCAGCTCTCAGCGCCGGGCCGCCTGCCCGTGCACCCAGGCCAGGAAGGCCTCCACCGGCGCCCGCTTCGCGTGGCGCGGCGGATAGACCGCGAAGTGCGCCTTGACCTTCACGGCCTTGTCGAGGCCGAAGACCGGCCGCAGCCGGCCTTCCTTGATGTGCTTGCCCGCCATCGTGGCGCTCTCCAGCGCCACGCCCAGGCCTTGTGAGGCCGCGTCCAGCGACATCTGCGCGCGGTCGAAGCGCACGCTGAAGCGCTCGGGCGCGCGCCGGTCCGTGAAGGCCTTGAACCAGTCCGACCACTGCACGACGCTGACGTTGCTCTGGATCAGCGGCACCTCCAGCAGCTGCTCCACGCGGCGCAGCCGCCGTTCGCGGATGAAGGCGGCGCTGGCCAGCGGCACGATGCGCTCCTCGAACAGCGGCTCGACCACCAGGTCGGGCCAGTTGGGCACGCCGTAGCGGATGTCGACGTCGGCCTGGCCGAGCGCGAAGTCGCTGTGGGTGTGCGCCGCCGAGAGGTTCAGGTTGATTTGGGGGTGCGCACGCGCGAAGTCGGCCAACCGCGGCATCAGCCACAGCGTGGCCAGGCTTGGGGCGCAATGCACGTACAGGCTGTTGCTCACGCCTTGCCGCAGGTCGTCGGTGGCGCTGGCCAGCGCGGCCACGGCACCGCCCACGCGCGTGAGGTAGCGGTCGCCCGCCGGGCTCAGGCGCACGCCGTGCGCGCTGCGCTCGAACAGGCGCACGCCCAGGAAGTCCTCGAGGCGAGCGATCTGGTGGCTCACCGCCGACGCGGTGAGGTGCAGCTCCGCGGCGGCGAGCGCGAAGCTGCGCCGGCGCGCGACCGCTTCGAAGGCCTGCAGGTTCGCAACGGGCGGTATGGCGGCCATCGGGTCAACCCTGCGGTTGCTTGAAGGATCGTCATCTTAGGCTGAAGAGACTTCGCTTGTCTTCAGCTTAGCCGGCGCCGAAGATTTGTCCACGGACCCGCGGCGTACCCCGCGTCCGACCGGACCCACCCCTCTTCGCTGGAGACACCCGCAATGCTTCTCAAGGACAAAGTCGCCGTCATCACCGGCGGCGCCGGCCTCAACGGCCTGGGCTTCGCCACCGCGCGCCTGATGGCGGCGCAAGGCGCCCGCGTCGCCGTGCTCGACCTGGCCCGCGCCGAGCCCGCCGGCGCCGCCGCACAACTCGGCGCCGGCCACCTGGGCCTGGTGGCCGACGTCACCGACAAGGCGTCCTGCGAAGCGGCCGCGGCCGCGGTGCTGAAGGCCTTCGGCCGCATCGACGTGCTGGTCAACAACGCCGGCATCACGCAGCCGGCGAAGACCTGCGACATCACCGGCGCCGACTACGACCGCATCCTCGACGTGAGCCTGCGCGGCACCCTGTACATGTCGCAGGCCGTGCTGCCGACGATGCAGGCGCAGAAGAGCGGCTCAATCGTCTGCATCTCGTCGGTCTCGGCGCAGCGCGGCGGCGGCATCCTCGGTGGCCCGCACTACTCGGCGGCGAAGGCCGGTGTGCTGGGCCTGGCGCGCGCCATGGCACGCGAGTTCGGCCCGGACGGCATCCGCGTCAACAGCATCACGCCGGGCCTCATCGGCACCGACATCATCAAGGGCAAGCTCACCGAAGAGAAGAAGGCCGAGATCGCCGAGACGATCCCGCTGGCCCGCCTGGGCCGCGCCGAGGACATCGGCGGCGCCTGCGTCTTCCTCGCCAGCGACCTCTCGCTGTACTGCACCGGCATCACGCTCGACGTGAACGGTGGCATGTTGATCCACTGAGCCGAAGCACCGGCCTTCCATTTTCGACACCAGGAGACAAGCATGACTGCACCCAGGATCCAGCTCACCCGCCGCCAGGTTCTCGCCGGCGCGGCGACGCTGCCGCTGTTCTCGATCGCCACCCGCCCGGCCTACGCGGCCGAGTTCAACTACAAGTTCGCCACCGGCCAGGACCCTTCGCACCCGGTCAACAAGCGTGCGCAGGAAGCGATCGACCGCATCCGCAATGCCACCAACGGCCGCCTGGACATCAAGCTCTTCCCGGCCAACCAGCTGGGCTCCGACACCGACCTGCTCTCGCAGATCCGCAACGGCGGCGTCGAGTTCTTCAACCAGGCCAGCGTGGTGCTCTCCACGCTGGTGCCGGCGGCCGGCATCATCAACACCGGCTTCGCCTTCCACGGTTACGACGAGGTCTGGAAGGCGATGGACGGCCCGCTGGGCGCCTACGTGCGCGCGCAGATCGAGAAGGTCGGCCTGCTCACCATGTCCAAGCCCTGGGACAACGGCTTCCGCCAGGTCACCACCTCGACCAAGGCGATCAAGACGCCCGAAGACCTGAAGGGCATGAAGCTGCGCGTGCCGGCGGCGCCGATGCTCTCTTCGCTGTTCACCGCGCTCGGCGCCAGCCCGACGCCGATCAACTTCAACGAGGTCTACTCGGCGCTCCAGACCAAGCTGGTGGAAGGGCAGGAGAACCCGCTGGCGATCATCGCCACCGCGCGCCTCTATGAAGTGCAGAAGTTCTGCAGCCTGACCAACCACGTGTGGGACGCCTACTGGATCCTCGGCAACCGCAAGGCTATCGAGCGCCTGCCCAAGGACATCCAGGAGATCGTGCGGCGCGAGCTCGACAAGGCCGCCACCGACGAGCGCGCCGACATCGCCGCGCTCAGCGTCTCGCTGCGCACCGACCTCGTGGCCAAGGGCGTGCAGGTGAGCGAGCCCGACAAGAAGGCGTTCAAGGACGCGCTGGCCAAGGGCAGCTTCTACAAGGACCTGCGCGCCAAGTTCGGCGACGAGGCCTGGAAGCTGCTGCAGGACAGCGTCGGAGCGCTGGGGTGAGCACCATGCTGCTGGAAGGCCAACCCGGGGCGCCGGCGGGGTCGCTCCCGGCGCGTGTCGAGCAATGGCTCGGCCACCTCATCGAGGCGCCCGCCGCGGTGCTGGTGGTCGGCGAAGTCGCCGTGCTGCTGGCCGGCGTGGTGATGCGCTTCGTCTTCAACAGCCCCATCCCCTGGGCCGACGAGCTGGCGTCGATCCTGTTCCTGTGGCTGGCCAACCTGGGCGCGGCGGTCGCGCTGCGGCGCGGCACCCACATGCGCACCACCGCCCTGGTCTCGCGCTGGAGCCCGCGGGCACAGGCCTGGGGCGAGGCGCTCGCCGTCGCCGCACCGTGCCTGATGCTGGTGATGCTGATCGGCCCGATGGCCGAATACGCGCAGGAGGAGTGGGTCGTGCAGACACCCGCGCTCTCGTGGCCGAACACTGTGCGCGCCGCCGCGGTACCGGTGGGCGCGGCCTTCATGATCGCGATCAGCCTGCTGCGCCTGGCGCGCCTGAGCGTGGCCGACCTGGCCGGCGTGGCGATCTCGATGGCCGTGATGGCCGGCGTGCTCTACCTCGGCTCGGGCTGGCTGCAGTCCATCGGCAACTGGAACCTGGTGATCTTCTTCGCCGTGCTGCTGGGCGCCGGCGTGCTGCTGGGCGTGCCGATCGCGTTCTGCTTCGGCCTCGCGACGGTGGCCTTCCTGCTGTGCGTGACGAGCACGCCGCTGCAGGTGGTGAGCGGGCGCATCGACGAAGGCATGAGCTCGCTCATCCTGCTGGCGGTGCCGCTGTTCATCCTGCTCGGGCACCTGGTCGAGATGACCGGCATGGCGAAAGCGATGGTCGACTTCCTGGCCTCGCTGCTGGGCCATGTGCGCGGCGGCCTCAACTACGTGCTGCTGGGCGCGATGCTGCTGGTCTCGGGCATCTCGGGTGCGAAGACGGCTGACATGGCCGCGGTCGCCCCGGTGCTGCTACCGGAAATGAAGAAGCGTGGCAACCACGAAGGCGAGCTGATCTCGCTGCTGGCCGCCTCCGGCGCGATGGCCGAGACAGTGCCGCCTTCGCTGGTGCTGATCACTATCGGCTCGGTGGCCGGCATCTCGATCGCGGCGCTGTTCACCGGCGGCCTGCTGCCGGGCGTGGTGCTGGCGGTGATGCTGGCGCTGCTGGCGCGCTGGCGCAGCGCCGAGATCGCCGAGGGCCTCAAGCGCGCGCCAATGAGCGTGGTCGGCAAGACGCTGCTGGTTTCGCTGCCGGCGCTGGCGCTGCCGGTGCTGATCCGCACCGCGGTGGTCGAAGGCGTGGCCACCGCCACCGAGGTGTCGACGATCGGCATCGCCTACGCGGTGCTGGCGGGCCTGTTCATCTACCGGCGCTTCGACTGGAAACGGCTCTACCCGATGCTGGTGGACACGGCGGCGCTCTCGGGTGCCATCCTGTTCATCATCGGCACCGCCACCGGCATGTCGTGGGCGCTCACGCAGTCGGGCTTCTCGCACAGCCTGGCGCAGGCCATGACCAGCGTGCCGGGCGGGAAGTACGGCTTCCTGCTGGTCTCCATCGCAGCCTTCATCGTGCTGGGCAGCGTGCTCGAAGGCATTCCGGCGATGGTTCTTTTCGCGCCGCTGCTGTTCCCGGTGGCGAAGGCGATCGGCGTGCACGAAGTGCACTACGCGATGGTGATCATCCTCGCGATGGGCGTGGGGCTGTTCGCACCGCCCTTCGGCCTGGGCTACTACGCGGCCTGCACCATCGGGCGCGTGCACCCCGACGTCGCCGTGCGCCGCATCTGGCCCTACCTGGGCGCGCTGCTCGTGGGCCTGCTGATCATCGCGTTCGTTCCCTGGTTCTCCATCGGCCTGCTCTGAGGCCGGCCTCCGACTTCCAAAGGACTCTCATGTCTCGATCGATCGATCAACTGCGCGCAAGCGCCTACCGCATCCGGCGCTACGCGCTGCGCATGGGCGAAGTCCAGGGCCAGGGCTACATCGGCCAGGCCCTGGGCTGGGCCGACGTGCTGGCCGTGGCCTACTGCCACGCGATGAACCTCCGGCCGGCCGAACCCGAATGGGAAGGCCGAGACCGCTTCCTGCTCTCGCACGGCCACTACGCCATCGCGCACTACGCGGCGCTCATCGAAGCCGGCGTCATTCCCGAGAGCGAACTCGAGACCTACGGCAGCGACGACAGCCGACTGCCGATGTCGGGCATGGCCACCTACACGCCGGGGATGGAGATCTCCGGCGGCTCGCTCGGCCAGGGTCTGGTCATCGGCGTCGGCATGGCGCTGGGCCTGAAGCAGAAGAGGAACCCGGCCTTCGTCTACAACAGCATGTCCGACGGCGAGCTCGACGAGGGCTCGACCTGGGAAGCGGCGATGTCCGCGGCGCACCACCGGCTGGAAAACCTGGTCTGCCTGGTCGACATCAACAACCAGCAGGCCGACGGCCCTTCGGGCAAGGTGCTCGGCTTCGAGCCGCTGGCCGACAAGTGGGCCGCCTTCGGCTGGCACGTGCAGCGCGTGAAGGGCAACGACCTCGCAGCCGTGGTCGCGGCCTTCGACGCCGCGCGTGCGCTCAAGGAGCCGAAGCCGCGCGTCATCCTCTTCGACACGCTGATGGGCAAGGGCGTGCCCTTCCTGGAGCAGCGCGAGAAGAACCACTTCATCCGCGTCGACCCGCCCGAGTGGCAGCAAGCCCTCGGCATCCTCGACCAATCCCAAGGAGCCCTGGCATGAACGCCCCCGTCGCCGAGAAGAAGCGCCTCACCACCTCCGCGATGATCGCCTCCATCGCCTCGGAGGGGCAGAAGGTCAAGGCCGCGCCCTTCGGCAAGGCGCTCGTCGAGTACGCGGCGAACCACCCGGAAGTGGTGGGCCTCACCGCCGACCTGGCGAAGTACACCGACCTGCACCTGTTCGCGCAGGCCTACCCCGAGCGCTTCCACCAGATGGGCATGGCCGAGCAGCTGCTCATGGGCGCTGCCGGCGGCATGGCCAAGGAAGGGCTGGTGCCTTTCGCCACCACCTACGCGGTGTTCGGCACCCGGCGCGCCTACGACTTCATCCACCAGGTCATCGCCGAGGAGAACCTCAACGTCAAGATCTGCTGCGCGCTGCCGGGCCTGACCACCGGCTACGGCCCCAGCCACCAGGCCACCGAGGACCTGGCGATGATGCGCGGCGTCCCCGGCCTCACCATCGTCGACCCCTGCGACGCGCTCGACATCGAGCAGGCCGTGCCGCAGATCGCCGAGCACCAGGGCCCGGTCTACATGCGGCTGCTGCGCGGCCAGGTACCGCTGGTGCTCGACGAGGTCGACGGCTACCGCTTCGAGCTCGGCAAGGCCAAGCTGCTGCGCGACGGTGCCGACGTGCTGGTCATCTCCAGCGGCATCCTCACGATGCGCGCGCTCGAGGCGGCGGCCGACCTGGCGAAGGACAACGTGGGCGTGGCCGTGCTGCACTGCCCCACCATCAAGCCGCTGGACGAGGCCACCATCGTCGAGAACGTGCGCTACAAGCACCGCCTCGTGGTCGTGGCCGAGAACCACTCGGTGGTGGGCGGCCTGGGCGAGGCGGTGGCGAGCGCGCTGCTGCGCCACCGCGTGCAGCCGGCCGGCTTCCAGCTGGCCGGCCTGCCCGACGCCTTCCTCGACGCCGGTGCGCTGCCCACGCTGCACGACCGCTACGGCATCAGCCGCGAGGCGCTGGCCACGCGCATCAAGGGCTGGCTGGGCTGAGAAGAGCAGCCCACCCGGGTTGATGCCGAGCGGGCCGCCCTGGCGCGGCCAACACAATGGCGGCCGTCGTCACCACGCGTCCGGCCCGCTCATGCGCCTTCTGCTGTCTGCCCTTTGCGGCCTGCTGCTCGCCGGCAGCGCCTTCGCCCAGGACAAGGGCCAGGTCAACCTGCTGTGCAGCGTCGAGCTCGAATGGTGCGGCCTCATGGCCAGCACCTTCGAGCGCGAAACCGGCATCAAGGTCAACATGATCCGCAAGAGCACCGGCGAGGTGCTGGCGCAGCTGACCGCGGAGCGCGCGAACCCGAAGACCGACCTCTGGTTCGGCGGCACCGCCGACCCGCACCTTCAGGCCGCCGAGCAGGACCTCACCGCGCCCTACACCTCGCCCGAAACGGCGAAGCTGCAGCCCTGGGCGGCGCCGCTGGCGCGCGCGGCCGGCGGCCGCGCGGTCGCGGTCTACCTGGGCCCGCTGGGCATCGCCTACAACCCCGAGGTGCTGGCGAAGAAGAAGCTGCCGGTGCCGGCCTGCTGGAAGGACCTGGCGAAGCCCGAATACAAGGGCGAGCTGCAGAACTCCAACCCCAACAGCTCGGGCACGGCCTACACCGCCATCGTCACCTTCGTGCAGCTGTTCGGCGAGGACAAGGCCTTCGAGTACATGGCGGCCTTGCACAAGAACATCTCGGAATACACACGCTCGGGCGCCGGCCCGGTGAAGAACGTGGCGCGCGGCGAGGCCGGGGTCGCGATCGGCTTCCTCGCGCTCGCGGCGGGCGAGGCGAAGCAGGGGCTGCCGGTGAAGACGCTCGTGCCTTGCGAAGGCACCGGCTACGAGATCGGCGCCATGAGCCTGGTGAAGGGCGCACGCAACGCCGAGGCGGCACGCCGCTTCTACGAATGGCAGCTCACGCCGGCGGCGCAGGCGCTGGCGGCGGCCTCGGGCTCGTTCACCATCCCGTCGCACAAGGACACGCCGCTGCACCCGCTGATGCCGCCGGCTTCGCAGATGAAGTTCATCGACTACGACCTGAAGAAGTTCGGCTCGAAGGAGGAGCGCACGCACCTCATCGGCCGCTGGGAGAAGGAGATCAACCAGGCGCCGCGGTGATGAGCGAGGACCTGCTGCGCTGGGTGCGCGCGGCCGAGGCGCTGCGCCGGTCGGCACCGCCGCTGCCGGCCGCACTGCCGGCCCTGCCGCCACCGGCGGCCGACGCGCCGGTGGCGCTGCTGCTCTCGCCCCACCCCGACGACGAAGGCCTCACCGGCGGCTGGCCGCTGCGCCTGCGCGAAGCGGGCTGGCGCGTGGTCAACCTGCCGGTGACGCTGGGCAGCGCGATGGCGCAACGCGCGCGCCGCCGGCAGGAACTGCAGGCCGCCTGCGGCGGGCTGGGCTTCGAGTTGCTGGACGCCGTGCACCAGGCCGAAGGCCGGCTCGAACCCGCGACCGCCGAGCGCGCGCCGGCGCACTGGGCGCACTGCGTCGGGACCGTGGCCGCCGCTTTGCGCCGCTGGCGCCCGCGCGCGCTGTTCTTCCCCCACGCGGGCGACGTGCAGCCGGCCCACGTGGGCACGCACCGGCTCGCACTGGCCGCGCTGGCGGCCGCGGGCGGCGACTTCACCACCACCGCCGTGCAGACCGAGTACTGGGGCACGCTGCCCGGCCCCAACCGGCTGCTGCAGCTGAACGCGGAACAGGTGGCGCGGCTGGTGTCCGGCGTGGCCTGCCATGCCGGCGAAGTCGCGCGCAACCCGTACCACCTGAACCTGCCGGCGCAATGCCAGGACGCGGTGCGGCGCGGCGCCGAACTCGTCGGCGGCCTCGGCCAGGCGGCGCCGGACCTGGCCTTCGCGATGCTCTACCGCGTGCAGCGCTGGGACGGCCGGACGCTGCTGCGCGACGAAGCGCCCGGGCGCATCGTCGCGATCGACGAAGACGCGGCGGCAGCGCTGTGAGCGACGCACCCTCCACCGTGGTGCGGGCGCAGGGCCTGGGTCTGCACGCCTTGTCCGGCCTGTCGTTCGGCATCGAGCCCGGCCTCACCTGGGTGCGCGGCGGCGAAGGTCGGGGCAAGACCACGCTGCTGCGCGTGCTGGCCGGGCAGCTGGTGCCGGCCACCGGCACGCTGGAACGCCTGCCCGGCGCGCCCTGGTTCGAGGATCCGTACGACCCGGCCGAGGACGACACGGTAGCGCAGGCCTGGCTGGACACGCGCCGCCGCCGCCACCGGGCCTGGGACCGCGCCCTCGAAGCCCGCCTGGCCGAAGCCTTCAGCCTTGCCGAGCACCTGCCCAAGCCGCTGTACATGCTCTCCAAGGGCAGCCGGCGCAAGGTGGGGCTGGTGGGCGCGCTCGCGAGCAATGCGCTGCTCACGCTGGTGGACTCGCCCTTCGCGGCGCTCGACGCGGCCTCGGTGCGCCTGCTCACGGCGCTGCTGCTGGAAGCCGCCGCCGGCGCGCAGCGCGCGTGGGTCGTCGCCGACTACGAGTGCCCCGACGCGCTGGCCGGCGTGCCGCTCATCGACCTCGGCGATTGAGCCTTCACGGCGCGCGCCAGCTCAGCTTCGCACCCGCGAAGATGCGCCCCAGCTCGCCCGAGTTGGCGAGCCCGTTGATCGCTGCCTGCACCGCCTGCGCCAGGTCGGTCGATTCCTTCTTCACCGCGCAGCCCACCACCCAGCCGTCGCGCGCGCGCGGCAGCGGCCAGGGGTCGATCGCGAAACGCGGGTCGCCGGCGAGCACCGATTCCAGTTCGGACTGCGTGCCGGCGGCGCCGGCCGCCTCGCCGCGCGCCAGCGCGCGCGCGGCCTCGGTGCCGTCCTTCCACTGCGTGAGCAGCTGCTCGCGCCAGCGGCCGTTGTCGGCACCGATGAGCAGCCAGCCCGCGAGCGACTGCCCCGGCACCGCGATGCGACGCGTGCCGAAGTCGGCCAGCGTGTCCATCTTCGGCACCAGCGCCACGTCGCGCGCCACCGCCAGCTTCTCGCGGTAGTACGGGGCGAAGATCTCGACGCGCGGGTTGGCCTGCATCAGCGGCCGGTCCACCGGCACGTGCAGCAGCAGGTCGGCCGGGCCGAAGCCCAGGTAATGCCCCTTCCAGACCATGTTGCGCAGGTCGTCGCCCATGTTCTCGTCGGCGTTGAAGGGCATCAGCGAGAGCTCCACGCCGAGCGACTTCGCCAGCGCGCGCGCCAGTTCCACGTCGACGCCGCGACCGGCGTCGTGGAAGGGCGGCATCTCGTTGTAGACCGCCACCACCAGGCGGCCGCGCTGGCGCACGGTGTCCAGGGCACCGGCGCGTGCTCCGAGCGGCGCCGCAGCGGCGGCCAGCAGCAGCGAACGGCGGCTGACGCTCACAGCGGCTTCTCGCGCCGCGTTTCCAGGTAGGCCTTGATCGACCAGATCGCTTCCTGGTTGAGCACGCCTTCGAACGGCGGCATGTAGACCGCGCCGTTGCGCGAGCGACCCTTGCGCACGGTGTCGCGCATGTAGACGTCGATCTCGGCCACGCAGGCGGCCTTCTTCTTGGCGTCCTTGATGTTCACGCAGTCGTTGTCGAGCTTGCGCAGGTCGGGCGCGATGCCGCCGGAGATCGCCTCCAGCCCGTGGCAGCGGGCGCAGTTCTGGTTGTAGGCGCTGGTGCCGATCTCGATCGCCTTGGCGTCGTTGCGGAACGGATTCTCGTCACGCCAGTCGGCGCCCAGCGAGGGCAGCTCGTGGGTGTCGACGGCTTGCGGCGTGACGTTGCCGTGGGCGAGCACGGCGGCGGCAGCCGCCGCGAGGGCGAGGGCCGCGGCGGCGCGGACCAGGGTGGTTTTGGTGGACATGGGCTTGTCTCCTTGCTGGGCTGGCCACCCTTGTGCAACGCCCGTGCCACCCGCCCCGCGCCGCCGCAGCCGGCCTCTTTTGCGGGTGTTCCCCCAGGCCACCGCCGCGTCGCCCGCGCCGGTTGGCCGAAGACGCACCATGGCACGCTGGAAAGGACACCGAGCTGTCCCATTAAGTGACAATCGAGCCCGGCCCGGGAGTTGCAGAAGAAACCCCGACCGAATAACGCAGGCCGCGCCGCGGCCCCGAAGGAGACAAGCCCATGCGTTCCAGCGCCGGTGCCCCGCCGCCCCGTGCAGGCGCCCGCCGCAACGACGAGACGGGCCGCCCGATCGCCGGCGGCCTGAAGCTCAGCGAAGCGCACATCGACGCCATCGAGCAGAGCCACGAACGCTGCGTGGCGCTGGGGGTCTCGCGCATCGAGCGGCCCGACTTCACGCCGCTGGGCAAGAGCGACCTGCAGGTGGCACGCGACCGCAACCTGCGCCTGCACGACCATGCGGCGCCGGTGATGGAGATGCTGCACGAGCAGATCGTCCACTCGGACAGCATGGTGGTGCTGACCGACGCCCGCGGCACCATCATCCACTCGATCGGCGACGACGACTTCCTCGAACGCGCCAGCAAGGTGGCGCTCAAGCCGGGCGGCGTCTGGAGCGAGGAAGCCAAGGGCACGAACGCGATCGGCACCGCGCTCATCCAGGAGGCGCCCACGCTCGTGCACGCCGACGAGCACTACGTGCACGCGAACCACTTCCTCACCTGCAGCGCCGCGCCCATCCTCGACCCGCGCGGCAACATCCTGGGCGTGCTCGACGTCTCCGGCGACCACCGCAGCTACCACCAGCACACGATGGCGCTGGTGAAGATGTCGGCGCGCATGATCGAGAACCGCTGGCTCACCGACGACTACCGCAACGTGATGCGGCTGCACTTCCACACCCGCGTCGAGTTCATCGGCACGCTGATGGAAGGCATCCTGGCGGTGGCCGCCGACGGCAAGATCGTCGGCGCCAACCGCGGCGCGCTGGAGCAGCTGGGCCTGTCGGGCGCGGCGCTGCGCATGCATTCGCTGGCCTCGCTGCTGGGCACGAGCGTGAACGCGCTCGTCGACCGCTTCCGCTCGCCGCTGGCCACGCCGATCGCGGTGCACATGGACAACGGCCGCCAGTTCCACCTGGTGGCGCGCTTCAACTGGCCGGTGTGGACCAGCCTGGCCGAAGCCATGTCCACCCCGCCCGCGCCGGCCGCCGAAGCGGCACCGGCGGCCATGCCCGTCGCCGCAGCCGAATCCGCGCCCGCGGCCGGCAGCGCGCTCGCCCAGCTGCGCACCGGCGATGCCACGCTGGACGCGGTGGTCGAGAAGGTGCGCCGCGTGCTCGACCGCGACATCCCCATCCTCATCCTCGGCGAGACCGGCACCGGCAAGGAACTGCTGGCGCGCGCCATCCACACCGACTCGGCGCGCGGCAAGCAGCCTTTCGTGGCCGTGAACTGCGCCAGCATCCCGGAGACGCTGATCGAGGCCGAGCTCTTCGGCTACGAGGACGGTGCCTTCACCGGCGCGCGCCGCAAGGGCCAGGTCGGCAAGATCGTGCAGGCCTCGGGCGGCACGCTGTTCCTGGACGAGATCGGCGACATGCCGATCGCGCTGCAGGCGCACCTGCTGCGCGTGCTGCAGGAGCGCCAGGTCACGCCGCTGGGCAGCAGCAAGAGCGTGGCGGTGGACGTCACCATCATCTGCGCGACGCACCGCAACCTGCGCGAGATGATCGAGCAGAAGACCTTCCGCGAAGACCTCTTCTACCGCCTCAACGGCCTCGCCGTGCGCCTGCCCGCGCTGCGCGAGCGCAGCGACCTGGCCGCGCTGGTGCGGCGCATCCTGGACCGCCAGTGCGCCGGCCCCCGGCACGCGGTGGCGCCCGACGTGATGGCGCTCTTCGAGCACTACCACTGGCCGGGCAACGTGCGCCAGCTCTTCAACGTGCTGCGCACCGCCTGCGTGATGGCCGCCGGCGACGCCACCATCACGCGCGCCCACCTGTCCGACGACTGCCTGGAAGACGCACGCGCACGCCTGCCGGCCGCGGCACCGGTGCCGGCGGTGGTCGTCGCGCCGGCCGCGTCCG
>CAYVXO010000095.1:0-21751 GCA_964454485.1 uncultured Rubrivivax sp.
GGCCGACGCGCTGTGCGGCGGCGTCGGCCTCGGCCTGCATGGCCCGGAGTTCCGGGCTCTGCGTGCGGGCAAAGGTCAGAAGGCCTGGGAGGTCTGCCCCCAGGGCCGGCTCCTGCGCCGCCACCGGCCCGGACAGGCTGGTGGCAGCCAGGAGGACGAACAAGAGCTTGCGCGCCCTTCGTCCGGGCACCTGGATGGAAACGTTCGCCCCGGACGACGACCCGCCGGTCAGCGGCTCGAGGGCCGGTTGTTGCAGTGTCGTCATCGATGGGCTCCAGGCGAGGTCGGCGAAGGGTGTGGGCACGTCAGTTGTTCTTTTCAGCGCCGTGGTTGTGCTTGGGCAGCTTCTTGGCCGGCGCTGCCGAGGCAGAGCCTTCCGGCGCCATCGCCCCCATGCCTGGCGCGCAAGGGCCGGACTTGGGCGCTGAGCGCGGCGTGCCCCGTTCGGCGCCGTGGTCGTGCTTGGCCATCGGCTTGGCGCAGTCGTGGGACATCATGGCACCGCCCATGGGCATCGAAGCGCTGGCAGCGGGCGGGGTCTGTGCCGAGGCAGCCAGGGCTGCAGAGGCGAAGAGGGCGGAAACGAAGAGGGTGCGGAACGTGCTCATGGCAGTGAACTCCAGGCGGATGGATGCAAGGGGTTCGATGGACCGTCTCGCCAAGGGCGAGGCAGGGTCGAACAAGGGGAGGAGCCCGCCGCTCGCGCTCACCACCGGATGGTGGCAGTCAGCGGGCGTCGGGAGTGCACTGGTCAGAGCAGCCAGGACGGCTGTCTGCCAGTGTCAGGCGCTATAGCGCCAGACGCAGGAACGCGATGGGGATCGGCGGGGCCAGCACGCCATCCCGGCGCGACACCCGCAACTGCACCGGCGCGAAGGCCGGCATCGGCACGACGGTCATGGCCGCCATGGCGAACACTGCATGAAACTGACCATCGTCGAGCGCTGACTTCACCGGCGGGATCGACACCGCTGCCTTGTCGCAGAAGTCCTGGCAGTTCGCCTTGGACAGGCTTGCGAGATGGCAGGGCGCGTCGGCGTCCTGCGACGGCAAGCCGGCGTCATCAGCACCTGCATGGGTGTGGGCCGATGCGTCGTGGTGTGCATCCACCACCGCCACGAGATGGCTGGTCGCGACCGCAGCCGGCGTCACCGGCTGCATGGTGACGCAGGCATTCGCAACGCCCGCCGCGATGCCGAACAGCCACAGGAGCAGCACGCGGGCTGCCCATTGGCGCAATTGTCGGCGGTGGCGGAACATGGCGATGGATTGGTCCAAGCTTGCTGCTGCAGTATGCGAGGTTCGTTCTGGCGGGCGCTTGAGGAGCGTCAGGACCGCCAGCGATTTCAGCATAACCGGCATCGAGTGTCCCTGACCGTCCTTTGAGGCTGCATAGAAACACTCTTGCTGCCGCTGCACGTCGGCCTCTACCGAGGCCAAGCGGGGTAGCCGAGCGCGGAGTGGTCCCCTTCGCCCCTTCGTCCCTACGCGCCGTCCCGATGCCCTCTTGACTGACATCGATAGTTCTATAAACTTAGAAACATGAATGAAAAGACCGCCGTCGCCGCACTGGCTGCCTTGGCCCAGGATGCGCGCCTGCGCGTGTTCCGTGCCCTCGTTGGTGCGGGTCCCGAAGGCATGACGCCCAGCGCGCTGTCCGCGATGCTCGACATCCCGGCCTCGACGCTGTCCTTCCACCTCAAGGAACTGGTCCACGCCGGCCTCGTGAATGCCGAGCGCGACGGACGCAACCTGCACTACCGACCCGCGCTGAGGCAGATGAACGACCTGCTCGCCTACCTGACCGCGCATTGCTGCATGGGCCAGTCCTGCGCTCCCAGCGGCTCCAAGCGCCGCACCACCTGCTGACCCGAAAGACCTCCATGAAGCGATTCCATGTCCACGTCCACGTCGACGACCTCGCCAAGAGCATCGGCTTCTACTCCAAGCTCTTCGCGGCCGAGCCAGCCCGCGTGGAGGGCGACTATGCCAAGTGGATGCTCGACGACCCGCGCATCAACTTCGCGATCTCGACCCGCGGGAGCAAGCCCGGCATTGATCACCTCGGGTTCCAGACCGACGATCCTGAAGAGCTCGCCGCACTGAAGGCCCGCGCCGAGGCGGCCGACATGGCCCTGCTCGACGAAGGCGAGACCACCTGCTGCTACGCGCGCAGCGAGAAGCACTGGGTCACCGATCCGCAGGGCATCGCCTGGGAACACTTCCACACGCTGGGCAACATTCCGGTCCTCAGGGAGGGTAGCCCGAGCGACGCCGCTGCGGCCTGCTGCACCCCGGCGACGGCAGCAGTGCCGGCAGAGGCAGCGGCGTGCTGCGCGCCGAACCCACGCGGCAAACCCATCGGCATCGCCGTGAAGTCGTTCGGCTCCTGCTGCTGACTCCCATGAGCGACAAGACCTACAACGTGCTGTTCATCTGCACGGGCAACTCGGCGCGCTCCGTGATCGCCGAAGGCCTGATGAACGAGCTTGGACAGGGCCGCTTCATCGCGTTCTCGGCGGGCAGCCACCCTAGGGGCACCGTGCACCCGCTGGCGCTCAAGACGCTCGCCGCGCACCAGATCCCGACGGATGGCTTTCGCAGCAAGAGCTGGGAGGAGTTCGCCGGTCCCGACGCCCCAGGCCTGCATTTCGTCTTCACCGTTTGCGACCAGGCTGCCGGCGAAGTCTGCCCGGTGTGGCCGGGCCAGCCGATGACAACGCACTGGGGCATGCCGGATCCAGCCGCTGTCGAAGGCAGCGAGGCGGCCCAGGAGAAGGCGTTCCTGGACACCTTCATCACGATGAAGCGCCGCATCCAGCTGATGCTGGCGCTGCCACTGGCCAGCCTGGACCGCATGGCGATCCAGCGTGAGATCAAGGACATCGGAAGTCGCTGAGCATGACAACCCACGTCCTGATCCTGTGTACCCATAACTCGGCGCGCAGCGTGCTGAGCGAGGGCATGCTCAACCACCTGGCTGCCAAGCTCGGCAAGGATGTCCAGGCGCACAGCGCTGGCAGCGCCCCGAGCGGCCGCATCAATCCCTTCGCGATCGAGGCGCTGAACAACGTCGGCATCGACACCGGCAGCTACCGAAGCAAGAGCTGGGATGAGTTCAGCCGCGACGGTGCTCCGCCGCTGGACATCGTCATCACCGTCTGCGACAGCGCCGCGGCCGAGCAGTGTCCGGTGTTCTTCGGCGGCACCGGCGGGCAACCGGTCAAGGTGCACTGGGGCTACCCCGATCCATCGAACGCCGAAGGCGGCGATGCGGGCAAGCGGCGCGCCTTCGAACTGACCCGCCAGGCGGTCGGCTATCGCATGCTGCAGTTGCTGGCGTTGCCGCTCGAGACCCTGGAGCGCAAGGCCCTGCAAGCTGCGCTAGTGGAAATCGGCAAGAGCTGAGTCCTGGAAGAGAACATGAACACCACCACCCTCCCCGGGCCCGCGCTGACCCCTGCGCCGATGAGCGTCTTCGAGCGCTACCTGACGGTCTGGGTCTTCCTGTGTATCGTCGTCGGCATCGCTCTGGGCCAGTTGCTTCCCGGGCCGGTCCAGGTCATCGGCAAGATGGAAGTGGCGCGGGTCAATCTGCCAGTCGGGTTGCTGATCTGGGTGATGATCATCCCGATGCTGCTGAAGGTCGACTTCGGCGCGCTGCACCAGGTCAAGCAGCACTGGCGCGGCATCGGCGTCACGCTCTTCGTCAACTGGGGCGTCAAACCGTTCTCGATGGCGCTGTTGGGCTGGGTCTTCATCCGGCACGTCTTCGCGCCGTACCTGCCGGCCGCGCAACTCGACAGCTACATCGCGGGCCTGATCCTGCTGGCCGCCGCACCCTGCACGGCGATGGTCTTCGTCTGGAGCCGGCTCACCAACGGTCACCCGCTGTTCACGCTCAGCCAGGTGGCGCTGAACGACACCATCATGGTGTTCGCGTTCGCCCCCATCGTCGCGCTGTTGCTGGGCTTGTCGTCGATCACCGTGCCGTGGGCCACGCTGCTGACCTCGGTTGTGCTCTACATCGTCATTCCGGTGCTGATCGCGCAGGCCTGGCGCAAGGCGCTGCTGGGGAAGGGCCAGGCTGCGTTTGACGCGGCGCTTGCCAAGATCGGGCCGTGGTCGATCACGGCCTTGCTGGCCACGCTGGTCCTGCTGTTCGCGTTCCAGGGCGAGGCGATCCTCAAGCAGCCGCTCGTCATTGCCATGCTCGCGGTGCCGATCCTGATCCAGGTGTTCTTCAATTCGGCGCTGGCCTACTGGCTCAATCGCCGGCTCGGTGAATCCCATTCGGTCGCCTGCCCGTCGGCGCTGATCGGCGCGAGCAACTTCTTCGAGTTGGCGGTGGCCGCCGCCATCAGTCTGTTCGGCTTCGAGTCCGGCGCCGCGCTGGCCACCGTGGTCGGCGTGCTGATCGAAGTGCCGGTGATGCTGCTGGTCGTGCGCCTCGTCAACCAGAGCAAAGGCTGGTACGAGGCCGGCGCCAAGGCCTGAACGATCAGCAAGTCTGGACGCCAGCGAGAGAAGTCGCCGCAACTGTCGTGCTCAAGTGCTGCCCGTTGCCAGCCTCTCACCGCAGGCTTGACCAGGATCACGCGGCACTCTCCGCAGCGGGGCTACTGTCCATTCAGACTTCGGGGACGTCCATGAAGCACACCGTCGAACAGACTGCAGACGGGCTGCGGATCAGCGCCGAAGCGCCCCAAGACAAGCAACAGGGTCTGCAGGACGAACTGGCCAAGTGCGCGGCCGGCACCTGTTCGTGTCCCACGCCGCAGTACGGGAAGCTCTCGGCCATCGACGTCAAAGCCGAATCGGGCGGCGTCACGGTGGACCTCAAGGTCAATCCCCGCGAGCAGATCGACATGGCCGACATCGAGAAGTGCCTGCAGCACACCGCGCAGCAGGCCGGCCTGTAGCAACGCCCGAAGGTCCTACTGCCCGCGGGCGATCACCAGCAGCCCGGCGGTAACGAGCCCGCAGCCCAACAGCTTTGCCGGCGTCAGGGTCTCGTGCCGGCTCACGGAAGCGAGGAAGTCAACGGCAAGTCCGTCGGTGGAGTCATTCGTGCCGTGAAGCATTCAGGCGAGGCGGGCGCACCTGCCAATTCGACGCCTCAGCCCGTAAGCGGGTCGTGCTGCGGCTCCACGGGTTGCTGCGACTGACGCCGGCCCTTGGCTGGGCAGTCCGCTGAGTTTCGAGATCGACGGGCCGAACCCCCGCACGCTTTGCGGGAGGCGTGCCCGCAGCAGGCGAGCCCCGGGAACGCGGTCGGGGTTCCGGCCATCGTCGCTTTCGGGCGCGCTCGTCAGGCGGAGCTTCACTCAGGCAAGACGCGACGTGCAGCAGCAGTGCTCGGCGCGCACCGTCCCGATAGACAAGCCGGCGTGCAGCGTGAAGGCCAGGGTGGCACGCTCATCGGTGTGCGGCGACTGCTCAGCGACCGAGTGTGCCGGTGACAGCCACAAGGCCAATCCCTGTCAGGGTCAAAGCGCGCGAGAGACGGAGAGGGTAGATTGCAAATAAGAATCAATCCTATTACGATAGCAATCGGCAAATCCAGCCCGACCGTCCATCTTTTCTGACCCGACTCGCCCATGCGTGCCCAACAATCCGCCCCTCTGATCGCCCCTCCGATCGCCGCTCTGATCGCCTACCTGGCGCTGCTGGGGAGTCCGGCGCGTGCCGCTGATACGGAGGTTCCTTTGGTGATCAAGAACCACCGCTTCGAGCCGGCCGAGTTGAAGGTCCCGGCGGGTCAGCGCGTCAAGCTGGTGGTGCACAACCAGGACAGCACGCCCGAGGAGTTCGAGAGCCACAAGCTGAACCGCGAGAAGGTGATTCCCGCCGGCGCCAAGGCGACGATCTTCATCGGACCGTTGAAGGCCGGCAGATACGAGTTCATCGGTGAGTACAACGAGGCGACCGCCAAGGGCGTCGTCATCGCCGAGTGAACGGAGCGCCCTCGCCATGTTCGCCGCCTCGCTGATCGTCTTCCGTGAATCCCTGGAGGCTGCGCTGTTCGTCGGCATCATCGCTGCGGCCACCAAGCAGTTGCCGCTGCGCGGACGCTGGCTAGCCGGCGGAGTCGCCACCGGCGTAGTTGGGGCGCTGCTGCTGGCACTGACGGCGGAACAGGTCAGCACCTGGGCCGATGGCATCGGGCAGGACCTGGTGAACATCGGCATCCTCTCGGTGGCGCTGACCATGCTTGTCTGGCACTGCGTTTGGGTCTCGACGCACGGCCGCGAGATGGCGAGCGAGGCACGCCAGCTCGGCGCGTCGGTGCAAGGCGGCCAACGCAAGCCATGGGCCCTGTTCGTCGCGGTGGCGCTGGCGGTGCTGCGCGAAGGCGCCGAGACCGTGCTGTTCGTGGCCGGCTCGATCACGGGTGGCGGTCCGGTCGGCGCCGGGTCGGTCCTGCTGGCCTGCGCGCTCGGCCTGGTGGCGGGCGCCGTGGTCGGCGTGGCCCTGTACGCCGGGCTTTCGCGCATCCCGACGCAGAAGCTCTTCGCTGCGACAAACGTCCTCATCGCGCTGCTGGCCGCGTCGATCGCCAGCCAGCTGGCCCGTGCGCTGACCCAGGCCGGGCTGCTGGAGCATGGCACCGCGCCGCTCTGGGACAGTTCGGCCGTGCTGGCATCGGACTCCGCGCTGGGCGCTCTGCTGCACGCCCTGGTGGGCTACGACGCGCGGCCGTCGGCCGTGCAGCTCGGCTTCTACGTCGCCGTGCTGGCCGGCATCTACTTCGGCACACGGCTGGTGATGCGGCAGCTGAGCGTCGCCGCACCCGCCCGCGGCGCCCGCCCGACCTGAGCCCGCAGCGACCGAGCGTCCCTGCGAGGGTGGTGCGCAAGCCACGCTACTCCCCCGTTTCTGCCTTCACTTCCGAGGTCATTCGATGCACACCGTCAAGCAGGCGGGGGCGCTTGCTGCCCTGGCCCTGTCCTGTCTCGTCTACACCCGGCCCGCGGCCGCCGGACCTTCCGACTACGTCGTGACGCCGATCGTTGAGGAGGGCGAACGCGAGATCGACTTCAAGGCCGGCACCCACAAGCTGCGCGACGGCACCCGCGAAAGCGCCTGGTCGCTTGGCTTGGGCTACGGGCCGACGAGTTGGTGGTTCACCGAGCTGTATGCGAAGTGGCACCACGAGCCGGGCGAGCGCAGTGCCTTCGACGCCTGGGAGTGGGAGAACAAGTTCCAGCTCACCGAGACCGGCAAGTACCCGGTCGACGTGGGCTTCCTGATCGAGATCGAGCGGCCCAAGGACCGCAGCGAAGGATACGAATACGTCTGGGGCCCGTTGCTGCAGTCGGAGTTCGGCCTGTGGCAGGCCAACCTGAACCTGCTGATCGAGAAGCACATCCGGGCGGCGGAGCCGTCGAAGGCCGAGCTCGGCTACCAGTGGCAGATGAAGTACCGCTGGAAGCCGTCGCTGGAGGCCGGCATGCAAGGGTTCGGCGGCGTCGGTCCATGGAACGACTGGGCGCCGTCGCAAGAGCAGTCCCACATCGCCGGTCCCGCGCTCTTCGGGCGCATCAAGGGCGAGAATCATCAGACGATCAAGTACAACGCCGGGTTGCTGTTCGGTCTGAACCATGCGTCGCCCAGGCACACGCTGCGCTTGCAGGCCGAGTACGAGTTCTGAGGCGGCAGCTGTCGAGGCGCGTAGCCGCCTTGAGCAGGTGCTGCACGCAGTGTGAAAGCCACGGGGCGCGCCAAATGCCCGCGGCCTTGGCGGACCTAAGGATAGCGGCAGCGAGGGCTCAGTGTGCCTCGTGGACCGGAGCTTCGTAGCCCCCATCAGGGCATTCGGCCCTTGTCGATTTCCAGAGGTCAATGCGTGCCGCGAACATGCCGGCGTGCAGGTGCCTTGCCAGGCTGGCCTGCGGCGACGTCGATGCCCTGAAGGATCCCGCAGTCCTTTGCCGCATGTGGCGAAGCGCATTGGGCGCGCAGGGCGCGCAGTTGCTTCTCGAGACCCCGCAGTTCCTGAATCCGAAGCGCGACATGCCCGATGTGTTCGTCGAGCAACGCGTTCACCTCGCCACAGTTCTCCTGGGGAGCGTCCTTGAACCGCAGCAGCACCCGGACCTCGTCGAGCGCCATGTCCAGGTTCCGGCACTGCCGGATGAACCCCAGGCGCTCCACGTGCGCCTGGGTGTAGATGCGGTAGTTGCCCTCCGTGCGTTCGGGGGTTGGAATCAGCTCCTCTCGCTCGTAGAAGCGGATGGTCTCGATGGGTGTGCCGCTGGCCTGCGCCAGTTCGCCGATTCGCATGTTCGTGCTCGCAACGAAGTTCGTGCTTGACTCTACACCCACTACAGGGTTTGAAATACGCCTCATGAAGCACGATCACGACCATGCCCACGAGGGGCACGATGGGCATTCGCACGCCTCGGCTCTCGCAGCGCTCGCTGTCGCCTGCGCGGACACTTGCGGGTCCTGCTGCGGCGAATCCACGCTCGCCAAGCCGGTGGTCGATGAGCCGCGTTCGGCGGGCCTGCGCTACCGCGTTCCCGCCATGGACTGCGCCAGCGAGGAGTCCGAGATCCGTCGCGCGGTCGAGGGCATCGCCGGCATCCGTTCGCTGAGCTTCCGCCTCGGCGAGCGCAGTCTCCGGATCGATGCGGCGCCCGAAGTGGCGGAACAGGCGGCAGAGAGGATTCGACGCACCGGTTTCGAGATCCATCCCTGGCCGCAGGCGCCGTCCCCGTCGGTCGGCGCGCCCACGGCCGCGGCCGCCGTGGACGGCGACCACGAACACTCGCCCGGTACAGGCATCACGCGCCTGATCGTCGCCCTGGCGCTGGCCACCGGCGCTGAAGCCTTGTCCTTCCTGGCGCCTGACAGCCTGACCTTTAAGGCTCTCGGCATGGCCATCGCGGGTGCCGCCATCGCCTTTGCTGGCCTCGACGTGTTCAAGAAGGGCCTTAGCGCGCTGCTCCACGGCCGTTTGAACATCAACGCCTTGATGGCCGTGGCCGTGGCCGGTGCCTTCATCATCGGTCAGTGGCCGGAGGCGGCGATGGTCATGGCGCTGTACGCCATTGCCGAGTTGATCGAGGCCAAGGCGGTCGATCGGGCGCGCAATGCGATCTCGGGGCTGCTGGCCATGGCGCCAGAGGAAGCCAGCGTCCGCCAGGCCGACGGTTCGTGGAAGGCCACACCCGTCGCGTCGGTGGCCGTCGGCGCCATCGCGCGCATCCGCCCGGGTGAGCGCGTGCCGCTGGACGGTGTCGTCACCGAAGGCACGTCGGCAATCGACCAGGCGCCCGTCACCGGAGAGAGCATCCCAGTCGACAAGGGTCCGGGCGATCCGGTATTCGCGGGCACTATCAACCAGAGCGGCACGCTCAGCTTCAAGGTCACCGCGGCGGCCTCGAACTCGACACTGGCGCGCATCATCCATGCGGTCGAACAGGCGCAGGGCAGCCGGGCACCGACGCAGCGCTTCGTCGATCGGTTCGCCGCCATCTACACGCCCGCGGTGTTCGCCCTTGCGCTGGCCGTGGCCCTCGCTGGCCCCTGGCTGCTGGGCTGGGCCTGGCTCACCGCGATCTACAAGGCCCTCGTGCTGCTGGTCATCGCCTGCCCCTGCGCCTTGGTCATCTCCACGCCGGTAACTGTAGTCAGCGGCCTGGCCTCGGCGGCACGCCGGGGCATCCTGATCAAGGGTGGCGTGCACCTCGAACAGGCCCGGCTGCTCAAGGCCATCGCGCTGGACAAGACCGGCACGATCACCGAGGGCAAGCCCAAGCTCGTCGAATGGAAGGTGTTGAGCCCCACCATCGATCCGGTGCTGGCCGAGCACATCACGGCTGCGCTAGCCGCTCACTCCGACCATCCTGTCTCGCGTGCCATTGCAGCCGGCCTTAAGTCCAACAGCGTCGAGGCGAAGAACTTCACCGCGCTGGCGGGCAGGGGCGTTCAGGCGGAGATCAACGGCGCCGTCTACGTGCTCGGCAACCATCGCCTGATCGAAGACCGTGGCCAATGCTCAGCCGAACTGGAGGCCACGCTGCATACCTACGAGCAAGCCGGCCGCACGGTCAGCTTGCTCGCGTCTGAGGCAGGCCCGCTGGCCGTGTTCGCCGTAGCCGACACCATCAAGCCTTCCTCCAAAATGGCCATCGCGGAACTCGTCGCTATGGGCATCGTGCCGGTCATGCTCACCGGCGACAACCAGGCGACGGCCGAAGCCATTGGCCATGAAGCGGGTCTCACCGAGGTGCGCGGCAACCTGCTGCCGGAGGACAAGCTGGCCGCGATCAAGTCCATGCAAGCGCGTTACGGCCCGACCGCGATGACCGGCGACGGCATCAACGACGCTCCCGCGTTGGCCCAGGCCGACATCGGTGTGGCCATGGGCGCGGCCGGCACCGACATCGCGATGGAAGCCGCCGACGTGGTGGTGATGAACGACGACCTGCGTCGCATCGCCGAGACGGTGAGCCTGTCCCGCAAGACCCACGCCGTGCTGTGGCAGAACATCACTCTGGCTCTAGGCATTAAGGCGGTGTTCTTCGTCCTCGCCGTGCTCGGCAGCGCGACCATGTGGATGGCGGTGTTCGCCGACATGGGTGCCAGCTTGCTGGTGGTGGCCAATGGCCTGCGCCTGTTGCGGGTGCGACGTGCAGAGTGAACAGCTTGCCGTGACGCCGTTGCATCTCAACGTCTCGCTCGATCGGATCACGCCCCCGTGGCAAATTGCCGCAGGTTGTAGATTGCTTGCCTGCGCCATGCCAACCCTGTAGCCGATACACTCCTGTGATGCGTCGTCTCGTCCTCATCTGCATGATGTTGATGCTGCCGGTCCAATGGACCTGGGCGGCTGCGGCGTCATATTGCGGACACGAGACCGGCCTTGCAGCCAAGCACTTCGGTCACCATGACCACCAGCACAAGGCATCCGGTGAGGTCTCCAAGGACAGCAAGCCGTCGCCGGCTGGCCAGGACACGGACTGCGGTTACTGCCACCTGAATGGCTTGCAGTGGATCGCTCCGGATGAGGCGCTGGCCTTGTCACCTACGGAGGCAGTTCCGCCTCCCGACGACCCGCCGCTGAGCGGGTCGCACATCACGTCCGGGCCCGAGCGCCCGGACAGGTTGCTCGCCGTCTGATTCGGCGAGCTGTCACTACTTCCACTGATCTTCAGTCCCTGACGACTCGCCGAATTCTTCCCGCCGGTTGATCCCGCAACAAGGAGAATTCGATGCGATTCAAGTCGCTGGCCCTGGCCAGTGCGCTGGCTGTTTGCCCGTGGGTGGCGAACGCACAGCCCATCACGCCCCCGACCGACCTGCAAGTCGGCGCCACAGCGCTCACGCTGGACGAGGCCTGGCGCCTGGCCGATGCCGCCAATCCCGCGCTCAAGACCAAACAGGCGCAGCTGGCCGCGGCCGAGGGCAGCCGCGCCGATGCGGCGGCGCCGCTGTACAACAACCCGCAGCTCGCGCTGGAGAACACGCGTCGCTCCGTCCCGCAGGCTGACCGCCGCAGCGAGTGGAGCGCGGGCATTTCGCAGACCTTCGAGGTCGCCGGTCAGCGCGGTCACCGCCTGGCCGCCAGCGAAGCCGCATTGGCTGCCCTGCGTGCCGAGATCGAGGACACGCGGCGCCAGCTGCATGCCGAAGTGGCCCTGGCCTTCTACCGAGTACTGGCGCTGCAGCAACGCGCCGAGGTCGACGAGGAGGCTCTCAGGCTCTTCGAGAGCACGGCCGCCGCCGTGCAGAAGCGCCGGGCGGCCGGCGAAGACACCAAGCTCGATGCCAACGTCGCGGCCGTCGAGGCCGAGCGCGCACGCAATCAACTGGCGATCGCCCGCGAGCAGTTGCTCGAAGCGCGAGCTGAACTTGCCACCCGGCTGCAACTGCCGCCCGGTGCGGCGCCGCAAGCCGCCGGGAACCTCGTCGACAAGGCGGCCACCAGCTACACGCTGGAGGCACTGCTCTCCGCCATCGAAGCACAACCGCGCCTGCGTGCTCTTGCCGCGCGCCAGGACGGCGCGAACGCGCGCCTGCAGCTCGAACAGGCCGGCCGCTACCCGGATGTCACGGTGGGTCTCAACGTCGGCCGCGAAGGGCCCGGTGACGCTCGCGAGCGCCTGACCACGCTATCGGTCTCCGTGCCGCTGCCGCTGTTCAAGCGCAACGGCGCAGGCATCGGCCAGGCCAGCTCGGAACTGAGCCAGGCCAGGATCGAGCGCGAGGCTGCCGGGCGCGACTTGCGGGCCCAGGTCTACACCCTGTGGACCAAGGTCCAGAGCCTGCAGGCCCGTGTGCGGCGGCTGCAGGAGTCCGTGCTGCCGGCCTTGGCCGACAACCAGCAGCTCTCGATCAAGTCGCAACGCGCCGGGCAGATCGGGCTGCTCGAACTCATCGTCGTCAACCGGCAGGCACTGGATGCCCGTCGCGACCTCATCGACGCACTCGGCGACCTGCAAGCCGCCCGCCACACCCTCGAAGCCGCCGCTGGCTGGCCGCAGCAAGGAACTCAACCATGATGTCCCGTCCCTCCCTCCTCATCCCAGCGCTGGCCCTGCTGTTTGCCCTGGCCGCCTGCGGTGGCGGCAAGCCCGGCGCCGAAGCCAAGGCCGCCCCTGCCAAACCTGCCGCCAAGGAAGGCGAGCATGGCGACAAGGACGGACTCAAGCTCAGTGCCGAAGAGGCCCAGCGTGCCGGCATCAAGCTGGAGACGCTGGCCGCGAAGTCGCTGGCCGACAGCCTGACCGTCACCGCGACCATCCGCGCCAACCAGGACCGCATCGCGCGCATTGCGCCTCGGGTCGAAGGTCGGATCACCAGCGTATCCGCCGCCCTTGGGGACCATGTGCGCGCGGGCCAGGCGCTCGCATCGCTGGACAGCCCGGTCATCGGCGAGGCGGCATCGGCCTGGGTGCAGGCGCAGTCCTCGGTCCGCGTGGCCGAAGCCGACTACAAGCGATCCGAGGCCCTCAACGCCGAAGAGATCATCCCGAAGAAGGACTTCCTGCGCTCGAAGTCCGAGTACGAGAAGGCCGTCGTCGGCCTGCGCGCGGCCGAGGACAAGTTGCGGCTGCTGGGCGTCTCGCCGCGCAAGGGCGATGGCGCGAATCCTTCCGAGCGGATCGATTCGGGCTTCGCGGTGACCACGCCGTTCGCCGGCGTGGTGATCGAGAAGAAGGCGACGCTGGGCCAGCTGGCCACGCCCAGCGAGCCGCTGTTCGTGGTCGCCGACCTCTCCAGGCTCTGGATCGACGCGGATCTCTCCGAGGCCCTGCTGTCCCGTGTGCGCGTCGGCGCCGAGGCGACGGTCACCGTGACCGCCTACCCTGGCGAGCGATTCAGCGGACGCGTCACCTATGTCGCTGCGGTGCTGGACAAGGACAAGCGCACCGTGCCGGCGCGCATCGAGGTGGAGAACAAGGACGGGCGCCTGAAACCCGAGATGTTCGCGACAGCGACGATCGCCACCAGCGGCGCTGCCTCCAAGCCGGCGGCCGACGTGCTCAGCGTGCCCGATGAGGCCATCGTGCTGATGCAGGGCTTGCCATCGGTCTTCGTGTTTGAACACGGCGGCTATGAGCAGCGGGCCATCGAGCCCGGCGACAAGGTCGGCGGGCGCACGGTCGTGAAGTCCGGCGTGGCCGCTGGCGAACAGGTGGTCAGCGCGGGTGCCTATGCACTCAAGGCGCGGGTCCTGAAGTCGCAGATCAGCGACGAGCACTGATCGCGGCGTACAGGGAACACCCAACACCATGCTCAACGCCATCGTCGACGCTTCGCTGCGTTACAAGGTCCTCGTCCTGGTCGCCTTCGCCGTGCTCGTCGGCCTGGGCGTCCAGGCCTTCCGCAACGTGCCGGTGGACGCCTTCCCGGACGTCACCCCAATCCAGGTCAACATCTACACCGAGTCCCCGGGTCTCGCGGCAGAAGACGTCGAGCGCCTGCTCACCACACCGATCGAAGGCGCCATGGCTGGCCTGGCCGGCGTGGAAGAGGTGCGCTCTGTCTCGCTGTTCGGCCTGTCCTACGTCGGCGTCTACTTCAAGGACAACGTCGACATCTACTTCGCACGCCGCCTGGTCGGCGAAAAGCTACAGGAAGCCAAGGAGCGCCTGCCACAAGGCTATGGCGAGCCGGTACTCGGGCCCAACAGCTCGGGCCTGGGCCAGGTCTTCTGGTACACGATCGAATCCACCGACAAGAAGCTGTCGGCGATGGACCTGCGCACGCTGCACGACTGGACCGTTCGGCTGATACTGCGCACCGCCCCGGGCGTCGATGATGTGATCTCCTGGGGCGGCCATGAGAAGCAGTTCCAGGTCCAGGTCGATCCGCGCAAGCTGATCAAGTACGGCCTGAGCTTCAAGCGCGTGATGGAAGCGCTGACGGCCAACAACAAGCAGGTCGGCGGCCAGTACCTGAACATCGGGTCCGAGCAATACCTGGTTCGTGGCCTGGGACTGGTGGGCAACAGCGCCGAGATCGGCAGCATCGTGCTGGCCGAGCGCAACGGCGCTCCGGTCTACGTGCGCGACGTGGCCGAGGTCAAGGAGGCACCCGCCCTGCGCTTCGGGGCGGTGACACGCGACGGCCGCGAGGCCGTGCTCGGCATGGCCCTGTCGCGCGTGAACGAGAACGCGAAGACGGTGGTCGATGCCGTCAAGGCCAAGCTCGCCACCGCCCAGGCGGCCTTGCCGAAGGGCGTGGAACTCAAGGCCATCTACGACCGCACCGAGATCGTCGACAAGGCGCTGAAGACCGCAGAAAGCGCCCTTGTCGAGGGCTCGATCCTGGTCGCGATCGTGCTGTTCCTCTTCCTCGGGGAAATCCGCTCGGCCATCGTCGTGATCGTGACGCTACCGCTGGCGATGCTGATCGCGTTCCTGCTGATGGACCGGGTCGGCATGTCGGCCAACCTGATGTCGCTGGCGGGTCTTGCGATCGGCACCGGGATGATGGTGGACGGTGCGGTGGTGATGGTCGAGAACGCCTTCCGGCTGCTGGCTCACGCCAAGGAGTCCGGCAAGAACGTCCCCAAGACCCACTTGATCCTGGAGGCTGCCCGCGAGGTGGCCAACCCGATCGCCTTCGCGATCCTGATCATCATCGTCGTCTTCCTTCCGCTGTTTTCGCTGACCGGCCTGGAGGGCAAGCTGTTCAAGCCGATGGCGCTGACCATCACCTTCGCGATGGCAGGCTCGCTGCTGCTGTCGCTGACGCTGGTGCCGGTGCTGGCCTCGCTGATCCTCAAGGCCAAGGAAGAGAAGGACACCTTCCTGGTCCGCTGGGCCAAGAAGGCCTACCTGCCGCTGCTGGACTGGGCGCTGGAGCACAAGAAGCGCGTGGTCGCGTCGGCCGTCGTGCTGCTGGTGGCGGCGCTCGGCCTCTTCCCCTTCCTCGGCAAGGAGTTCATGCCGCAGTTGCAGGAGGGCTCGATTATGTTCCGCATCACGGGCATCCCGTCCACCTCACTGGACGAGTCGATCCGGGTGTCGAACGTCGTCGATGCGAAGTTGCGCAAGGATTTCCCGCAGGTGCGCTCGGTGCTCGCCACGATCGGCCGCGCTGAGAAGGGCGAGACCGCCGACGTGAACTACATGGAAGTGCTGCTCGACCTGAAGCCGCAGGCCGAGTGGCCCGAGAAAATCTCCTACGCCAAGCTCAGCGCCGAGATGCAGGAGGTGCTTGAAAAGGAGGTGCCTACCGCCGTCTTCGGTGCCACGCAGCCGATCCAGATGCGGGTGGAGGAGTTGATCTCCGGCGTGCGCGCCACGCTCGCGCTGAAACTGTACGGCGAGGATCTGGAGGCGCTCGATCGACTCACCGCACAGGTCAAGGGCGTGCTGGACAAGGTGCCGGGTGTGGCCGATCTCTCGGCTGAGGCCAACAAGGGCAAGCCGCAGCTGGTGATCAAGGTCGACCGTGCGGCGGCGGCACGCTATGGCATCAATGCCGACGAGATCCTGGAGGTGGTGCAGTCGGGCATCGGCGGCAGCACCGTCTCGACGCTGATCGACGGCACGCGGCGCTTCGATATCGCGGTGCGCCTGGCCGACGAGTTCCGCATGAGCCCAACGGCGATTGCAACCATTCCGCTGCGCACGGGCGAAGGCGCACTGATCCCGTTCTCCCAGGTGGCCAAGATCGAACTCGACGAGGGCTATTCCTTCGTGCGTCGGGAGGCCCTGCAGCGCTACTCGGTGCTGCAGATGGACGTGAAGGGACGCGACGTGGACGGCTTCGTCAAGGAGGCCGATGCCCTGGTGCGTCAGAAGGTCCAGCTGCCGACGGGCTACTGGATGGAATGGGGCGGCGCCTTCGAGAACCAGCAGCGCGCCATGGCACGCCTGGCGCTGATCGTGCCGCTGACCATCGGCCTGATCTTCATCCTGCTCTACACCGCCTTCAACTCGGTGCGCCACGCGACGCTGATCATCGCCAACGTGCCCTTCGCCATCATCGGTGGCGTCTTCGGGCTGTTCGTCACGGGGCAGTACCTGTCGGTGCCATCCGCGATCGGCTTCATTGCGGTGTTCGGGGTGGCGATGCTCAACGGCATCGTGATGGTCACGTTCCTGAATGACCTGCGGCGGCAGGGGCGCGATGTTCGCACTGCCGTGCGCGAGGGCGCCGCGCTGCGCCTGCGTCCGGTGTTGATGACGGCGTCGGTGGCCATCCTGGGCCTGATCCCGATGCTGTTGTCGAGCGGCGTGGGCGCCGAGACGCAGCGCCCCTTGGCCACGGTGGTCGTCGGCGGGCTGTTCACCTCGACAGCGCTCACCCTGCTGCTGCTGCCCTTGTTCTACGAATGGTCCGAGCAGCGCGCCGAAGCGCGCCGTGCGCGACTTCAGCCTGCACTCGAAGGAGCATGACATGAAGGAAATCAAGGCCTATGTCCACCGCA
This sequence comes from uncultured Rubrivivax sp., assembly GCA_964454485.1. Classification (GTDB taxonomy): domain Bacteria; phylum Pseudomonadota; class Gammaproteobacteria; order Burkholderiales; family Burkholderiaceae_C; genus Rubrivivax. The sequence continues at coordinate 16,898 of CAYVXO010000095.1, forward strand.
ACCGCGTGGCCGACGTGATCGCCGCGGTGAAGGCCACGTCGGCCTGGGGCTCTGCTGTCAAAGCCGGCGGGCACAACCTGGCCGTGTACATGGTCAAGGGCTCGCTGCTGCCGCTGGCTGACGAGGAGCGGCACTACTCGCTGGACCTCGGCGACGAGGTAGTCAACGAATACAAGCTGGAGTTGCTCTGCGAGGACACCGAGGTGAGCGAACTGGTCGCCGCCATCTGCTCGGCTGCTCACACCGGCCAGCAGCAGGCTGGTTGGGTCACCGTCACCGACATCGTGTCGGCCACTCCGATCCGCTGAAGGCAGAGATGAACAACTACACCTTCCCCAACACACGCACCCTGGCGCTTGGTGCGCTGGCCACCGTGATGGTCTTTCTGGCGGGCTGCATGACCAAGCCCATTCGACCGGTGAATGCGGATGGCACCTACTGCTATCGCATCGGCAAGAGCTACCGGCCGAAGCTGACCTGTACGCCAGAGCCCATCCCCCCGGCAACCGTCGAGGAGGACGCGAAGCGGTTCAATGGTATGGCAGGCGCTCTCACGGTGTACGTGCTGCGACGCAGTTGGGGCGATGCCTCGGTTGTTGTTCCCGTCAAGGTGGACGGAGCCACCGGCGCGGCCACGATTCCCGAATCGCTGGTGCGGCTTCGGCTGACACCGGGGAAACACACGCTGTCGACAACCTGGGATGGCCGAGGCGCGGACATCACTGTGGAAGGCTTGCCTGGGGACGTTCAGATTGTCGAGTTGAAGGGGACCGGCTGGGCTTGGGGCAGCACATTCAGCTTGCAGGCGGTCCGTCTGGCCGATGTCAGGGAGCGAGCACAGGTCTCCAAGCTGGTGGGCGATGTCGATCTGACTCGAATGCGTTGACCTCGCGTAGAGCTTCATCGATGCGCGTGGCCGGGAAGCAGGTGGGGCGGTGCCGCTCGCGATCGGCCATCAGTTGGGAAACTGCTCGACGTGAGACTCGCCCCGTCGCCCAAGGTAGGCGACATGCCGCCCCGCAATCCAGACCGTGTAGCCGACGCATCCTGCCCGTTGCGTGAGGCGCTTGAACTCTGGATACATCACCCGACCCTGCTGAGCGCCGAGGATGCCAGCACGCACCGCGGCGCCATCGAAGGCAGCGGCAACCGCCTCCGGCGGCTTCTCGAGATGGAAGTCCATGGTAGTCCCGTCCGGCAGGTAGTAGGTGGCGCGGCCGGCGCGGTAGTCGACGTGGTACGACTCCACCCCCGCCGCCATCAACTGGGCGATCACGTCGCCGAAGTGGATGCGGCCCTGATTGGACGCCTCGAATGTGGATTGAATGCTGGCCCGTGTGCTGTCGTTCATGGCGTTGCTGTTGGGATGCGAGGGCCTGACGCGTCAAGCCGTGGGTGTGCTCTTCAGGTCGTGGTGCTGTACCAGAGCCTGCAGGGTGCCTATCAGTTCCTGACGTTGCTGCGGGCCCAGGTGGCCGAAGAAGTGCTGGTCGTTGGCGTCGGCCAGGCCGGCCAGCAGCGGCACCAGGGCGCGTCCGGCTGCGGTGAGCACGATGGCCTGGTCCCTGATGCTGCCTCGCGTGAACTGCCGGCCGGCCATGCCCTTCTCTTCCAGCCTGGAAACGACCTTGGACGTGGCGCCCTTGGTCATGCTCAGCGCTTGGATCAGGTCCGCATGGCTGCAGTCGCCCTTCGCCCAAAGCGTCCGCAGCGCGACCCACTCGGTCACGGAGACGCCTTGGGCCTCCAACTGCTGCTGAAAGCGAGCGGAGACATGGTTCGAGACGAAGCGAAGCCAGAATCCGAGATGGGCTTCCAGGGGCGACGGTTCGAGACTCGGTGAGCGGCGCTTCATTTGGTTTCCTTGGAAACTCGGGGGCACTGTAGTTTCCGTGGAAACCAATGTCAACAATTCCTGCGGCCTCCATCAGAGGTGCTCTCGGGCTGGCGGCTGTCGCGAAGCGTGGAGGCATCGGTCGCCCACCCTGCGCTGGCCATGACGACACAGCAGGCTGTGTCGTGGAGTCGCCACAGCCGTGGAAGATCTTTCCGAGCGGCACGCCCGTGGCCGCCTACGCAAGCATGGTCGCGGCTGTGGTCGGCACGACGATCAGCCCGTGCCTCTTCTTCTGGCAGGCATTGCAGGAGGTCCAGGACAACGACCGTTGGTGCGCCGAAGGGCGGGCCCAAAGCATCGGGCCGTCGCCCTAACGCTTTCTGAGCGGGGGCTGTCTTGGCCGAAGCTGCTGAAGCTCTTCTTATGGCAGTCAAAGCTGTGCGCGTGCGCACGGCGTCTCGGGGTTTCGCGGGCAACAATGCTCGCTTGACCGAGTCCCCGTCATCCACTGCATGAACGCTCACGCCTTGCTCATCATGGCCATTCCTGCCGGAGTGGCTGTCTCTGGGGGCGCGCTGGCGGCCCTGTGGAAACCGTCGCATCAGGTGCGCAGCCTGATTCAGCACTTCGCGGCCGGCGTCATCCTCGCGGCACTGGCTGTCGAACTGCTGCCCGACATCGGCAAGGAACACGCCACCAAGGAGGTGGTGCTCGGGGCCTTCGCCGCGGGCAGCTTGTTCATGTACGCGCTCAAGCTGTGGACCGAGCGGCTGGAGGGGCACGCGAGCGAGGCCTCCAAGGGCGCCGCGGTGGGACTGCTGGTCGCGACCTTCGTCGACGTGGCCACCGACGGCTTCATCATCGGCGCGGGCTTCGCGGCTGGTGGCGAGACCGGCACGGTGCTGGCGCTCGGCCTGTCGGTCGAACTGCTGTTCCTCGGCCTGGCCGTCACGTCCGAACGCATCGCCGGATGGCGCATCGTCGGCGTCACGGCCGCGCTTGGACTGACGGTGCTGGGCTTCGCGGTGCTCGGCAACCTGATCCTGGCGGGCGCGTCGCCTGCCGTGCTGGCGGGCACCCTGTCATTCAGCGCCGCTGCGCTGCTCTACCTGGTGACCGAGGAATTGCTGATGGAAGCGCATGGGGTCGAGGAGAAGCCCATCGCGACGCTCGTGCTGTTCGGTGGGTTTCTCGTGTTCTGGGCGATCCAGTTGATGGGGCACTGAATCCCGCATTGAGCCTCGGTGGCCTTTGCGTTCGGGTTCAGGTGCAAGATGGGCCCCCGGCCTTCAAGGCCTGCAACTTCGAGGTCTGCCATGTACGGATTTACCACCACGCTCACCGGGCTCTCGTTCGACGACGCCTTGGCAAGGACGACGGCAGCGCTCAAGGCCGAGGGATTCGGCGTGCTCAGCGACATCGACGTTCAACGCGCCATGAAGGAAAAGCTGGGTGCGGACATGCCGCCCTACCGGATCCTCGGGGCCTGCAACCCGCCGCTCGCGCACCAGGCCCTTCAAGCCGAGCCGGACATCGGATTGCTGCTGCCGTGCAACGTGATCGTTCGCGAGGAGTCGCCTGGCCGCGTCGTGGTGGGGTTCCTCGATCCACAGACCATGGTGGGCCTGGTGGGCAAGCCCGGCGTGAAGACCGTGGCTGACGAAGCCGAGGCACGCCTGCGGCGCGTCTGCACCGCGCTGGGCGGTGTCGCCGCCCTGGCCGTCTGAGCCGCCCCGATACACTTTCGTCTCGTCATTAGGGAGTAGCCGCCCCGCGCAATGCAGGGGCTCGCGTCAACACACTTGGCCTTATTGGCCATGGTGCGAGCAGCTCCAACGCCTGGCAAGACCTTTGACCTCACAGCCTCCGGTACGGGCCGGCGGTGCTGTGCGGTCATCGGCAGGTCGCCGGCCCGTTGGAGATCCTCTTGGAAGCATTCCTCGTATCCACCGGCGTCGTTGCGCTCGGCGAGATGGGCGACAAGACGCAGTTGCTCGCCATCGTGCTGGCTGCGGCATTTCGAAAGCCCGTGCCCATCATCGCCGGCATCCTCGTGGCGACGCTGGTCAACCATGCCGCCGCCGGTGCCGTGGGCGGCTGGGTGGCACAGGCCCTGGGGCCTGGCATCCTGCGATGGGTCATCGGCGTGTCCTTCCTGGCCATGGCCGGCTGGATGCTGATCCCGGACAAGATCGATGACGACGCAGCGGGCGGCAGGCAGCGCTTCGGCGTCTTCGGCACGACGGTCGTCGCGTTCTTTCTCGCGGAGATGGGCGACAAGACGCAGATCGCGACCGTCGCGCTCGCGGCGCGCTACTCTGACATCGTGCAGGTCGTGCTGGGCACCACCTTCGGCATGATGCTGGCCAACGTGCCAGCGGTGTTCCTCGGCGACAAATCGCCAAGAAGGTGTCTATGAAGCTGGTCCACGGCATCGCCGCAGTCATCTTCGCCATCTTGGGCGTGCTGACACTGTTCAATGTCGGCAAGCTGTTCTGAAGCAGAGTCCGGATGCACATCCACGACCTGACCGCCATGCGACCCATGCGACATGACGCGGTCGGCTGAATGGCCGGAAGCGCGGCGCGTCGCGACCGGATTCCCTCTGCTGAAATCTGCTCAAGTTGACATAAACATTATTGTCGTGCATTGGCGGTTTGGGCGACAATCGCGCCAGAAGCATACGAGATGAGCGCTGCTCCCGCCAGCACTGGCTTGGCCAGGAACCACTTCGCCCTCGTGGTGCGGTGCTTCCTAACTCTCATCCAGTCTCGCGCTTGGGCGGGCGGTCGTTGCAAGACTCCTGTCAACTGTGCACAATGATTCCATCTCTGATGCGGTGGATCCTATGCACAGCATGACCTTGGAACAACTGCGCGCCACCGCGGCCGCCGGCGGCGTCGCCGGCGTCACGCTCAAGGGCCAGGGCGGCGCCTTCATGCTGCGCATCGCCACCCGGAGCGGCCAGGACGCCGTGCTGGCCAAGGCCCGCAGCACCGAGCCGCGCCGCTTCGGCA
>CAYVXO010000096.1:0-21696 GCA_964454485.1 uncultured Rubrivivax sp.
GCGCCTTCGGCCTGCGCGGCAAGATGGACAAGTGCACCTTCTGCGCCGGCGGCCCTGAAGCCAACGGCAGCGAGGCCGAGTTCCAGAAGTACGGCCGCAACCGGCTGGCCGAAGGCAAGCTGCCGGCCTGCGCCGAGATGTGCAGCACGAAGGCGCTGCTGGGCGGCGACGGCGACGTCGTGGCCGACATCTTCCGCAACCGCGTGCTGGTGCGCGGCAAGGGCAGCGAGGTGTGGGGCTGGGGCACCGCCTACGGCCGGCCGGCCACCGGCGGCACGAAGGCGAAGCCGGAAGGCACCAAGTCATGAATCGGACTCTCGGGATCACCGGCCTCTTGGCGCTGGCCCTCGCGGCAGCGGCCTGCAGCGACAAGCCGCAGACCGCGGGCGCGGGCAAGAAGGACGCCGAACCCTGGGCCGGCGGCGGTGCCGCCGCCTACGCCGCACCCGGCTGGAAGGCCGGCGACCAGGGCAGCTGGGAGTCGCAGATGCACGCGCGCGCGCAGGCCCAGAACGAATACAACCGGGTGCCTGCGGCCCGCCCCTGAACGCGAGGTGACGGCCATGTCTGGACACCCCTGGAACCGGCTCGCGCGTGCCCTCGCCGGGCTGGCGTTGGCGCTCGCCGCCGGCAGCACCTGGGCGCAGGCCACGGCGGCGGCGCCGGCGGCTGCGGCCTCGGCGCCGGCCGACCCGCGGCCCGACGAGAGCAACGCGCAGCGTGCGAAGTCGCAGCCCGGCAACAACGCGCCGTTCTGGCGCGCGGTGCGCGACTCCGGCAGCACCGAAGGCGTCACCAACCTGCCTGGCGCCGAGAAGGGCGTGCTGGTGCAGCGCTTCGTGCAATACCCGGGCAGCCGCGTCACCAATGCCGGCGAGGCCTGGCGCGAGGTGCGCAACCGCTGGCTGCTGCCCTACGGCGGGTCGCTGCTGCTCATCGTGGCGATCGCGATCGCGCTGTTCCACTGGCGCAAGGGCCCGCTCGGCGGGGACCACCCGGCCACCGGCCTGCGCATCGAGCGCTTCACGCCGCTGGAGCGGGCCGCGCACTGGTCGAACGCGGTCGCCTTCGTCTGCCTGGCCGTCTCCGGCATCGTGATGGCCTGGGGCAAGTTCTTCCTGCTGCCGGTGCTGGGGTCCACCCTGTTCGGCTGGCTCGCCTACGCGCTGAAGACCTTGCACAACTTCGTCGGCCCGCTGTTCGCGGTCTCGCTGGTCATCGTGTTCGTCACCTTCGTGAAGGACAACATCGCCACCGCGCAGGACTTCCGCTGGCTCAAGACCGCGGGCGGCCTGCTCTCCGGCCAGCAGGTGCCCTCGCATCGCTTCAACCCGGCCGAGAAGGGCCTGTTCTGGTGGGGCATGACGGTGCCCGGGCTCTTCGTGGCCGGCACCGGGCTCATCCTGGACCAGCTGCTGCCGGGCCTGGGCGCCCTGCGCGGCGACATGCAGGTGGCGCACATGATCCACGTCACCGGCGCGCTGGTCATCATGGTGGCGCTGATGGGCCACATCTACATGGGCACCATCGGCACGCGCGGCGCCTACGAAGGCATGCGCACCGGCTACACCACCGAAGGCTGGGCGCGCGAACACCACGAGCTCTGGCTCGAGGACATCAAGGCCGGCAAGATCCCCGCCCAGCGTTCTGCGCCGGCACCCACGCTGCCGGCCGGCGGCCAGACTGCATGAGGCTCGCGCCATGAGACTGCATCCCCTCGCCTTCGGAATCCTGCTCGCGGTGGCCGCGCTGCCGGCGCTGTCCAAGCTGCCGCCGCCTTCGGACGAGGCCAAGGCCAAGGCCGCGGAGACGGCGGCCAAGAACGCCTGGAACGACAAGGTCGCCGCCTTCCAGCTCTGCAAGTCGATGGACAAGGTGGCCGCCGGCTACCTGGCCGCCGCGCACAAGCAGGGCAAGGACGCGAAGCCGACGGCCACGCCGCCCTGCGCCGACCCCGGGCCCTTCGTCTACCCGCCGCCGGCGGCGGCTTCCGCGCCCACCGCCACCGCGGCCGCCGCGGCGCCGAAGAAATAGGCGCCGGGGCACAATCGCCCCATGCTTCCCGAGCCGGCCGACCCTCCGCTCGCCTTCGACTCGCCGAGCGGCCTTTCGCCGCTGGCCGGTGCGCCCGCGATGACGCGCGCCGCCGGCACGCTGCTGCGCGAGATCACGGTGGTCGACGAGTGCGGCGCGCGGCGGCAGATCCACATCCCTTCGGAGCGGCCGCTCACCGTCTTCGTCGACAAGCGCGAGCTCGTCACGCTGATGACGCTGGGCGCCTACCCCGAACTGCTGGTGCTGGGCTACCTGCGCAACCAGCGCCTGATCGGGGCGCTCGACGAGGTCGAGGCCATCACGGTCGACTGGGACGTCGGCGCCGCCGCCGTGCGCACCCGCCACGGGATTGCCGACCTCGCCGAGCGCACCGCGCGGCGCGTGGTCACCACCGGCTGTGGCCAGGGCACGGTGTTCGGCGACGTGATGGCCGGGCTGGAAGCGCTGCGCCTGCCCGACCCCGCGGTGGCGCGCATCCGCCAGCGCACGCTCAACGGCATGCTCGAGGTCATGCGCCAGCGCAACAGCGTGCACCGCAGGGCCGGGTCGGTGCACGGCTGCGCGCTCTTCCGCGGCGCCGAGATGCTGACCGCGGTGGAGGACGTGGGCCGCCACAACGCCATCGACACCATCGCCGGCTGGATGCTGCTGCACGGTGTGGACGGCGCCGACAAGGCGTTCTACACCACCGGCCGCCTGACCAGCGAGATGGTGATGAAGGCGGCGCAGATGGGCGTGCCCATCGTGGTCTCGCGCAACGGCGTCACCGCGATGGGCTTCGAGATGGCCAGCCGGCTGGGCATGGCGCTCTTCGGCCGCGCGGCGAACCGCCACTTCATCTGCTACTGCGGCTTCGAGCGCTTCGACTCCGAGCCCGAGCCCGAGCGGCAGGCGGTGCGCCTGGTCTCGGGCTGATGAACGCGCTGCTCGAAGCGCTCTGCTCCCGCCATTCGCTGGGCGCACGCCACCTGCTGCCGCCCGGCCCCGACGACGCCGCGCTGGCACAGATGGCCGAAGCCGCGCTGCACGCGCCCGACCACGGCGAGCTGGTGCCCTTCCGCTTCAAGGTGGTGAAGACAGAGGCCGCGCGCGACCGCCTGGCCGCGCTCTTCGCGCAGGCCGCGCGCGACGCGGGCAAGGACGAGGCCGGCGCCGCGCTCGACGCCGAGCGCGCACGCCAGGCGCCGGTGACGGTGGCGGTGCTGGCGCGCATCGACCTCGGCCACCCGGTGGTGCCGGCGCACGAGCAGTGGGTGGCGCTCGGCGGTGCGCTCGCCAACTTCATGAACGCGGCGCACGCGCTGGGCTTCGCGGGCAAGATGCTCTCCGGCGCCAAGGTGCGCCACCCGGGCCTGCAGGCCGCGTTCTGCGAGCCGGGCGAGACGCTGGTGGGCTGGATCGCGCTCGGCCGCGCGGCGCGCCCGCCCAAGAGCCGGGCGCCGAAGGCGCAGCCGGCCGACGTCTGCAAGGAGTGGACATGAGCAAGGAATGGACATGACGACCCCGATCGACCTGCGCTCCGACACCGTGACCCGCCCCACCGCCGCGATGCGCGCCGCGATGGCCGCCGCGCCGGTGGGCGACGACCAGTACGGCGAGGACCCCACCACCAACGCGCTGCAGGAACGCTGCGCCGCGCTGCTGGGCAAGGAGGCGGCGCTGTGGCTGCCCAGCGGCACCATGGCCAACCAGGTGGCGCTGCGCGTGCTCACGCGGCCGGGCGACGAGGCGATCACCGCGCGCGAGGCGCATGCCGGCTGGCACGAGGCCGGTGCCTCGGCCGCGAACGCGGGCGTGCAGCTGGTCGAGATCGGCCGCGGCGGCCTCTTCACCGCCGAGGACTTCGAAGCCGCGATCAAGCCGGCCGGCCTGCCGGTGTTCCCGCCGACCACGCTGGTGGAGATCGAGAACACGCACAACCGCGGCGGCGGCGTCGTTTTCCCGCAGGCCGAGGTGGTGCGCATCTGCGCCAAGGCGCGCGAACGCGGCATCGCCAGCTATCTGGACGGTGCGCGGCTGTGGAACGCGGCCGTCGCCAGCGGCCGCCCCGAAGCCGAGCTGGCCGCGCCCTTCGACATGGTGGGCGTGTCCTTCAGCAAGGGGCTGGGCGCGCCGGGCGGCTCGCTGCTGGCGGGCAGCCAGGCGCTCATCGCGCGCGCCAACCGGCAGCGCCGCATGCTGGGCGGCGCGATGCGGCAGAACGGCATCTTCGCCGCCGCCGCGATCCACGCGCTGGACCAGCACCGCGATCGGCTGGCCGAGGACCATCGCCACGCACGGCTGATCGCCGAGGCCATCGCCGGCGGCCGCGGCGTCACGCTGGACCTGGCGACGGTGCAGACCAACATCGTGATCTTCCACCTCGGCCCGGAGACGGTGGACGCGCCCACGTTCGTCGCCCGGGCGCGCGAGCAAGGCGTGCTGGTGAGCGCCTTCGCGGCGCGCACGGTGCGCGCGGTGACGCACCTGGACGTGAGCGCCGCGCAGGCGCAGCAGGCGGCGCAGGTGCTGCGCAGCCTGCTGGCCTGAAGAGGATCCTCAGAGACCCAGTTCGGCGCGCAGCGCCTTGCCGCTGCGCGGCCGCGGGTCAGTTTCCACCAAGTCTTGCAGGCGCGCGTTGACCGGCGCGTCGCGGCCGTGCGAGCGCGCAAGGCGCACGACCTCGCCGCAGAAGGCGTCGATCTCGGTCGGCCGGCCGTGCGCCAGGTCGTCGGCCATGCTGCTGCGCGCGCGTTCGTCGATGCGCAGCATGCGCGCCGCGGCGCGCTGGAAGGCCGCGGTGGGCAGGCGCAGCAGCACCGGCAGCCAGCGCGGCGGCAGCGGCGTGACGCGCGCCGGCCGGATGCCGGCGGCGCGCAAGGCGCGCAGCGCTTCGGACTGCAGCGCGGCCAGCACGCGCCGGTAGTCGCGGTCGAGCAGCTGGGCGCGCAGCGGCAGGCCCGAGAGCGCGTTCACCGGGTTGTTCAGGTTCAGCAGCAGCTTGCCCCACTGCACCGGCCGCAGGTCGGCATGGCAGGCCAGCGGCAGGCCGGCGGCTTCGAACAGCGGCCGCCAGGGCGCCAGGCCGGGATGGTCCTGCACCGCGACGACGCCTTCGGTGCCGCGGTGGAAGTGGCCGGGACCGATCTCGGCCACGTTGAAGCCCACCATGCCGGGCAGCACCATGAGCGAAGGCGCCGCGGCGGCCGCGGTGCCGGCGTTGGCGATGCCGTTCTGCAGCGAGACGACCAGGCTGCGCCGCGGCAGCAGGCGCGCCGCCTCGGCGGTGGCGCCGCTCTTCACGCACAGCAGCACGAGCCCGGCGTCGGCCGGCGGCGTGTCGTGCAGGTGGAGCGTGGAAGGGGCCAGGCGGGTGTCGCGCCCGGCCAGGTCGGTGAGGTGCAGGCCGTGCATGTGCAGGTCGGCCAGCACGCTCGCGCGGCCGACGAAGTGCACCTCGGCCCCGGCGGCCTGCAGACAGCCGCCGACGAAACAGCCGATCGAGCCGGCCCCCATCACGGTGACCGGGCCCGGCCGGTCCATCGGTCAGGTGGCCGGGTGCGCGAGGTCGCGCAGGAAGGTCGGGCCGGCGCGCTGCTCGATGCGCGCGACCAGTTCCTTGAAGAGGCCGGCCAGCGCCAGCAGCTCGAGCGCGACGAACATCGGCCCCACGAGCAGGCCGACCAGGTCGTCGGCGAAGGCCGGCTTGCGGCCTTCGTAGTAGTGGCCGACGAACTGGATGATCCAGCCGACCACGAAGCAGCCCACGCCCCAGGCGAGCCAAGGCGCGGCGCCGCCGGCGGCCGCCGGGTGCGCCAGCGACATCAGCACGCCGATGCCGGCGCAGGTGGCCAGGCCGAGCGCGAACTCGCCGCGCGTGAGGTACCAGCCCGCGGCCAGCAGGTAGGCCACCCAGGCCGCGCTGACCCAGACGCCGCCGACGGCGAAGCCGGCACGCGCCAGCAGCACGCCGACCGCGAACACGATCATCGGCACGCCGACGAAGTGGGTGACGATGTTGCGCCGGTCGCGGTGGTATCGGGCGTACTGCACCAGCAGGTCGAATGCCGGTCGGGAGAGGCTGGAAACGAGGCGGGCCATGGCGGGAGTCTCCTGGAGCGGCATGTTACTGCGGGCTCCTAGAATGCGTGGATGAGCATCAAGAGCGACCGCTGGATACGCCGCATGGCCGAGCAATACGGCATGATCGAGCCGTTCGAGCCCGGCCAGGTGCGACAGGCCCCCGACGGCCACCGCATCGTCAGCTACGGCACCAGCAGCTACGGCTACGACATCCGCTGCGCGCGCGAGTTCAAGGTCTTCACCAACATCCACAGCACGGTGGTGGACCCGAAGAACTTCGACGAGAAGAGCTTCGTCGACATCGAGGGCGACGTCTGCATCGTGCCGCCGAACAGCTTCGCGCTCGCACGCACGGTGGAGTACTTCCGCATCCCGCGCAACGTGCTCACCATCTGCCTGGGCAAGAGCACCTACGCGCGCTGCGGGATCATCGTCAACGTGACCCCCTTCGAGCCCGAGTGGGAAGGCTACGTGACGCTCGAATTCAGCAACACGACGCCGCTGCCGGCCAAGATCTACGCTGGCGAAGGCTGCGCGCAGGTGCTGTTCTTCGAGAGCGACGAGGTCTGCGAGACCAGCTACAAGGACCGCGGCGGCAAGTACCAGGGCCAGCGCGGGGTGACGCTGCCCAAGACCTGAGGAGCCGGCCATGAAGTGGGAAGGCGAGCGCCAGAGCGACAACGTCGAGGACCGGCGCGACGACCCCGGCGGCGGGGGTGGCGGCGGCGGCTTCGGGCTGCCGATCGGGGGGCGCAGCGTCGGGCTGGGCACGGTGGCGATTGCGCTCGTGGCGGGCTGGATCTTCGGCGTCAACCCGCTCACGGTGCTGGGGCTGCTCAGCGGCGGTGGCGGCGCGCCGGTGCAGCAGCAGACGCAGCACCAGGCGCCGGCGCACCGGCCGCCGGCCGACGACCGCGGCGCCGCGTTCGTCTCCACCGTGCTGGCGGACACCGAAGACGTGTGGGACCAGATCTTCCGCGCCGGCGGCGGCCAGTACCAGCGCCCCAAGCTCGTGCTCTTCCGCGGCAGCACGCCCACCGCCTGCGGCCGCGGCGAGGCGGCGATGGGTCCGTTCTACTGCCCGGGCGACCGCAAGGTCTACATCGACCTCGGCTTCTACGACGTGCTGCGCAACCGCCTGGGCGCGCCGGGCGACTTCGCGCAGGCCTACGTGATCGCGCACGAGGTGGGCCACCACGTGCAGAACCTGCTGGGCGTGACCGAGAAGGTGGACGGCATGCGCGGCCGCGTTTCCGAAACGCAGCAGAACGCGCTCTCGGTGCGGCTGGAACTGCAGGCCGACTGCCTCTCGGGCGTCTGGGCCGCCAACTCGCAGAAGAGCAAGGGCTGGCTCGAGCAGGGCGACATCGAGGAGGCGCTCAACGCCGCTTCGCAGATCGGCGACGACACCCTGCAGCGCAACGCGCGCGGCACCGTGCGGCCGGAGACCTTCACCCATGGCAGCAGCGCGCAGCGCGTGAGCTGGTTCAAGCGCGGGCTGCAGGGCGGCAGCGTGAAGGACTGCAACACCTTCGACAAGGGCGCCCTGTGAACGCCGAGCTGCAAGACAAGCTGGAGATCCGCGAACTCGTCGAGCGCTGGGCGGTCTGGCGCGACGCAGGCGACTGGGAGCGCTTCGCCACCTGCTGGCACCCCGAGGGCGTGATGATGGCGACCTGGTTCCAGGGGCCGTTCGCGGAGTTCATCCGCGTCACGCAGGAAGGCTGGGCCAGGGGCGTCAGCATCCTGCACTTCCTGGGCGGCAGCGCGATCGAGGTGGCGGGCGACCGCGCCGTCGCGCAGACCAAGATGACGATCTCGCAGCGCGGGCCGGTGGAAGGCGTGCTGTGCGACGTGGTCTGCACCGGCCGCTTCCACGACTTCGTCGTCCGCCACGAAGGGCGCTGGAAGCTGCTGCACCGCCAGCCCATCTACGAGAAGGACCGCATCGATCCGGTGGACCCGGCGGCCACGCTGAAGCTGGATGGGCAAGCGCTGGCGAAGTTGCCGGAGGGCTACCGCCACCTGGCCTACATCCAGCAGCGCATCGGCTACACGGTGAAGCTGGACATGCCCATGCTCAAGGGCCCGGTGGTCGAGGAACTCTACCGGCGCGCCGCACGCTGGCTGGCGGGTGGGCCGCTCGAGCGTTGATGGGCGCTGATCAGCGCAGCGCCGCCAGCCAGTCGCAGCGCAGGCGGCCGCTGTCGTGCAGGCGGCGCCGCAGGCGCACGTAGGCCGGCGGCGCGAAGAAGAGGGGCACGCACAGCGCCACCATCCAGCGCCAGTGCAGCAGCAGTGCCGGCGGCACCCCCACCCAGCCGAGCAGCCACAGCGTGAGCACCGCGTCCCAGGCGTGGTACTCCAGCGGCGAGGCCACGCGGTGCGCCACCTGCCAGCGCTTCACCGAGCTCATCTGCTGCAGCGTCATCGCCATCTCCGGGATCGCCAGGCCGCCACTGTACGCCTGGCGTAAGTTTCGCGTCAGCCCGTCCATCCGCCGGAAGGTGGAGGGCGCCGCCGGGCCCGCCCCGATGGCCCACTGGCGGCACGCCGTGAGACGATGGCCCGATGAGCCTGCAGCCGCCCCGCCTGGAACGCATCGCCGGCCTGCGCGCCGCCGGCAAGGGCAAGCGCGTGAGCGCGGCCGAGGCGGTGCAGCTGGTGCACGACGGCGACACCGTGGCCACCGGCGGCTTCGTCGGCATCGGCTTCCCGGAGAACCTGGCGGTGGCGCTGGAGGAGCTTTTCCTCGCCAGCGGCACGCCGCGCGGCCTGACGCTGGTCTATGCCGCCGGCCAGGGCGACGGCAAGACGCGCGGCTTGAACCACCTCGGGCACGAAGGGCTGGTGGGCCGCGTGATCGGCGGCCACTGGGGGCTGGTGCCGGCCCTGCAGAAGCTGGCGGTGGCCGGGCGCATCGAGGGCTGGAACCTGCCGCAGGGGGTGATCTCGCACCTGTTCCGCGACATCGCAGCCGGCAAGCCGGGCCACCTCTCGAAGGTGGGGCTGGGCACTTTCGTCGACCCGCGCCACGGCGGTGGCCGCATCAACGAGCGCAGCACCGAAGAGCGGGTGCGCCTGATGGAGATCGACGGCCAGGAGTACCTCTTCTACAAGGCCTTCCCGGTCCACGTGGGCTTCATCCGCGCCACCACCGCCGACGCCGACGGCAACCTGACGATGGAGCGCGAGGCGCTCACGCTCGAGTCGCTGGCGATCGCGATGGCGGCGCGCAATTCGGGCGGGGTGGTCATCGCGCAGGTGGAGCGCATGGCCGAGTCGCATTCGCTGCCGCCGCGCCAGGTGAAGGTGCCGGGCGTGCTGGTGGACTGCGTGGTGGTGGCCGAGAAGCCCGAATACCACATGCAGACCTTCGTCGAACCCTACAGCGCCGCCTTCGCCGGCGAGATCCGGGTGCCGCAGGAGCAGCACGCGCCGATGCCGATGAGCGAGCGCAAGGTCATCGCGCGCCGTGCCGCGCTGGAGCTGCGCACCAACAGCGTCGTCAACCTGGGCATCGGCATGCCCGAGGGCGTGGCCGCGGTGGCGGCCGAGGAGCACGTGACCGACCTCATCACGCTCACGGCCGAGCCGGGCGTGATCGGCGGCATCCCCGCGGGCGGGCTGAACTTCGGCGCCGCGGTGAACACGCAGGCGGTGATCGACCAGCCCTACCAGTTCGACTTCTACGACGGCGGCGGCCTGGACATCGCCTTCCTGGGCTTGGCGCAGGCCGACGCCGAGGGCAACCTCAACGTCAGCCGCTTCGGCAGCCGGCTGGCCGGTGCCGGCGGCTTCATCAACATCAGCCAGAACGCGAAGAAGGTGGTCTTCGTCGGCAGCTTCACCGCCAACGGCGAGCCCAAGTTCGTGGGCCAGGTCGAGCAGCGCACCTTCAGCGGCCGCGAGGCCTGGCGGCGCGGCCAGCGGGTGCTGTACGTGACCGAGCGCTGCGTCTTCGGCCTGCACGCGCAGGGGATCGAATTGCTGGAGCTGGCGCCCGGCATCGACCTGGAGCGCGACGTGCTGGCGCAGATGAGCTTCCGGCCGGTGATCGAGCGCCCGCCGAAGACGATGGAGGCGGCGATCTTCGACGAGGCGCCGATGGGCCTGCGCGCGCGCCTGCTGCTGCTGCCGCTGGCCGAGCGCTTCAGCTACGACGCGGCGCGCCGCACCATGTTCATCAACTTCGAGCACCTCAGCGTGAAGCGCCGCGCCGACGTCGACGCGGTGCGCGAGGAGGTCGAGCGCCACCTGGCGCCGCTGGGCGAGAAGGTGTGGGCGGTCGTCAACTACGACCACTTCGTGCTCGACCCCGCGGTCGAGGACGACTGGGCGGCGATGGTGCGCGAGCTGGTCGACCGCTTCTACCTGAACGTCACGCGCTACACCACCTCGGGCTTCCTGCGCGCCAAGCTGGGGCCGGCGCTGGCGGCACGCGGCGTGCGGCCGCAGGTCTACGCCAGCGCCGAGGAAGCGCAGCGCCGCGTGCTCGGCGACTGAAGCCGGACGGGGCGCCGGTCAGCCCTGGCGCGGGTCGGCCGGCAGCGCGATGCCGTGCGAGTCGAGCACGCGCGCCACGTCGCTGCGCGACAGCGGCTTGACGAGCTGCGCGTCGCAGCCGGCCAGTTCGGCGCGCACGCGCTCCACCGGGCGCAGGCGCGAGCCCACCCATACGAGCAGCGTGGGCGGCTCGCCGGCCGCCGCCCGGGCGCCCTTGATGAGTTGACACAGGCCCACGCCCGGGTCGTCCTGCGCCACGCCGAGCGCGACGTCGACGAAAGCGGCCACGAAGCGGTGGGTGGCGGCGAGTTCGGTCGCGTCCGACAGCGTGTCGGCGGCATGGACGCCGAAGCCGAAGGCGGTGAGCAGACCGAACAGGCGGTCGCGCGAGGCGGGGTCGCGGTCGAACACCAGCACGTCGGTGCTGCTGGTCTGCACGGTGTGGCGGCGCCGGGCGCGCCGCACCAGCGCCCGCTTGGCGGCCCGGTCGTGCGCGAGCCAGGCTTCGTTGTCGACCGCGGGCTTCTCGGCACGGCGGGCGGCCGGTTTCTGCGTCTCGGTGAGGACCAGCAGGGCTGCCGGCGGCGCCGCGGGCGCACCGTGCCGGGCAGGCACCACATCGCGCAGGGTCAGCTGCACCGGCATCGGCACGGTGTCTTGCTCGCCTTCGGGTCCACCGCGCAGGAAGGGCGGCGTGTCCAGCCAGATCGCCCCCGGCGACAGCGGCGCGTGCGTGCCCGACGCCTCTTCGGAAGGCGCCGGCTCGGGATGACCACTCAGCCGCTCGCCGCAGGACACGCACGCGAGCGCGTCCAGGTCGTTGTGGTGATGGCACTGCGGACAAATGACGAAGAGCATCAGGTCCGGATTCTGATTGTTTTCGCCCGCGCCTTCCCTAGCGAAACCCCAGATGCCCTCCCCGGCCACGGGCGACCGGGTCTTCAGGGGACGAACGTGCCCGGCAGCAGGATACCCCGGTCCACCTTCCGGATATCGGTATGTCCGCAGAAAGCCATGGTCAGGTCGAGCTCGTTTCTGATGATTTCCAGCGCCTTCGTGACGCCTGCCTCGCCCATCGCCCCCAGCCCGTAGAGCATGGCACGCCCGATGAACGTGCCGCGCGCGCCCAGCGCCCAGGCCTTGAGCACGTCCTGGCCGCTGCGGATGCCGCCGTCCATGTGCACCTCGATCTTCGAGCCCACCTCGGCCACGATGGCCGGCAGGGCGCGGATGCTCGACTCGGCGCCGTCGAGCTGGCGGCCGCCGTGGTTGCTGACGATCAGGGCGTCGGCACCCGAGTCCACCGCCAGCCGCGCGTCCTCCACGTCCTGGATGCCCTTCAGGATGAGCTTGCCGCCCCAGCGCTTCTTGATCCACTCCACGTCGCCCCAGTTGAGGCGCGGGTCGAACTGCTGGGCGGTCCAGGCCGACAGGCTGCCCATGTTCTCCACGCCCTTCACGTGGCCGACGATGTTGCCGAACTGCCGGCGCGACGTGCCCAGCATGCCCAGGCACCAGCGCGGCTTGGTCATCATGTTCAGGATGTTGGGCAGCGTCAGCTTGGGCGGCGCCGAGAGCCCGTTCTTCAGGTCCTTGTGGCGCTGGCCGATGATCTGCAGGTCCAGCGTGAGCACCAGGGCGCCGCACTTGGCGGCCTTGGCGCGGTCGATCAGGCTTTCGATGAAGGCGCGATCGCGCATCACGTAGAGCTGGAACCAGAACGGCGCCTTCGTGTTCGCGGCCACGTCCTCGATCGAGCAGATGCTCATGGTCGAGAGCGTGAACGGGATGCCGAACTTCTCGGCCGCCTTCGCGGCCAGGATCTCGCCGTCGGCATGCTGCATGCCGGTGAGCCCGGTGGGCGCGATCGCCACAGGCATCTTCACCGGCACGCCCACCATCGTGGTGGCGGTGGTCCGGTTCTCCATGTTGACGGCGACGCGCTGGCGCAGCTTGATGGACTGGAAGTCGCTTTCGTTGGCGCGGTAGGTGCTCTCGGTCCAGCTGCCGGAATCGGCGTAGTCGTAGAACATGCGCGGCACCCGCCTCTGGGCCAGGCGGCGCAGGTCCTCGATGTTGGTGATCACGGTCATGTTGCTTGTCTCCTCGGGCGAAGCCGCGATGCTACGCAGCGCGCGCGGGCGCCGGCCGGAGGATTGTTCAGGCGCGGCCGGAAACCGCTTCCTGCGCTTGGCGCGCGATGTCGTCGCAGGCGTCGGCCAGCCAGTCGGCGAAGGCCTGCGCCGCCTCGCCCGGCGCTGCCGCCGGCAGGAAGTAGCAGCCGCTGGCTTCGCAGGCCAGCCCGAACAGCGGCAGCAGGCTGCCGCTCTGCAGCCAGGGCAGCGCCAGGCTGGGCCGGCCCAGCACCACGCCCTGGCCGGCGACCGCCGCTTCCAGCGTGAGCCCGAGGTCGACGAAGCGCGGGCCGGCGGCCGGTTCGGGCCAGTCCAGGCCGGCGGCGCGGAACCAGGGCCCCCAGGGCTCGATGGGCGTGCGCAGCAGCGGCACGCGGGCCAGGTCGGCCGGCACCGCCAGCGGCGTGCGGGCCAGCAGGGCCGGCGACGCCATCGGCTGCACGCGGTCGCGCAGCAGCACGCGGCCGCTTGCGGGGTCGCCCTGGCGCACCTCGACGTCGGCGTCGCCGGGCTGCAGGTCCAGGAAGGGGATCGACAGCACGATCTCCAGCTCCACGCCCGGGTGCGCCGCGGTGAAGCCTTCCAGCCGCGGCACGAGGATCTGGCGCGCGAAGGTGGGCGGCGCCGACACGCGCAGCCGCTGCACGCGCTGCGCGGTGCGCCGGTGCTGCGGCATCGCCGCCAGCAGGCCGAGCGCGGCGCCGGCCTGCTGCAGGTATTCGCGCCCGCCGGCGGTGAGCTGCAGCGTCTTGCCGCTGCGCACGAAGAGCGCGTCGCCCAGCAGGTCCTCGAGCGCGGCGATGCGCTTGCTCACCGCGCTGGCGGTGATGGCCAGTTCCTCGGCCGCGCGCTCGAAGGTGCCCAGCCGCGCCGCGGCCTCGAAGGCGCGCAGGCCTTCGATGGAGGGGAAACGAAGATCGCCCGGCGCCGCCATGCGCCGGGAGTCTACGCAGGGCCCGGCCTCTCAGCCGCAGCTGCCGCCGCAGCCGGTGATGGGGGCGGCTTCGGCCGCGCGCTCGACCGCGGCCTGGCCGGTCTCGGGGTCGAAACCGCGTTCGGCCATCGTCATGGCCAGCGCGGCGTCCATCATCTGGGCGTGGATCGGGAACCACTCGGCCAGCGCCGCCACCAGCCGGCCGGCGAGTTCGTTGTCGGCCGCCTCGGCTTGGCGGCGCGCCACCTCGCGCACCAGTTCCAGCACCTGGCCGTGCTGCAGGCTGTGGCAGTTCTCGGGCGCGAAGCCGAGCGCGCCCATCCAGCGCTCTTCCTGCGCGAAGTGGGCTTCGGTGTGCTCGGCGAGCACCTGCAGCGCGGCCAGGGCGGCGCCGGTGCCTTGCGCCAGCGCGGCCTCCAGGCCGCCCAGCAGGGCGACGAACTCGCGGTGCGTGCCGTCCATGCGCGGTTGCTGCAGCACGTAGTCGTCGGACCAGTTCAGGGTGTTCATCGCGCGCGATGCTAAGGGAGCGGCACCAGCCCCGCTTGCGCCACCTCAAGCGTCGCCGGCCCGCTGCGCGGCGCGCGCCGCGGGCGCTGCCTGCAGCCGCACCAGCGAGCCCGCGCGCACGCCCAGCAGGCGCAGGCGGCGCGTCAGGTCCACGCGTTTCAGGCACTCGCCGGCGGCGCGCCGGATGGCGGCGTAGTCGGCCGTCGGCTCGGCCAGCGTCTGGTCGCGCGTGACGGTCTTGAAGTCCTCGAAGCGGAGCTTGATGCCGATGGTGCGACCCGCATAACCCTTGCGCTGCAGGTCGGCCGCCACCTGTTCCGAAAGGCGGCTGAAGATGCGCGTCAGCTCGGCGCGGTCGCGCACCGCATGCAGGTCGCGGTCGAAGGTGGTCTCGCGGCTCATCGAGACCGGCTCGCTGTGGGTGACCACCGGCCGGTCGTCGACGCCGTGCGCCGCGTCGTGCAGCCAGCCGCCGTAGCTGCGGCCGAAGTGCTCGACCAGCCAGGCGCGCGGCTTGGCGGCCAGCTCGCCGATGCTGCGGATGCCCAGCGCTTCCAGCTTCGCGCCCGCCTTCGGGCCGATGCCGTTGATGCGCCGCACCGGCATCGGCCACACGCGCAGCGGCAGGTCGGCTTCGGTGAGCACGGTCAGGCCGTCGGGCTTGTCGAGTTCGGAGGCGATCTTCGAGAGCAGCTTGTTCGGCGTGACGCCGATCGAGCAGGTGAGCCCGGTGAGCCGGCGCACGTTGTTGCGGATCTCCTGCGCCAGCGCGCGCACGCCGCCGGCGGGGTCGTGGCCGACCGCGTCCTGCGCGCCGGGCAGGTCGGTCAGGTCGATGTAGATCTCGTCGATGCCGCGGTCCTCGATCACCGGCGCCACTTCGGCCACCGCGGCCTTGAAGCGGCGCGAGTAGCGGCGGTACTCGTCGAAGTCGGTCGGCAGCAGCACCGCCTGCGGGCAGCGCAGCGCCGCCTTCATGAGGCCCATGCCGGAGTGCACGCCGTAGTCGCGCGCCGCGTAGGTGGCGGTGGTGACGACGCCGCGGCCGGCGTAGCGGGCCAGCGTCGCGAAGCGGCGCGTGCCGTCGGGCAACGTCTCCGGCTGGTGGCGGCGGCCGCCGCCGATGACCACCGGCAGCCCTTTCAGCTCCGGGTAGCGCAGCAGTTCGACCGACGCGTAGAAGGCGTCCATGTCGAGGTGGGCGATCCAGCGGCGCCGTGGCGACAGGGTCATGGCGGGGATGCTAAGCCGGGGTGAAGGACGACACGGTCTGACACAAAGGGAGACTAAATGTGCAAGTAGCACAGTTATAGTTCTTTCCATGGCAGCACCGGGCCGCGGTGTGCCTTCCACCCAGACCCAGGAGCCCGCAATGAAAGACTGGTCGACCCACCCGCTGCGCCAGGCCGCGGCCATGCTGTGCATGGCAGCCCTGGCCGTCGTGGCCGCCTGCGGAGGCGGCGGTTCCTCGTCGCCCAACGGCTCCGGCCCCACGGTGCAGGCCACGGCCTTCTCGCAGGGCCCGATCTCCGGCTTCGGCTCGGTCATCGTCAACGGCGTGCGCTGGGACGACAGCGGCGCCGAGGTCGAGGACGAGGACGGCGCCGGCCACCCGTCGAGCGACCTGAAGCTGGGCATGGTGGTCAGCGTCGACGGCGCCAGCGTCGACCGCCACAACGGCACCGGCAAGGCGCTGAAGATCCGCTTCGGCAGCGAGACCGTCGGCCCGATCACGAGTCTCGACGCCGCCGGCTCCACCTTCGTGGTGCTGGGCATCACGGTGACGGTGAACGCCTCCACCGTGTTCGACGCGTCGATCAGCGGCGGCATCGCCGGCCTCGCCGCCGACCAGGTGGTGGAAGTGCACGGCCTCTTCGACGCCGCCACCAACGGCATCACCGCCACCCGCGTCGAGCCCGAGAGCGGCGCCACTTCGTACAGGATGCGCGGCACGATCACCTCGATCGACCTCGCCGGCAAGACCTTCCTGCTGGGCACGCAGAAGGTCTCGTTCGCGTCGCTCGCCACGCTGCCCGGCTGGGTGGTCGAAGGCGCGCAGGCGAAGGCGGTGCTGGCCACCACGCCCGACAGCGCCGGCAACTGGGTCGCGACCAAGCTGCGCCCGATCGGCACCAGCCTGGACAACCGCGCCGAAGCCGAGGTCGAGGGTTCGATCACGGTGTTCGACTCGCCCACCGACTTCGAAGTCAACGGCCTCAAGGTCGACGCCTCGAAGGCCACGCTCCCGGCCGACACCGCCGGCCTCGGGCTCGGCGCCCACGTCGAGGTGAAGGGTGCGATCGTCGACGGCGTGCTCGTCGCCACCAGCGTCAAGCTCGACGACGACGGCCACGACGGCAGCGGCGGCGGCGATCATGGCGGCACCGCGCGCGAATTCGAACTGCACGGCACCATCGCCACCGGCAGCCTGGATCTCGCGGCCAAGACCTTCTCGCTGCGCGGCATCACCGTCAGCTACGCGGGCACCGTCGAGTTCAAGGACGGCACCGTGGCCGATCTGGTCGAAGGCACGCAACTGGAAGTGAAGGGCGTGCTCTCGTCCGACGGCACCAGGCTCGACGCCACGCGCATCGAGTTCGGCAAGTGAGCGGCCGCCTCGCTGCCTGAGGAACAGGCGGTGGGCCGGGCGGCTCGACGACAATCGTTCGACGCCCGAGCCGCCGCCAACGGCTTTTCGACCGGATGACATTGGACGCCCCCGACGCAAACGAGCAGCAGCAGCAAGCCCTGCGCGAAGCGCTGAAGGCCCTGCTGGAGCCGCTGGCGCGGCTGGCCGTCGCACGCGGGCTGCCGTTCTCGGCCGTCGAAGAGATGATGAAGGAGGCCTTCGTGCAGGCCGCCGGCAACGCCCATCCCAACCTGCTGCCGCACCGCCGCGTGAGCCGCATCAGCACGGTCACGGGCATCAACCGGCGCGAGGTGACGCGCCTGGTGCAGGCCGCCGAGCCGGCGCGCCCGCGCGGCCGCTCGCTGCCGGGCGAGGTGTTCGCGCACTGGCTCGGCGACCCCCGCTACCGCGACGCCGCGGGCGAGCCGCTGGCCCTGCCGCGCCAGGGCCCCGAGCCCAGCTTCGAGACGCTGGCGCAGGAGATCACGCGCGACGTGCACCCGCGCAGCCTGCTCGACGAGATGCTGCGCCTGAAGCTGGCCACGCTGGACGCCGCCACCGACACCGTGCATGCCGCGCGCGGCGCCGCGCCCCTGGGCGACATCGTGCCCATGCTCGGCTTCCTGGGCGACAACGTGGGCGACCATTTCCGTGCCGCCGTCGACAACGTCATCGGCGAGTTGCAACCGCACTTCGAGCAGGCCCTGTTCGCCGACGGCGTCTCGGCCGAGACCGTGGCCTGGGCGCGCCGGGTCGCGCGCGAGCAGTGGCGCGCGCTGCGCCAGCAGGTGGTGCCCGAACTCGAACGCCGGCTGCAGGCCGACGGCCAGGCCGCGCCGCCCGCGGCCGGCCGCCTGCGCATCGGCATGTACACCTTCGGGGACCCCCAGCCGGCCCCGGCGGCTTCGCCAGAGGGGAAGAAGGAATGAAGATCTCGTGGTGGGACCTGGGCGCGCGGGTGCTCGTCGCCGTGCTCGGCGTGGTCGCCATCGTGGCCGGCTGCGGCGGCGGCGTCGGCGAAGGCGGCACCGGCAACGGCTACACGCAAGGCACGATCAGCGGCTTCGGCTCGATCTTCGTCAACGACGTGCGCTTCGACGACAGCAGCGCCGCGGTGCAGGACGCCGACGGCAACCCGCGCACCCGCGACGACCTGAAGCTGGGCATGACGGTGGAAGTCGAGAGCGGTGCTATCGACGCCGCCAGCGCCACCGCCACCGCCGCGAAGGTCCGCTTCGGCAGCGAACTGCTGGGGCCGGTGGCCACCGTCGACGCCGCCAACGGCCTGCTCACGATGCTGGGCCAGACGGTGCAGGTCGGCGCCCAGACCGTGTTCGACGAGAGCCTGGCCGGCGGCCTGGCCGCCGTGACGGCGGGCGACCTGCTCGAGGTCTACGCCAGCTTCGACCCCGCCACCGGCCGCTACCGCGCGACGCGCATCGACCCGCGCAGCAGCGATCCGGACGCCTACCGCCTGCGTGGCATTGTCGGCAGCGTGGACAGCGGCAACCAGCGCCTCACGATCGGCGCGGCGCAGTTCGACTACGCCGGCGCCAGCGGCGTGCCGGCCGCGCTGGGCGCCGGCAGCTACGTGCGCCTCACGATCGCCAAGGCGGCTGCCAACACCTCGCGCTGGATCGTCACCGCCTTCGGCAGCGGCACGCCCAGCCTGCCCGACAGCGACGAGTCCAAGCTGCGCGGCTACGTCACCAGCGTCAGCGCCCCGAAGCTGTTCAGCGTCAACGGCGTGCCGGTGGATGCCGGCGGCGCCGAGTTCCCGGACGGATCGGCGATCTCGGTGGGCCTGCGCGTCGAGGTCGAAGGCCCGGTGCGCAGTGGCACCGTGAAGGCGACCCGGGTCTCGATCCGCACCGACAGCGAGGAGAGCGAGCACGAGTTCGAGCTCGACGGCTCGATCACCGCCATCGACACGGCCGGCCAGACCTTCGTGCTGCGCGGCGTGACCGTCAGCTACGCGAACCACCCGCGCGTCGACCAGGGCAAGACGGTGGCCGACCTGGCCGTGGGCCAGAAGGTCGAGGTCCAGGGCGTGCTCTCCAGTGACGGCACGCGGCTGGAGGCCACCCGCATCAGTTTCGACGACTGACGAGGGCCGACGCGCGCCGCGGGCTGGCCTACACTTGGTGCCATCGCCCGTTCCCGCCAGGGTCTGCCATGGCCGAAACCCCTGCCCAGCGCGCGCTCGGCGCCGCCACCGCCTCCCTGGTGGTGGCCGTCGGGTGCATCGCGATGTTCCTGCCGCCGATGGTGAACACCACCACCGCGTCGGTCCTGCGCATCGTCTTCTTCGGTCTCGTGCTCACGGCGGCGCTGCTGCTGCACTGGATCTTCGTCGCCATCGCGGCGAGCCGGCTCGGGCGCTCGGTGGCGGGCTGGCTTGCGCTGTCGGTGCTGCTGTTCCCGGTCGGCAGCGCGGCCGCGCTCATCCTGCTGGCCTGGTTCCGCGAGGAATCGGAAGGCCCGGCGCCGCCGCCGCACGCGGCATGAGGCGCGCGCTCGCAGGGCTGCTGGCGACGCTGGCCTTGAACGCCGCCGCCCAGCCCGACACCGAGGCGCTGCGGCGCCAGGTCGAGGCCACCGAACGCGCGTTCGCCAAGAGCATGGCCGACCGCGACCACGCCGCCTTCGTGCGCCACCTCTCGGAGCAGGCGGTCTTCATCGGCCCCGAGGTGCTGCGCGGCAAGGCCGCGGTGGCGGCGGGCTGGAAGGCCTTCTTCGACGGCCCGAAGGCGCCGTTCTCGTGGGAGCCCGACCGCGTGGAGGTGCTGGCCGACGGCACCCTGGCCCACAGCAGCGGGCCGGTGAAGGACGAGAACGGCCAGACGATCCTGCGCTTCAACTCGGTGTGGCGCCAGGAGGCGCCGGGCGTCTGGCGCATCGTCTTCGACAAGGGCCAGCCGCTGACCGAGGCCGACAAGAAGGCCGCGGCCGCGAAGCCCTGAAGCTTCAGCCCGCCAGCCGCCGGCGGTGGCGTTCCACCTGCGCCAGCACCTGCGCCGGCGCGGTGCCGCCGGTGACCTGCCGCACCGCCATGCTGCCGCGCGGCGCCAGCACCGCGAACACGTCGGCCTCGACCTTCGGGTGGAAGGCCTGCAGCTCGGCCAGCGTGAGCGACGCCAGGTCCACGCCACGACCGATGGCCACCTTCACCGCATGCGCCACCGTCTCGTGGGCGTCGCGGAAAGGCACGCCCTTCTTCGCCAGGTAGTCGGCCAGGTCGGTGGCGGTGGCGTAGCCGCGCTGCGCGGCGGCTTCCATCGCCTGCGCCTTCACGCGGATGCCGCTCACCATCTCGGCCATGATGCGCAGCGTGTCGGCCAGCGTGTCGACGGTGTCGAACAGCGGCTCCTTGTCTTCCTGGTTGTCCTTGTTGTAGGTGAGCGGCTGGCCCTTCATCAGCGTCAGCAGGCCCATCAGGTGGCCGAAGACGCGGCCGCTCTTGCCGCGCGCCAGCTCGGCGACGTCGGGGTTGCGCTTCTGCGGCATGATCGAAGAGCCGGTGCAGTAGCGGTCGGCGAGGTCGACGAAGCCGAAGTTCTGGCTCATCCACAGCACGATCTCTTCCGCCAGGCGCGAGACGTGCATCATGCAGATCGACGCGCACGAAGCGAACTCGAGAGCGAAGTCGCGGTCGCTCACCGCGTCCAGGCTGTTCTGGCACACGCCTTCGAAGCCCAGCGTGCGCGCCACGCGCTCGCGGTCCAGCGGGTAGCTGGTGCCGGCCAGCGCGGCGGCGCCCAGCGGCAACCGGTTCACGCGCGCACGCACCTCGGCCAGGCGCTCCTCGTCGCGCGCGAACATCTCCACGTAGGCCAGCAGGTGGTGCGCGAAGCTCACCGGCTGCGCCACCTGCATGTGGGTGAAGCCGGGCATCACGGTCTCGGCGTGCTGCGACGCCAGCTCGACCAGCGAAGCCTGCATGCCGCGCAGCAGCGCCGCGATGCGGTCGATCTCGCCGCGCAGCCACAGCCGCACGTCGGTGGCGACCTGGTCGTTGCGACTGCGGCCGGTGTGCAGCCGCTTGCCGGCGTCGCCCACCAGCGCGGTGAGGCGGGCCTCGATGTTGAGGTGTACGTCCTCCAGCTCGAGCTTCCACTCGAAGCGGCCTTCCTCGATCTCGGCCGCGATGAGCCCCATGCCGCGGCGGATCGCTTCCAGGTCCTGCGTGCCGATGATGCCCTGCGCGGCCAGCATCTCCGCGTGCGCCAGGCTGCCGTCGATGTCGGCGCGCCAGAGGCGCTTGTCGAAGCCCACGCTGGCGGTGTAGCGCTGCACCAGTTCGCTCATCGGCTCGCTGAACAGCGCCGACCAGGCCTGGGACTTGTTGGCAAGGGGATCGGAAGACATGCGGGGCGGGGCAGGGCGGCGGGCGGGACTTCGTATTATCCGGCCGCGATGACCGAAGCCCCGGACTCGGTGAGCCACCAAGACGCCAGCACACGGCCGGCCAGCCTGTGGCCGGACAGCGCGCGCGCGGCGCTGTCCTCCAGCTTCGCCGCCACGCGCTTCGACCCCGCAGCCGACGAGAAGGCGCGCAGCGCGGCGCGCGCCGCCGCCGCCTTCGACGTCTGCCACCCGGCGCTGGCGCTGCGTGCGGTGCTGCTGGTGCAGGCGGTGCTGGCGGTGGCGGCGCTCGCCACCGCCGACAACGCGGCCGACTGGCTGCACCGGCAGTCCGCGCTGGCCTTCTCGGGCGCGGCCGGCGCGCTGCTGTGGCTGGTGGCGGTGTGCGCCGCGAGGCGGCCGCTGCGCCGTGCGGGTGCCCTGCCGCGCGCCGCGCTGGTGATGGGGCTGGGTGCCGCGGCCGCGCTCACGGCCGGTGCGCCGCTGTGGGCGCTGGGCCT
>CAYVXO010000097.1:0-21608 GCA_964454485.1 uncultured Rubrivivax sp.
GTGCCGCCGCCGCCCGTGCCGCCGCCGCCGCCGCCGCCGCCGCCTCCGCCTCCTTCTCCTCCGCCGCCCGCCCTGGCCCCGTGGCCGCCGGTGCCGCCGCTGGTCCCGGTGCCGCCACCGGCACGTCCACCGACCGCGCCTGCGGTGCCGGCCGCGCCGCCGGCCGAAGCGCCGAAGCGCAAGACCGCCCTCGCCGCGGCGGGTGCGCTGCTGGTCGCCGTTGCAGGCGCCGCCTGGTGGTGGCTAGGCACCGGCACGAGCGACAAGGGCGTGGCCCCGGTCGAGCCGGCTGCGTCGGCACAGCCGGTGCCGGTGGCCGTGGCGCCCACGCCCGGTGCCGCGCCGGCGCCGGCCGTGCCGGAACCCAGTCCGAGCGTGGTCCCGCAGCCCGCGGCGGCACCCTCGCCGAGTCCGGTGCAGGTGGCCAAGCCCACGCCCTCGCCGGCCCCTGCGCCGGCCCCTTCGCCGACACATTCGCCAACCCCTTCGCCGACCCCTTCGCCGATGGCGCGCCCGTCGTCCAGCCCCTCGCCCGTCGCCACGCCCGAAGCGCGGCCTTCGCCGCCGCCCGCGCCCGCCGACCCCTGGGTGGCCGCGCGCGAACGCGTCGAGCGTGCCCCGGCAGGCACCGGCCTCGCGGGCGCGCTGCGGCTGCTGCTGGACGTGCAGGACGCACGGGGCCGCCAGACCCTGGCCGACTTCGAGCGCTTCGCCAACGCGCTGCCGGAGCATGGCGCGCTGGTGCTGGGCGTGCACGACGGCAAGCTGCAGCTGCGCTGGCAGTTCCGCGCCGGCAGCGCGAGCGTCGCCGCCGACAACGCGCTGCTGCGCTGCCGCGAGAGCACGAAGCGCCCCTGCGCACTCGTCGTCAACGACGGCGACTTCCGGCTCGGCGGCGTGCAAGAGGTGGCGCGCCAGCTGGGCGCGGCCGACATCGCCACCGTGCGCCAGGCGCTGCTGCAGACGCTGGCCGGCGGCCTGCCGGCCTGGCGCGAGAGCCTCGCGGCGGCGGCCGCGCCGGCCGCGCCCGCACCGGCTCCCTACGCACCGTCGCCGACGCCCGCGCCCGCACCGCAGGCGCAACCGCCGCGCGCGCCGGCCGCGTCGCCGGCACCCGCCCCAGCGGCCGGCGACTGGGCGGCGGCCGAATCGAAACTGCGTTCGCCCGAAGCGCCGCGCGCCTTCGGCGCCGCGCTGGCCGTGCTGCTGGGCGCCAGCGCCGAAGACGAGGTCGAGACGCTGGACCGCTTCGACTCCGCCGTGCGCCGGCTGCGCTACAGCAGCGCGGTGGCGCTGGGCGAACGCGGCGGCGGCATCGTCTTCGGCTACGCGCTCGGCGAAAGCAAGGGCACCTGGGCCGAGGACCGCGCGCTCGCCGCCTGCAACGGCCTGGGCGCGCAGGGCTGCGCGGTCGTCTGGGTGAACGGCAGCACGCGCACGGGCGAACTCGCCGCGCTGGGCAGCCGGCTCGAGGCTCACCCGCAGGGCGCGGTGCGGCGCCGCTTCGTCGAACTGCTGCGCAACCGTCTTCAAAGGGGACTCTGAATTGGGCACTTCCGTGGCCGACCATTTCGCCGACCGCTATGCGGCCGCGCGCGAGATCTTCATCGGGCGCGTCCGCGCTGCCGGGCTTTCGCTGCAGTCGCACGCGCACCCGCTGCCCGGGCGCGACGGCGAGGCGCTGGCGATGGACGTGGCGCGCTCCGGCGCCGCCGATGCGAAGGCGCTGCTCGTCGTCAGCAGCGCCTGCCACGGCGTCGAAGGGCATTGCGGCAGCGGCGTGCAAAGCGCGATGCTGGCCGACGCCGCGCTGCACGCCGAGGCGGCGCGCCGCGGCGTCGCCCTGCTCTACGTGCACGGCCTCAACCCCTGGGGCTTCTCGTGGACGCGGCGCACCACGCACGAGAACGTCGACCTCAACCGCAACTGGCACGACTTCGCGCGCCCGCTGCCGGCCAACCCGGCCTACGCCGAACTGCACCCCTGGCTGCTGCCCGCTTCGTGGCCGCCGCCGGCCGACACCGAGGCTGCGCTCGCGGCCTGGGCGGCCCGCCATGGCGCGCGCGCGCTGCAGACCGCCATCTCCTCCGGCCAGGGCACGCACCCCGACGGCCTGTTCTTCTTCGGCCGCGAGCCCACCTGGAGCCAGCGCACGCTGCGCGCGGTGCTGCGCGAGCACGGCCAGCGCTGCACGCGGCTGGGCTGGATCGACCTCCACACCGGCCTCGGCCCGGCCGGCGTGGGCGAGCGCATCTTCGCCTGCCGCGACGACGCCGCGGCGCTGGCGCGTGCGCGCGCCTGGTGGGGGCCGAAGGTCACCTCCATCTACGACGGCAGCTCCACGTCGGCGCTGCTCGCCGGGCTGATGTTCGAAGGCGCCTACCAGGAATGCCCGCAGGCCGAATACACCGGCCTCGCGCTCGAGTACGGCACCCTGCCCTTCGAGCAGGTCACGCTGGCGCTGCGCGCCGACCAGTGGCTGCAGAACCACCCGGAGGCGCCGCAGGCGCAGCGCCAGGCCATCAAGCGGCAGGTGCTGGAAGCCTTCTACACCGACACCGACGCCTGGAAGACCGCCATCGTCGAGCAGGGGCTGGACGCGGCGCGGCAGGCGATCGCGGGTCTGGCCGGGCTCGCCGGCTGATGTCCTGATCGGTCCGCTTCGGGTCCGGGCCCGGGGCTGACGGCGGCGCCGGGAGCGGGCACGATGCAGGCCTTCCCCACCCGGAGCCGCACCATGCAGACCGCCCTCCTCCTGATCGACGTCCAGCAGTCCTTCAAGCACCGCCCCTACTGGAACGAAGCCGAGGTGCCCGCCTTCCTGGAGCGGTGCAACGCGCTGCTCGCCGGCTCGGCAGCGCGCGGCGTGCCGGTGGTGCAGGTGTTCCACACCGACGCCGGCGGCGCCGACAACCCGTTCGCGCGCGCCAGTGGCCTGATCCGTCCGCTCGACGGGCTGGCGCCCTACGACCCCGCGTTCACGGTCGAGAAGCACCGCCACAGCGCGCTGGCCGGCACCGGCCTGGGCATCTGGCTGCGCGAGCAGGGCATCCGCCGCGTCATCGTCGCCGGCATCCGCACCGAGCAGTGCTGCGAGACGACGACGCGTCACGCCAGCGACGAAGGCTTCGAGGTCGACTTCGTCACCGAGGCCACACTCACCTTCGACATGAAGACACCCGCCGGCGCCCCGCTCACGGCGGCGCAGATCCGCGAGCGCACCGCCACCGTGCTGGCCGGCCGCTTCGCCACGCTGTGCACGGTGGAGCAGGCACTCGAACGCGCGACGTGAACGCGGCATGAAGGACATCTGCTTCGTCCTCCTGCCCGGCACGCTGCTGCTGGACCTGGCCGGCCCGGCGGAAGCGTTCCGCCTCGCCAACCAGCGCCTGCAGCGGCGCGGCCGGCCGGCCGCCTACCGGCTGCGCTACCTGGGCGCGCAGGCGGCGATGGGCACGTCGGTCGGCGTGGAACTGGGTGCATTGGAGCCCTTGCCCGACACGCTGCCCGCCGGCAGCACCGTGGTGCTGATGGGCCAGCCCAGCGGCCAGGAAAGCGCGCTCGCGAAGCGGGTGCCGCCCGCCTGGGCCGAAACGCGGCGCTGGCTGGCGCGCGTGCTGGCGCCGCGCCTGGCCGAGGACGACCTGCAGCTGGCCTGCGTGTGCGCCGGCACGCTGCTCGCCGCCGACGCCGGGCTGCTGGCCGCGCGCCGCTGCACCACCCACCACGAGTCGCTGGACGACCTGCAGCGGCTGGCACCGGCCGCCCAGGTGCTGCGCAACCGCGTCTTCGTGGTCGACGGCCCGGTGGCCAGCAGCGCCGGCATCACCGCCGGCATCGACCTGGCGCTGCACCTGATCGCGCGCGACGTCGGCGAGCCGGTGGCCGCCGCGGTGGCGCAGGCGATGGTGGTTTACCTGCGGCGCGGCCCGGAAGACCCCGAGCTTTCGCCGCTGCTGGCCGGCCGCAACCACCTGCACCCGGCGGTGCACCGGGTGCAGGACGCGGTGAGCACCCAGCCGGCCGAACCCTGGTCGATGGAGACCCTGGCCGAGGTGGCCTGCGTCACCCCGCGCCACCTGAGCCGCCTGTTCCGCGAACACGCCGGCTGCAGCCCGCACGCCTACGTGCAGCGCGTGCGCCTGGCGCTGGCCGAACGCGCCATCGCCGAAGGGCAGCCGCTCAAGCAGGCGATCGCGGCCGCCGGCATCGGCGGCGACCGGCAGTGGCGGCGGCTGCGCGCGGGCAACGGCACCCGCTCAAATGTCCTATTGACAGGACATTAGCACAAGAGGCAGCATCCGGGCCCTCATGAGCCCGGCGCTGCCGCTCCCCAAGTACCACCAGATCTACCTGGTGCTGCGCGAGCAGCTGGCCGAAGGCCGCTTCGCCGCCGGCCTGCCGGGAGAAGTGACGCTGGCGGCGCAGTTCGGCGTCGCCCGCATCACGGTGAGGAAGGCACTCGAGCAGCTGGCCGCCGAAGGCCTGATCGAGCGCGCGCGCGGCCGCGGCACGGTGCCGCGCGCGGCGGCCGCCAACGAGCCGCGCGTGCCCGACCGCATGCACCTCACGGGGCTCTTGGAGAACATCGTCTCGATGGGCCTGCGCACGAAGGCGCGCGTGCTCTCGTGCGACGTGATCCCGGCGCCCGAGGCGGTGGCGCAGGCGCTGCAGCTGCCGGCCGGCACGCCGGTGCAGAAGGCGGTGCGCGTGCGCTCGACGAAGGAAGGGCCGCTCAGCCTGATCACCACCCACGTGCCGGCCGCGCTGGCGCAGGGCTTCGGCCGCCGCGAGCTGGCGAAGAAGCCGATCCTCATCCTGCTGGAAGAGTCCGGCGTGCGCATCGGCCGCGCCGTGCAGACCATCAGCGCCCGCCTGGCCGACGCCGCGGTCGCGAAGGAGCTGGGCGTGTCGGTCGGCTCGGCGCTGCTGGCCGTGACGCGCCTGATCCACGACGAGAACGACAGGCCCGTGCAGTGGCTGCACGGCCTGTACCGCCCCGACCGCTACCAGTACGAGATGCAGCTGTCCCGTGTGGGCGGCATCGACGCCAAGGTCTGGGTCAGCACCGAGCTGACCGCGCAATTTCACTGACAGGAGAAATCCACCATGACGCAACGCCGCCGCTTCCTGCAGCATTCGGCCGCCGCCTCGGCCGCCCTCGCCTTCCCGCTCGTCGGCGGCGCCCAGCCCAAGCCGGTGAAGGTGGGCATCCTGCACCCGGTGACGGGCGCGGTGGCCCATTCCGGCCAGCAGTGCCGGGAAGGCGCGCTGATGGCCATCGAGGACATCAACAAGGCCGGCATCAGGAGCCTGGGCGGTGCCAAGCTGGAAGTGGTGCTGGGCGACGCGCAGAGCACGCCGCAGGCCGGCACGGCCGAGGTCGAGAAGATGAACGAGGCCGGCTGCTCGGCCATCGTGGGCGCCTATGCCAGCGCCATCTGCCTGGCGACCACGCAGGCGGCCGCGAAATACGGCCTGCCGCACGTGGTGGACGTCGGCGTGGCCGACCAGATCGTCGAGCGGGGCCTCAAGAACACCTTCCGCTTCGGCCCTGGCTACCGCACCTGCGCGCAGATCGCGGTGAACAACCTGCACGTGCTGAACACCGCCGCCGGC
Organism: uncultured Rubrivivax sp.; assembly: GCA_964454485.1. Classification (GTDB taxonomy): domain Bacteria; phylum Pseudomonadota; class Gammaproteobacteria; order Burkholderiales; family Burkholderiaceae_C; genus Rubrivivax. The sequence continues at coordinate 5,620 of CAYVXO010000097.1, forward strand.
AAGCCGGCGCGCACGGTGATGATCATCCACGAGGAAAGCCTGTTCGGCACCGGCACCGCCAACCTGCTGGCCAAGGAACTGCCGGGCTACGGCTACGAGGTGAAGGAGATCATCAAGCACGCCAACCCCACGCGCGACTTCAACAACATCGTGCTGCGCATGAAGGCGGTGAACCCGGACATCGTGATCCCGGCCAACTACTACAACGAGTACGCGCTGCTGGTGCGCACCATGCAGCAGCAGAAGGTGACGCCCAAGGCCATCTACTCGGTGCTGGGCGGCGCGGCCTCCAGCTACAAGTTCCTGAAGGAGTTTCCGGAGGCGGCCAACGGCATCATCGACTGCAACCACTGGTTCAACCCGAAGGACAAGCGCGCGCACGAGTTGAAGAAGCGCACCGAGGCCAAGGGCCTGTTCTACAGCTACGAGGTCTTCAACACCTACACCGCGGTGCGCCTGCTGGCAGACGCGATCGACCGCGCGAAGAGCGCCGACCGCGAGGCCATCACCGCCGCGCTGGCCGCCAGCACCTTCAGCGACCACTTCATGCCCTACGGGCCGACGAAGTTCGAGAACGGCCAGAACACCGGCGCGCAGCCGCTGATGACGCAGGTGATCAAGGGCGACATCCGGGTGATCGTGCCGCGCGAATACCGGGAGGCTGATCCGATCTTCCCGCTGCGCGCCTGAATTGGCCCACCCCCGTAGCGCCTGCGGCGCTCCCCCTCGAGGGGGCGGCCCCATCGGCCGGGCAAAGCCCGTCCGCGGCGCCCGCTTGATGCGACTGTGTCACGCGCCCGCCCTGGCGGCGGCCACCATGGACGGGTGAATTGAGCTTCGACATCCTCTTCGCCTCGCTGCTCAACGGCGTCACCACCGGCGCGGTCTACGCACTGGTGGCGCTGGGGCTGACGCTGATCTACGGCGTGCTGCACATCATCAACTTCGCGCATGGCGCGGCGCTGATGGTGGCGCTGTATGCCGTCTACGCGTTGAAGACCTCGTTCGGCATCGACCCCTACCTGGCGCTGCCGCTGGTGGTGCCGGCGATGTTCGGCTTCGGCTACGCGCTGCAGCGGCTGGTGATCGAGCGCGCCAGCCACGGCAAGGACGAGAACATCCTGCTCGTCACGCTGGGCCTGGCCATCGTGCTGGAGAACGGCGCGCTGATGTTCTGGAAGAGCGACACGCGCACCATCGAGACCGCCTACACGCTGACCACGGTGCAGGTCGGGCCGGCCTTCATCTCGCTGGCCAAGCTGGTGGCCTTCGGCGGCGCGCTGGCGGCTTCGGCGCTGCTGCTGCTGATCGTGACGCGCACCGACCTGGGCCGCGCCATCCGCGCCGTCGCCAAGGAGAAGCAGGGCGCGCGGCTGATGGGCATCGACGTCGAGCATGTCTACGCCATGAGCTTCGGCATCGGCCTGGCCTGCGTGGGCGCGGCGGCCTGCTTCCTGCTGCCGGCCTACTACGTGAACCCGCAGGTCGGCGCCGGCTTCGTGCTCGTCGCCTTCACGGTGGTGGTGCTGGGCGGCATGGGCAGCTTCGCCGGCGCGCTGGCGGGCGGGCTGCTGATCGGCGTCGTCGAATCGCTCGGCGGGCTGTTCCTGGGCGAATCGCTGGGACAGATCGGCATCTTCGCGATCTTCATCGCGGTGCTGCTGTTCAGGCCCACCGGGCTCTTCGGGGCGCGAGCATGAAACGCGACCTGCTGGGTATCGCGCTCTTCGCGGTGGCGGTGGTCGCGGCCACCACGCTGGTCAGTTCGGGCGTGTGGCTGAACGCGATGATGATGACGCTCTACGCCGCCCTGCTGGCGCTGGCGTGGAACGTGGCCGGCGGCTTCGGCGGCCAGTTCAGCTTCGGCCATGCGCTCTTCTTCGGCACCGGCGCCTATGCGAGCGCGGTGACGCAGGTGACCGGCGGCGTGAACGCCTGGGTGGCGCTCGCGCTGGCGGTGGTGGCCGCCGCACTGGTGGGGCTGGGCGTGGGCGCGGCCACCTTCCGCTACGGGCTCAAGGGCTCGTACTTCGCGCTCGTCACGCTGGCCTTCGCCGAGGTGTTCCGCATCCTCGCCGTCTCGGCCGGCTTCACGGGCGGCGGCGTGGGGATGATGCTGCCGCTGAAGGAATCGTTCGCGAACCTGCAGTTCGCTTCGCGCAAGGGCTCCGTCGGGCTCGTGCTGGCCTTCGTGGTCGCCGCGCTGCTGGTGGCGGCCTGGTTGCGCCACTCGCGCTACGGCGCGCAGTTGCAGGCCGTGCGCGACAACGAGGACGCGGCGCGCGCCGTCGGCGTGGACCCCTGGCGCACCAAGCTCGTGGCGCTGGTGATCTCGGCCGCCTTCATGGGCGCGGCGGGCGCGTTCTACCTGCAGGTGTTCCAGTACATCGACCCCGGCCTCGTGTTCGGGCCGCAGGTCTCGGTGGAAGCGCTGGTGGGCGCCATCGTCGGCGGGCTCGGCACGCTGTGGGGGCCGGTGCTGGGCGCCGCGGCGCTGCACCTGCTGGCCGAAGGCACGCGCAACCTGTTCGGCCAGCTGCCGGGGCTGAACATGGTCATCTACGGGCTGGTGCTGGTGGTCATCGTGATGTTCGTGCCGCGCGGCCTGGCGGGGTGGCGGAAGTGATCCAGCCATTGCTGAAGCTGGAAGGCGTGTCGATCGCCTTCGGCGGCCTGCGTGCGGTGCAGGAGGTGAGCCTGGCGCTGCCCGCCGGCACGCTGGGGGCGCTGATCGGCCCCAACGGCGCCGGCAAGACCACGCTCTTCGCGCTCATGACCGGCTTCCTGGTGCCCGACGCCGGCCGCGTGTGGTTCGCGGGCCGCGACATCACCGGCCGCGCACCGCACCTGAACGCGCGCGACGGGCTGGCGCGCACCTTCCAGATCGTGCAGCCCTTCGCCGCGCAGACGGTGCGCGAGAACATCGCCGTCGGCGCCCATCTGCACGAACCGAAGCGTGCCGCCGCCCTCGCCGAAGCCGAGCAGGTGGCCGAGCGCGTGGGCCTGGCGCCGCAGCTGGACAAGCCGGCGCGCGACCTCACGGTGGCCGGCCGCAAGCGGCTGGAGCTGGCGCGGGCACTGGCCACGAAACCGAAGCTGCTGCTGCTGGACGAAGTGCTCGCCGGCCTGAACCCGCAGGAAGTGGCCGAGATGGTGCCGGTGGTGCGCGCCATCGCTTCTTCCGGTGTCACCGTGCTGATGATCGAGCACGTGATGCAGGCGGTGATGAACCTGGCCGAGCGCGTGTGGGTGCTGGCGCAGGGCCAGCTCATCGCCCAGGGCACGCCGGCCCAGGTGACGAGCGACGAGCGCGTGGTCGAGGCCTACCTGGGGCACGGCACGGCGGCGCGCTTGAGGGCGACGGCATGAGCGCGCTGCTCGAAGTCAGCGGCCTGCGCGGCGGCTACGGCCGCGTCGAAGTGCTGCACGGCGTGGACCTCGCCGTCGGCAGCGGCCAGATCGTCGCCCTGCTGGGCAGCAACGGCGCCGGCAAGAGCACGCTCAACAACATCGTCTGCGGGCTGGTGCCGGCCAGCGGCGGCACGGTGCGCTTCGACGGCGCCGAGCTCACGAACCGGCACTACCGCCAGGTGGTGCAGGCGGGCTTGATCCAGGTGCCCGAAGGCCGCCGCATCTTCCCCAACCTGAACGTGCGCGAGAACCTGGAGCTGGGCGCCTACGCGCGCGGCCGCGAGCGCCGCGCCGCCAACCTGGAGCGTGTGTTCGCCATCTTCCCGCGCCTGGCCGAACGGGTGGAGCAGAAGGCCGGCACCATGAGCGGCGGCGAACAGCAGATGCTGGCCATCGGCCGCGGCCTGATGGCCGAGCCGCGCCTGCTGATCCTGGACGAACCATCGCTCGGCCTGTCGCCCAAGCTGGTCGAGGAGATGTTCGCCTTGATCGCGCGCCTGCATGCCGAAGGCTTGTCGGTGCTGCTGGTGGAGCAGAACGTGGGCCAGTCGCTGGAGATCGCGCAGCACGCCTTCGTGCTGGAGAACGGCACGCTGCGCTTCTCCGGCACGCCGGCCGAGCTGCTGGCCAGCGCCGACCTGAAGCGCGCCTACCTGGGCTTGTGAGGACCCCTGCCATGAAACGCCGCACGCTCATCACCACCGCCGCCGCGCTGCCTCTGGCCGCGCGCGCGCAGAACCAGCCGCCGATGCGCCTGTGGGTCGGCGTCACGCCCGGCGGCAGCACCGACACCATCGCGCGCGAGATCGCACCCGAGATGGGCCGCCTGCTCGGCCGCACGGTGGTGGTGGAGAACAAGTCGGGCGCGGGCGGCAACATCGCGGCCGACTTCGTGGCCAAGTCGCCGCCGGACGGCAACAACCTGCTGGTCAGCTACACCAGCCACACGATCAACGCCTCGCTCTACCCGAAGCTGCCGTACGACCCGGTGGCCGACTTCACGCCGCTGACGATGCTCTCGCGCTCCAGCTCGGTGCTGGTGTGCCACCCGGGAGAGCCCTACAAGGACGTGCGCGAACTGGTCGACTACGCGCGCAAGCGGCCGGGGCAGCTGAGCTTCGCGCTCGGCGGCATCGGCTCTTCGGTGCACCTGGCGGGCGAGGCCTTCAAGCTGCAGGCGGGCGTGTTCATCGTCAACATCCCCTACCGCGGCACCAGCCCGGCGGTGGCCGACGTGGTGGCCGGCAGCGTGCAGCTGATGTTCGCGCCGGTGGTCAACACGCATGCGCTCATCCAGGCCGGCAAGCTGCGCGCGCTGGGCGTCACCAGCCTCAAGCGGCTGCCGCAGTTCCCGGACGTGCCCGCCATCGCCGAAGTGCTGCCGGGCTTCCAGTCGCAGGCCTGGTTCGGGCTCTTCGGGCCGGCACGCATGGCGCCCGAGCTCACCAAGCGCATCAGCGACGCCGCACGCACCGCGGTCATGGCCGAGAGCATCCGCAAGCGGCTGGAGTCCGACGCCGGCGAGGCGGTGGCCTCCAGCCCCGAAGACTTCGCCGCTTTCGTCAAGGCCGACATCCCGCGCTGGGAGAAGCTGGTGCGCTACGCGAACGCCACGCCGGGCTGAACCACCATGCCGCAGACGCTGGCTCAGAAGATCATCGCCCGCGCCGCCGGGCGCGAATCGGTGCTGCCGGGCGAGATCGTCACCTGCCAGGTCGACCTGGCGATGTTCCACGACAGCAGCGGCCCGCGCCGGCTGAAGCCCATGCTGGCCGAGCTGGGCGCGAAGCTGTGGGACAAGCGCAAGGTGGTGCTGGTGATCGACCACTACCTGCCCGAGGCCGACGACGAGTCGCGCCGCATCGTGCGCATCGCGCGCGACTGGGCGGCCGAGCAGGCGCTGCCCTACGTCTACGACGGCCAGGGCATCTGCCACGTGGTGGTGCCGCAGCACGGGCATTTGAAGCCGGGCATGTTCTGTGTCGGCGGCGATTCGCATTCGCCCACCGGCGGCGCCTTCGGGGCCTACATGTTCGGCATCGGCGCCACCGAGATGCTGGGCGTGGTGGTCACCGGCGAGATCTGGCTCAAGGTGCCGCAGACCATCTTCATGCGCTGGATGGGCCGGCTCGTTCCCGGCGTAAGCGCGAAGGACATGATGCTGGCGATGCTGGGCCGCTTCGGCATGAACGGCGGCCAGTACCAGGCGGTGGAGTTCTGCGGCGAGGCAGTGGCCGCATTGAGCATGGCCGAACGCATGACGCTGGCCAACATGAGCGCCGAGCTCGGTGCCCAGACCGGCCTGGTGGCGCCCGACGGCGTGACCCGCGCCTGGCTGGAAGACCGGGGCGTCGACCTCGAGGAGCTGGGCTTCGCACGCTGGCACAGCGACGAGAACGCGCCCGGCATCCGCCATTCGTTCGACGCCTCGGCACTGGCACCGCAGATCGCGTTGCCGCACAGCCCGGCCAACGTGCGCCCGGTCGACGACCTGCCGCCGACGAAGATCGACGTCGCCTACATCGGCGCCTGCACCGGCGCCAAGCTGGACGACCTGCGCGCCGCCGCGCGCGTGCTGGCCGGCTACCGCGTCGCCCAGGGCGTGCAGCTGCTGGTGGCCCCGGCCAGCGTGCGCGACCGCGAGGTGGCCGAACGCGAAGGCATCCTGCGCCAGCTGACCGAAGCCGGCGCCACCCTGCTGCCCAGCGCCTGCGGTGCCTGCGCCGGCTACGGCGGCAGCATTCCCGAAGGCAGCACGGTGATCTCGTCGACCGCGCGCAACTTCCGCGGCCGCATGGGAGCGGCGACGGCGCAGGTGTACCTCGGGTCACCTTACTCCGTTGCAGCGGCCGCACTGAAAGGCCGCATCTGCGACGCCCGGGAGCTGCTGGGATGAGAACCTGGCGCCTCCCCGCCGACGTCGACACCGACCAGCTCGCCCCCGGCCATGCCATGAAGCATGGCCTGGAGGTCATCGCGCGCCATTGCCTGGAAGCGGTGCGCCCCGAGTTCGCGCGCCAGGTGCGGCCGGGCGACGTGGTCGTGGCGGGCGAGAACTTCGGCATCGGCTCCAGCCGCGAACAGGCGGCCAGCGTGCTGGTGCAGCTGGGGGTGGCCGCGGTCATCGCGCCCAGCTTCTCGGGCCTGTACTTCCGCAACGCCTTCAACGTGGGCCTGCTGCTGCTCACCTGCAAGGAGGCGAAGAAGATCCTCGACGGCGACGCCCTAACGTTCGACGCGCGTGCCGGCACGGTGCGGCGCGCGCGCGGCGAGGTGCTGGCCTGCGAACCGATTCCCGGCTTCCTGCTCGACATGGTCGAAGCCGGTGGCCTGCTGCCTCAATTGAAGCAACGACTGACGGAGAAGACCGACCCATGACGAAACCCGAATTCGACCTGCTGCTGAAGGCAGTGCGCGTGGTGCGCCCGCACGGCAACGTGGTGCACGAAGCCGACATCGCGGTGAAGGACGGCCGCATCGCGAAGGTGGCGCCCGGCATCGACGTCACGCGCGCGAAAACCGTGTGGGACGGCAAGGGCCGCCTCGCCTTCCCCGGCGTGGTCGACGCCCACATGCACAGCGGCATCTATTCGCCGCTGGAGGAAGACGCGGTGAGCGAGAGCAAGGCCGCGGCGATGGGCGGCGTCACCAGCAGCCTGAACTACTTCCGCACCGGCCAGTACTACCTGAACAAGGGCGGACCCTACGCGAAGTTCTTCCCCGAGGTGCTGAAGCTCGCGAAGGGCCGCTTCCACGTCGACTACGGCTTCCACCTGGCGCCGATGGACCGCAAGCACATCGACGAGATTCCGATGCTGATCGACAGGCACGGCGTCGCCAGCTTCAAGATCTTCATGTTCTACGGCTCGCACGGCCTGCACGGCGCGAGCGACTCGCAGCGCCAGTTCCTGATGATCGGCGAGGACGAGCGCTACGACGTGGCGCACTTCGAGTTCATCATGCGCGGCCTTCAGAAGGCGCGCGAGCAGATGCCGGACAAGGCGCGCCAGATCTCGCTCAGCCTGCACTGCGAGACGGCGGAGATCATGACCGCCTACACGAAGCTGGTGGAGAAGGACAAGAGCCTGAAGGGCCTGGCCGCCTACAGCGCTTCGCGCCCGCAGCACAGCGAAGGGCTGGCCGTGTTCACCGCGGCGTACCTGGCGAACGAGGCGGCGCTGCCCAACATCAACCTGCTGCACCTGTCTTCCCGCAAGGCGGTGCAGGCGGCGATGATGATGGCCGAGGTCTTCCCGCACATCGACTTCCGGCGCGAGGTGACCATCGGCCACCTGATGCTGGACATCAACTCGAAGGCGGCCGAGCTGGCGAAGGTGAACCCGCCGATCCGCCCGCGCGAGGACGTGGAGTTCCTCTGGGAAGCGCTGCTCGCCGGCGAGCTGGACTGGGTGGTGAGCGACCACGCCTGCTGCCGCCACGAGACCAAGATCCCGAAGCGCTACTTCGGCAACATCTGGATGGCGAAGTCGGGCTTCGGCGGCACCGAGTACCTGCTGCCCGCGCTGGTGAGCGAAGGCACGAAGCGCGGCATGGGCTACAACCACATGGCGCGCGTCACCAGCTGGGCGCCGGCGCAGCGCTTCGGGCTCAACCGCAAGGGCGACATCGCCGAGGGCTACGACGCCGACATCGCCATCGTCGACCCGGCGAAGACCTGGACCATCCGCGCCAGCGAGTCGCCTTCGACGCAGGGCTACACGCCTTTCGAAGGGCTGGAGCTCTCGGCACGCGTGGACGCCACCTTCCTGCGCGGCATGACGGTGTACGAAGACGGCCAGGTGGTCGGCAAGCCGCGCGGGCAGTACCTGCACCGACCGACGGCGTGAACCCGAAGATCGTCCGCGACCGCGCGATGCCCGCCGGCACCGCGGAAGTGCCGGCCGCCATCGTCGGCGCCGGGGCCTGCGGGCTCACGGCGGCGGTGTTCCTGCGCGAGCGCGGCATCGACTGCGCGCTGCTGGAACGCGACGCGCTGCCGCAGGGTTCCACCGCACTGTCCTCGGGCTTCATCCCCGCGGCCGGGACGAAGGTGCAGCGTGCGGCGGGCGTTGACGACAGCGCCGAGCGCTTCGCCGCCGACATCCAGGCCAAGGCCCACGGCACCGCCGCGCCGCAGCTGGTGCGCGCCTACACGCTGGCCGTTGCGCCGGCACTGGACGCGCTGCAGGAACGCCACGGCCTCGCCTTCGAACTGCTCGACGGTTTCCTCTACCCCGGCCATTCGGTGCGCCGCATGCACACGCTGCCGGCGCGCACCGGCGCCGCGCTGGTGGGTGCGCTCACCACCGCCGCCGAACGCGCCGGCGCGATGCTGGTCACCGAGGCCACGGTGCGCGAACTGTGGTGGAACGGCGAGCGCGTGATCGGCGTCGGCCACGAACGGCCCGACGGCACGGTCGAACACCTGGCCTGCGGCGCGCTGCTGCTCGCCTGCAACGGCTTCGGTGGCAACGCGGCGATGGTGCGCGACCTGCTGCCCGAGATGCGCGACGCCGTCTTCGCCGGCCATGCCGGCAACGACGGCAGCGCCATCGCCTGGGCGCGCGAACTGGGCCTGCCGCTGGCCGACCTGGGCGGCTACCAGGGCCACGGCTCCTGGGCCGTGCCGCAGGGCGCGCTCGTGACCTGGGCGCTGATGATGGAAGGCGGCATCCAGGTGAACGCGCAAGGCCGCCGCTTCCACGACGAGACCGCCGGCTACAGCGAAGCCGCGGTGCAGGTGCTGGCCCAGCCGGGCGGCACGGCGTGGAACGTGGTCGACGGCCGGCTGCTCGCACTGGGCCGCCGCTTCCCGGACTTCGTCGATGCCGAAGCCAACGGCGCGGTGCGCCATGCGGCCGACGCGCCCGCGCTGGCGGCGCTGATCGGCTGCGACCTCGACACCCTTCGCGCCACGCTCGCCGGCACGAAGCTCGAAGCGCCCTATGCCGCGATCCGCGTCACCGGTGCCCTCTTCCACACCCAGGGCGGGCTGGACGTCGACGAACGCTGCAACGCGCGCGCCAACCTGTTCGCCGCCGGCGGCGCGGCGCGCGGCGTCTCGGGCAACGCGGTCTGGGGCTACCTCTCGGGCAACGGCCTGCTGAGCGCGGTGGCCGGCGGCTTCATCGCCGCGCAGGAGATGCTGAAGTGAACCTGAAGCCACGACTCGCCGAGCCGCGCCTGCTGCTGGCCCCCGGCGTCTACGACGCGCTTTCGGCGCTCGTCGCCGAACAGGCCGGATTCGAGGCGCTGTACCTCTCCGGCGCTTCCATCGCCTACACCGCACTCGGCCGCAGCGACGTCGGGCTCACCACCTTCACCGAGGTGCAGGACACGCTGGCCCGCATCACCGAACGGGTGGCGCTGCCGGTCGTCGTCGACGCCGACACCGGCTTCGGCAACGCGCTCAACGTGCAGCGCACGGTGAAGGGCCTGGAGCGCGCCGGCGCGGCGATGGTCCAGATCGAGGACCAGACCTTCCCCAAGCGCTGCGGCCACCTCGACGGCAAGACCGTGGTGCCGGTGGCCGAGATGCGGGGCAAGCTGCGCGCCGCGCTCGACGCCCGCGACGAGACCTTGATCCTGGCGCGCACCGACGCGCTGGCCGTCGAAGGGCTGGAAGCGGCGCTCGACCGTGCCGAGGCGTATCTCGACTGCGGCGTCGACGCGCTCTTCGTCGAGGCGCTGCGCACGCCCGAGCAGATGGACGCCGCCTGCGCCCGCTTCGCCCACCGCGTGCCCCTGCTGGCCAACATGGTGGAAGGCGGCAAGACGCCGGTGCAGCCGGCGGCCGAGCTGCAGGCACGGGGCTTCCGCATCGCCATCTTCCCCGGCGGCACGGTGCGCGCGGTGGCGCGCACGCTGGCCGACTACTACGCCAGCCTGCGCACGTACGGCAGCACGGCGCCCTGGCGCGAACGCATGCTGGACTTCGAAGGGCTGAACGGCCTCATCGGCACGCCCGAACTCATCGCGCGCGGACGCTCGTACGAATGAGGATCCGGCCGCGCGCCGGATCGGTCATCATCGGCCCGCGATGGCACCCGAAGCGGGAGACCCGATGAGCGACGAGCGCGACGCCCCGACGGAGATCCTCGGCGAACGGCTGCCCTGGTTCCACGGCGCGCGGCGCGACGAGGCCACGCCCGCCGCCGCCGAGCCGGCCACCCAGCCGATCGTGCGCGCGCCGCTGCACCCGGGCATCGCCTCCGGCCGGCTGCGCGACGAAGGCGAGATCGCGCGCGGCGGCATGGGCGCGATCCACCGCGTGTGGGACACCGAACTGCGCCGGCCGCTGGCGCTGAAGGTCATCCACCCCGGCTTCGCGGGCGACGCGCAGCACGCGCGCCGCTTCGTCAACGAGGCGCGCATCACCGGCGCGCTGGACCACCCCGGCATCGTGCCGGTGCACGACCTGGCGCAGCCGCCCGAAGGCCCGGCCAGCTACACGATGCGGCTGGTCGAAGGGCGCAAGCTGGGTGCGCTGATCGAGGCCCAGGCCTCGCGGCGCGACCTGGAAGACATCCTGCACTGCCTGGCGCGCGTGTGCGACACGCTGGCCTTCGCGCACCACCGCGGCGTGGTGCACTGCGACCTGAAGCCCGACAACATCATGGTCGGCACCTTCGGCGAGGTCTACGTGATGGACTGGGGCTGCGCGAAGGTGGTGGGCGGCGACCGCAGCCTGGTCGACGAGGCGGCGGACGACGAAGGCAGCGTGGCCGGCACGCCGCGCTACATGGCACCCGAGCAGGCGCGCGGCGAATCAGCCCGCATCGACGCGCGCACCGACGTCTTCGCGCTCGGCGCCATCCTCTACAAGGCGCTCACCGGCCGGCCGCCCTACGAAGGGCCGACCGCCGCCGCGCTGGCCGCCGCGCAGCGCGGCGAGTACACGCCGATCGACCGCCTCGAAGGCACCACCGTGAAGCCGCCGCCGATGCTGACGGCCATCGTGCGCAAGGCGATGGCCGTCGAGCCCGCGCGGCGCCACGCCAGCGCCGCCGAACTGGCCGAGGACCTGCGCGACTTCCTGCGCGGCGGCAACTGGTACGCGATGCAGGTCTTCGCGCCCGGCTGCGAGATCGTGCGCGAAGGCGACTGGGCCGACGCCGCCTACATCATCAGTGCCGGTCGCTGCGAAGTGCGCCGGCGCGACCCCGCCGACCCGCGCCGCCACGTGGTGCTGCGCCAGCTGGCGGCGGGCGACACCTTCGGCGAGGCGGCGGTCTTCGCTGACGCGCCGCGCTCGGCCAGCGTGGTGGCGCTGGACGAGGTGAGCGCCATCGTCGTCGACCGCGCCTCGCTCGAGCAGCTGGCCGACCGCACCTCGCTCGGCCGCTTCGTGCAGGCCCTGGCCACGCGCTTCCTCGAAGCCGACGGCCGCGCCGGCCCCGTGCGTGCCGATTGACCTGCGTCGAACCCGGTGGCCCCGCGGCGGGCCTAGCATCGGCTGCATGAAGCGTCTCTGCCTTGCCCTGGCGGTCCTCGCCGGTCTGCTGGCCTTCGCCGGCGCACGCGCCGACGCGGCACGCGGCGCGCTGCTCTACGACAACCATTGCATCGCCTGCCACAGCACGCAGATGCACTGGCGCGACCAGCGGCTCGCGAGCGACTGGGCCAGCCTGCGCGCGCTGGTGCAGCGATGGCAGGGCGCCGCGCAGCTCAACTGGTCCGACGAGGAACTCGACGACGTGACGCGTCACCTCAACGAGCGCTTCTACCGCTTCGAGGAACCCGGCCGGCGGAGTTGAGCCCGGCGCCGGGTCGGCACAGTTTTATCATTTATCCGCCCGAACCCCATCGCCGGGATCTCGGGTGAGCACTGGGTCACGCCTGCAGGTCACGAAGCGATCGATTCTGCCGAATACGCAGTATCATTTTGATCATTGCAGGTGCCGACCCCCGGCCTTGCGCGGCTTCGGAGAACGACCCCATGAACCTGCTCGCAAGGCTCAGCGTCCGGCACAGCGTGGCGCTCTTCGCCGCGATCGCGCTGGTTGCGATCGCCTTCCTGGGTGCACTCACCCTCAACGCCATGCGGCACGCCGGGAACATTGCCCAGCATGTCCTGGCCGACGTGAAGCTCACCCGGGCCGCCAGCGTGGTGGACATGCTGCACGACGGCCTGCGCGGCGACGTGCTCAACAGCCGGCTGGCCGGCGCCGGTGTCGACGCGTCGCGGCGCGAGGCCCTGCGCAAGGAAGCCGCCGGACATGGTGAGTCGATCCTCAAGGCCTGGCAGACGCTGGAGGCCGAGGCCCGCGACGAAACGCTGCGCCGCCAGCTGGCCGAAGTGAAGCCGGTGCTGGTGGCCTACGTGGACAGCAGCCGGGCGCTGGTCGAAGCCTGCCTGGCCGACATCGACAGCGAAGACCAGCAGCTCGACTTCGACACGGCCTTCGGCCAGCTCGAAGGCGCGCTCGCGAAGGTGAGCCACCGCATCGAGGCCACGGCCGACGGCACGGTCGCCGAACAGGAAGCCGTGTTCCGCCGGGACCGCTGGGTCTTCCTGGCTGCGATGGCGGTCGCGCTGGCGGCGATGGCCGCCTTCGGCTGGCTCTTCGTGCGCAGCACGCTGCAGCGCCTGGGCGCCGAGCCGGCCGAGCTGCGCGACTTCACGGTGCGCATCGCCGGCGGCGACCTGGACGCCGGCTTCGCCGGCCAGCCGCCGGCCGCGAGCGTGGCCGGCACCATGCTGCGCATGCGCGAGCAGCTGGCCGGCCTGGTGACCGAGGTGCGGCGCAATGCCGACTCGGTGGCCACCGCCAGCACCCAGATCGCGCACGGCAGCATGGACCTGTCGGCGCGCACCGAGGAACAGGCGAGCGCGCTGCAGCAGGCGGCCGCGTCGATGGACCAGCTGGGCGGCACGGTGGCGCACAACGCCGACACCGCGCGCCAGGCCGACACGCTGGCGCGCCGCGCGAGCGAGGTCGCGCAGCGCGGCGGTGCCACCGTCGGCGAGGTGGTGCAGACCATGCACGGCATCGGCCAGGCGGCCGGGCGCATCGCCGACATCATCGGCGTCGTCGACGGCATCGCGTTCCAGACCAACATCCTCGCGCTCAACGCCGCCGTGGAGGCGGCACGTGCCGGCGAAGAAGGCCGCGGCTTCGCGGTGGTGGCGAGCGAGGTGCGCGTGCTGGCCCAGCGCGCCGCCGGCGCCGCCAAGGAGATCAAGTCGCTCATCGGCGCCTGCCGGGACCGGGTGGAGGCCGGCAACGCGCTCGTCGCCGACGCCGGCACGACGATGAACGAACTGGTCGACGCCGTGCGCGAGGTGAGCTCGCTGATGGCGCAGATCAGCGCCGCCAGCGCCGAGCAGCGCCAGGGCGTCGGCCAGGTCAGCGAAGCGGTGAGCCAGATCGACCAGAACACCCAGCGCAACGCCGCGCTGGTGGAAGAGAGCGCCGCCGCCGCCGACACGCTGAAGCAGCAGGCCGACGCGCTGGTGGCCGCGGTCTCGGCCTTCCGCGTGCGCGCCACCGCGGCCGTGGCGCGGCCGACCCCGGCCCCGGCCACGCCGCTGCGGCCCGCGCTGGCCGCGGCCGAAGGCGACTGGCAGCGCTACTGAGCGGAGCTCAGCCGGCGCGCATGCGCTCGATGCCGCCGATCCAGCGCTCGAAGGCGAGCATCTGGTCGGTGACGAACTTGCGCGTGCCTTCGTCGGCGCAGTTCCCGGCGGCGTCGAACTTGGTGTGCGCCATGCCGATGAAGACCTCGGGCTTGATCAGCACCTGCGCGTTCAGGAACAGCATGATCTTGCGCAGGTCGTACTGCATGCGCGCGCCGCCCAACGGGCCCATGGTGGCGCTCATGATCGCCACCGGCTTGCCGGCCCAGGGCTGGTCCTCGCCGCGCGAGAGCCAGTCCAGCACGTTCTTCAGGCCGCCGGGCACCGAGTAGTTGTATTCCGGCGTGACGACGAGCACGCCGTCGGCACGGCGCACGCGTTCGCGCAGCGCCGCCACCTGCGGCGGCAGGCCCTGGGCGAAGACGTCGCCGTCGAAGACGGGGAAGTCGCGCCACTCCACGGTTTCCAGCTTCATGGTGGCCGGCATCAGTTCGCCGGCCAGCTTCATGGCGGAACGGTTGTAGGAGGCCTTGCGCAGGCTGCCGCACAGGCCGACGATGTCCAGGGTTCGGGTCATGGGGTCTCAGGGCTCCTTCAGGTGTTCACGGATGACGACGGCGTAATCATCGCCGTTCGCGCCACGGTCCGCAGCCCGCTCCAGCGCGGCGGCCGCCACGTCGGCCACCGGGGTGGGCACCTGCAGCGCGGCGGCGGCGGCGCGGATCAGCGCCACGTCCTTGCGCATCTGGTCCACCGTGAAGGTGGGCGTGTAGTCGTGCGCGCGCAGCGCGGGCGCCTTGGCGCGCACGATGGGCGACGCCGCGGCGCTGGCCTCGACCACGTCCCACAGCGCCTGCCGCTCGAGCCCGCCGCGTTCGCCCAGCGCCAGCGCCTCGGCCAGCATGGTGCTGGTGCCGACGATGAGCAGGTTGACGGCGAGCTTGGCGACCCGCGCCTGCTCGTCCTCGCCGAGCCAGAAGCGCTGCGGGCCCCAGCAGGCGAAGAGCGGCTCGTTGGCTTCGTAGGCGGCGCGCGGGCCGCTCACGAAGACGGTGAGCGCGGCGCGCTCGGCCATCGCGCTGTTGCCCGAGACCGGCGCGCGCAGGCAGGCCACGCCGCGCGCGCCGGCCCGTTCCGCCGCCGCGCGCGAGGCTTCGGGCGAGACGGTGCTGGTGTCGATCCACACGGCGCCTGCGCGCGCGTGCGCCGCCACGTCGCCCGCCACCTGCAGCAGTGCCGCGTCGTCGGGCAGCGAGCTCAGGATCACCGGTGCCGTAGCGATGGCGCGCGCCAGGTCCGCCACCACCGCCAGGCCCTTTGCCGCCGCGAGCTCGCACCGCGCCGGCGCGGGGTCGAACACCGACACCGCATGGCCGGCCGCCGCCAGGTGGCCCGCCATCGGCAGGCCCATCTTGCCGACGCCGACGAACAGCAGCGCCGTCATTGCGCCTTCAGGTCAGCCGCCTTTGCGATGCGGGCGCCGGTCTCGACCTCGGCCTTGACGAAGGCGTTGAAGTCGGCGCTGTTCATCACGAAGGGCTCGGCGCCCAGCTTGGCCAGTTTCTCGACCAGTTCGGGCTGCGCCAGCGCCTTCGCCGCTTCCTGCTGCAGGCGCTGCACCGCGGCCGCGGGCGTGGCCGAAGGCACCACCAGGGCGACCCAGAACACGTAGTCGGAGCCCGGCACGCCGGCTTCCACCGTGGTGGGCACGTCGGGCAGCAGGGCCGAGCGCTTGGCGGTGCTCACGGCCAGCGCCTGCACCTTGCCTTCCTTGATGAGCGGCAGCGCCGAGGACAGCGGCGCGAAGAACCAGTCGAGCCGGCCACCGACGATCTCGGTCAGCGCCTCGGGCGTGCCCTTGAACGGCACGTGCACCGCGTTCAGCCCGGCCTGCAGGCGGAACTTCTCGGCGTTGAAGTGGGTGGCGCTGCCGACACCGGCCGAGGCGTAGTTCAGCTGGCCCGGCTTCGCCTTCGCCGCCGCCACCAGGTCGGCCACG
>CAYVXO010000098.1:0-21454 GCA_964454485.1 uncultured Rubrivivax sp.
CGCCGGTGCCTCGTCGGCCGCCGCCCCGCCCGCGGCCCCCAGGGCCAGCAGCAGGGCGAGCGGCGCCGCGAGCGCCCGGCCGCGCCGGGCGAAGGTCTTGCGGAGTGGTTGCTTCATGGCGCGTTCCCGCCGGCGAAGTTGTCGACCCGGCCGCTGGCGCCGAGCGAGATGCCGATGCGGCCGGTGCCGGTGGCGAACGTGGGTGTCACCGTGACGCTGCCCACGTAGCTGGTCACGTTGGCCGCCGTCGTCTTCCAGACGAACACCGTGCCGGTGCCGTCGACCAGGGCCGTCAGCGTGTCGCCGGCGGCGAAGGTCGTGCCCGTCAGCGTGCCGGCGGTCGTGTAGGTGCCGCCGTTGGTCGTCGTGGCCACGATCACGTTGCCCGGGCCGCTGCTGTATTGCACCCGGATCGAGTTCGCGTAGACGCCCGTCAGCAGGTTCAGCGAGCCCCCCACCTTCAACAGCAGCGCCGGTGCGTTCGCGTTCGTGGTCAGCGTGACCGCCGCCGCCTGGCTGGCGCCGAACACCTGGGTGCCCGTGGTCGGGTTCCAGGCCGCGACGCCCGCGCTGCTGCCGAGCGCCGTGTTGTTGTTCAGCTGCAGCGCCGAGAAGCCGACGCCGAGGACCTGACCCCCCTGTACCCAGTTGGCGCCGAGCGTCGTGAAGTTGCCGCGGTTGAAGTTGTCCAGCACCGCCAGCGTCGGCCTCGTCAGCCCGGTGCCCCCGAGGGTGACCACCGGGTTGTTGATCGCGAAGCCGGGGTCCGCCGTCACCGTCACGCTGCCGGCCACCGAGCCCGCCGCCGTCGGCACGAAGCGCACGCCGTAGGTGCAGCTCGCGCCGGCCGCCAGCTGGAAGGTCGCCGTCGTCGGGCAGGTGCCCGGCGTCGTGGTGGAGCGCGTGAACGCACCGCCCGAAGGCGTGACCGCGATCCCGGTCGCCGTGCGCGTCGGGTTCGACACGTTGGCCACGGTGATCAGCCGCGTCGCCGAGGTGGCGCCGACGGCCGTGTTGCCGAAGGCCAGGCTGTCCGGCGTGACGTTGAGGTCGAACACCACGCCCGTGCCCGACAGCCCGACCGGGTTGTTGAGCACCGTCACGCCGTTGCTCGTGCCGATCGTCAGCGTGCCCGTCGCCGGGCCGCTGGCGGTCGGCGTGAAGACGACGCCGATCGTGCAGCTGCTGATCGTGTTGCCGGAGGCCGCGAGCACGAACGTCGCCGTCGTCGGGCAGGTGCCGCCGCTGCGGCTGAACGGCGCGCTGATCGTGATCGTCGTCCCGTTCAGCGCCACGTTGCCGGCCACCAGCGTGACCGTCTGCACCGCGCTCGCCACCCCCACGCGCTGCTGACCGAAGGCCAGCGCACCCGGGATCAGCGAGGCCGAGCTCGTCAGCACGTACTGCGCCGCGCCGATGTCGTTGCGGCTGCCGCGGCTGTTGCCGAAGTAGTCGGTCGCCACCTGGCTGATGCCGGTGCCGGTGCTGCCGCCGTTCACCGCGGCGGAGGTGCCCGGGATCGCGTACGCCCCGAGGCTCGCGCCCTGGTTGCTGCGCACGGCGAGCTGTTCACCCGCGGTGGCCGTGCTCACGCCCGGACGGCTCAGCGTCAGCGGGCCGTAGGTCAGGTTGAGCCAGTTGTGGCCCTCGTCGACCGTGGCCGTCGGCTGGATGCCGTTGAACACGAACATCGTCGTCAGGCCCGTGGTCTCCGAAGCCCCCGGCGGCGCGTTGAAGCCCTTGCAGGTCGGGTTGCCGTTGTCGATGCCGACGTCGGTGCAGTGCTCCGGCGGCATGCGTGCGCCGTTGCAGAAGGGTGCCACCAGCGGCGAGCCCGCGCTCGTGCGCATGGCGGTGCCCAGCAGCACGCTCTGCGGGTCGGCCGAGACGATCGAGTTGGCGATCGCGAGGAAGGTGCCGCCCGGGATCACGCCGGCGTCGATGTCGTCGGTGCGCAGGCCCACGTCCCAGTAGAAGGCGCCGGACGGGCACTGGCCGGTGGCGGTCTGGGTGAGCGCCGGCGAGAGCGCCACCAGGTTCTGCTGCGACTGGTTGCCGCTGCCAGCGCCCACGATGTCGACCTTGAAGGCGCGGTTCTGCCAGAACAGGTCGTTCACCATCAGCGGCTTGGAGACCCGCTTGCAGTCGGCCGTCAGCACGTTGTAGCCGTAGTTGGGCAGCAGCGGGCAGCTCACCAGCAGCGGCGCCAGCTCGGTCTGCAGGTTCGGCGTGTGGCCCTGCACCACCAGGCCGGCCGGCTGCTGCTTGTGCGGCGCGTCGGCCTGCGTGCAGTTCGGGTTCTGCGGCAGCGTCGGGTCGGTCGTCGGCGTGCAGCCCGGGGGCGGCGTGTTGGCGCTGATCGCGCCCAGCGTCTTGAACAGCACGCCGGCCGACGAGGTGGTGTCGTTCGACGCCACCGTGTTGTTGACGAAGCTCACCTTCAGCGAGTCCTGGATCGACACGCCCGCGCCGTCCCAGCCCGCCACGTTGTTGGCGATGATGTTGTTGGTGACGGTGACGTCGTACCACTGGTCGCTGGCCAGCGGGAAGGTCGTCATGTCGCTGCCGTTGACCTGCTGGATGCGCAGGCCGCCGCCGGTGCCGCTCTCGGCGCTGTTGCCCATGATCAGGTTGGCGTCGATCACGAGCTTGCGCCCGGTGCCTTCGCCCAGCCCGGGCGGGCAGTCCTGGTCGGTGAAGCTGCCGCACTCGTTGCCGTTGAGCTGGCGGTCGAGGTTGGCGCCTTCGATCACGATGCCGCCGCCGCTGGTGGGCAGCGTCGGGTTGGTGCTCTGGTTGAAGAGCACGTAGTTGTGGTCGATCTGGCCGTTGAAGCTCAGGCCCAGGTGCTGC
Organism: uncultured Rubrivivax sp.; assembly: GCA_964454485.1. Taxonomy (GTDB): domain Bacteria; phylum Pseudomonadota; class Gammaproteobacteria; order Burkholderiales; family Burkholderiaceae_C; genus Rubrivivax. The sequence continues at coordinate 2,854 of CAYVXO010000098.1, forward strand.
AGGCCGCCGCCGTCGCCGGTGGACAGGTTGCCCGCGATCCAGTTGTGGTCGATGCGGTAGCCGTCGGCGCCCGCGCTGACCGTGACCGCGCCCGCGCCCGCCGGCGTGCCCGAGAACAGCGCGTCGCCGATGGACGCGTTGTTGTAGAGCATGTTGTGGTGGATGCGCACGAACGTGTTGAACTGGAACGGGATCGCCGCGTTGGTGGCCGGCGTGTACACGTTGGTGTTGGTGTTCTGGTTCCTCCAGGTCGTGGGCGGGCAGGGCGTCACCACCGGGGACACGTTGCATTCCACGCCGTCGTTGATGAAGGCGTCCGGCGTCTCGCCGTTGCCCAGGTTGATGGCACCGGCCAGCGTGCCGTGGTTGCCCTGGATGCGGGTGTTGGCCACCTCCAGGTTGTGGCCCCAGCCGTGGATGAACACGCCGCCGCCGCCCTGCGAGCTGTTGATCACCGACAGGCCGTCGATGCGCGAGGGGTTGCAGAAGAAGTTGCTGGTGCCGTAGTCCAGGCCGTCCACCCGCGTCGTGCTGGCCGCGCAGTCGGCGGCGCTCTTGCCCAGGTAGACGCTGCCGTCGGTGAAGGCCCCCGCGCCGCCGGTGGCGCTGACGCCCCAGAAGTCGGTGCTGCCGTCGGGCACGCGCACGCCGCGGCCGAGCACGGTGATGCCGGCCCCTTCGTAGGCGCCCATCAGCGTGGGCTCCTGCAGCACCTGCGCCAGGTTGCCGTTGCCGGACGCGTCCCAGCCGACGATCGCCTCGAAGGGGATGCGGTCGACGCGCTGGTGCATCGCGGCCGGGCAGCTGTAGCCGGTACCGACGTTGTCGTAGTTGGCGTTGCCCAGGTTGGGCGTGCCGTCCAGGTTGAGGCCGAAGGTGCAGTTCACCTGGCGCCGCCACTGGTCCATCTTGCCGGCCGGGTGCGCGTCGGCGTTCACCGTGACCGAGGCCGCGCCGACGCCTTGCAGGCGCACGGGCTTCCACATGATCAGGTTCTCGCGGTAGGTGCCGGGCTTGACGATGATCAGGTCACCCGGGTTCGCGCTGTCGATCGCGGTCTGGATCGGGCTGAAGCCCATCCGCCCCAGGGCCGCGGTGTAGTCGGTGGCGGAACCCTTCACGCTGGCGCCCGCCGGGTCCAGCACGTCGTCGGGCGTGACCACCCACGGCGCGCTGCCGCCGATCGTGACCGTGACGGTGTCGATCGTCTGCTTGCCGTTGTCGCCGCGCGTGATGTCGAGCTGGCCGCAGCGCACGGCGGGTCCGTTGAACTGCGACATGCAGGTCGGCACACCCGAAGGCACCGTGACGGTGATGCTGTCCTTGCTCCAGCTGGTGACCGGCGCCGCGACGCCGCCAATCGTGACGGTGCCCTGCTTGCCGCCGAAGTCGTAGTGGCGCGTGATGGTCTTGCTGTTGTACGGGTAGTTGGTGGCGTTCGGACCCGAGAAGTTCGGGTTCTGCACCACCTTGTCACCCAGCGCGGTGATCGTCAGCACGTTCGTGGTCGTGGCTGCATGTCCGGTCACGCCACCTGCGAGGGCCAGGTTGGTGACGGCGCTCAGGCCGACCTGGTTGAAGGTCAGCGCCAGGCCGTTGACGCCGGCACCGGTGCCTGCGGCCGCCGTGATCGTCACCGTGTTGTTGGTGCCGGAGGCGGTGTATCCATGGCTGGCGGTCCCCAGGTTGATCTGGCTGCGCAGCACGCTGGCCATGTTGTTGTTGCGCGTGCCCTGGTTGCCGCTGGAGCAGTCCACCGCCACCGAGCCTGCGCTGCTGGCGCCGCAGCGGATCACGCTGGGCGTGAGCTGGGCGGTACCGACCAGCACCGACGTGATCCGGTCGGCGTTGGTGTTGACGCCGTTGCCCTGCTGGCTGACGTTGTTGATCGCGAACGAGAGGCTCGCTCTCGCTTCGGCCACCGCGACGTCGATCCACGGGCCCGTGCCGACGTTGTTCATCACCGAGCTGATCGCCGGCGTGTTGTCCGGGTACTCGCTGTCGGGCAGGTTGTAGCCGTCGGCGAAGGCCTGGGTCGGGATCACCGGCGTGTCCATGTAGGCCGTGAAGCCCGGCATGAACGGCGTCTCGTAGCAGAAGTTGCTGTAGGCCGGGTTGTAGGCCGGGTCCGTGACCAGCGCGCCCGGGTTGTTCGAGCAGTAGCCCGCGTTGCTGCCGTCGGCGGCGCACAGCGGCCGCTTGTCGACGACCGGGCCGGGGTCGTTCATGCACGCGATGGACATCTGCGGCACGTAGCCCGTCGGGTTGGGCGGGTTGACGCTGTAGCTGCTGAAGTAGAGGCCGTTGTAGATGCCCCACTGGTCGCTGTAGACGCGCGCCACCTCGTTGCCGGTGAAGTCGCGCATGCCCACCGGCAGGTTCGGCGGGCCGAACTTCTCGCCGAACTGGGGCGAGAAGGGGTCGAACTCGGAAGCGAAGTCGTTCGTGATCGTGCCGGCGAAGTGCCCGGCGATGTGCGTGCTGCTGAAGACGAAGAATTTGGCCAGCACCGAGCTCTGGTCGTCGAGCACCACTTCCTTGCGGTCGCACAGGCGGCGCTTCGCACCCGCGAACGGGGCCTGCTGGCCGGCGGTCGGGAACAGGCTGTTCAGGTCGGGCACGAGGCGCTCTGCGCCCACGCAGGGCCAGAACTGCTCGATGCTGCCGGTGTCGCCTTCGTGGCGCGGGCTCGCGCCGTTGGTGCTGGTGCGCTGCAGGCCACCCGGGTTGACCGGGTTGTAGTAGGCGTTGACCTCGGCCTGGTCGGGCATGATGAAGATGTTGCCGATGCCGGCGAACTGCTGCGTCACCGGCGCTATGTACACGTCGCCGAGCAGGATGTTCTTGTCCTCTTCCTTGACCAGCTCGTAGCCGTCGGGCAGCTTGATCTCCACCACGTACTTGCCGGGCGGCAGCATCAGGTCGCCGTCCTTGTCGCGCGTGCAGATCGTGCAGTTGGTGTTCGCGGCCTTGCCGGTGGCGGGGTTGGTCGTCACCACGCTGGGGAACTTGTAGAGGCCGTCGTACGGGGCGGGCTGCGCCTGGTTGAGCTGCGACCAGCCGTCGTAGCACTTGAACTGCGACTGGTAGGCCAGCGGCTTGCGGTCGACGTCGAGCCACTGCTTGCTGTTCTTCAGCGTCGCGAAGAACAGGCTCGTGCCGTCCTGCCCCGGGCAGTTCATGTTCGGGATGTAGCCGTCCTTCGTGGCGTCGCCGGTGGCCACCTGCATCAGGTTGCCGGCGGCGTCGCGGCGGAAGCCCTGCGCCCAGTCGTCCCAGCTCGCGGTCCTGGTGCTGTCCACCAGCGTGAGCGTCTCGTTGCCCGAGTCGTCTACGTCCTTCTTGTACAGGTTCACGGTCACGCGCGGCACGCCCGGCTCCCACTGCAGCTGCAGCTGCAGCGCGGGGTCGTCGAAGGGGCGGGTGGAGGCGTAGATGACCATGCCGCTGATGCCGCCGGTCTCGCCCGGATCGAAGGGCCGCACGCCGAACTCCATGAAGGTGTTCTGGCCCAGCAGGCCCTGCCAGCCCATCGTCGTGCCCCAGGGATGGGGCGGGAACACGGCGCCGCTGGACTTGCCGGTGCCGGCGTCGCCGGCCGGGCAGTCGGCGCTGTCGCAGTACTTCGCGCCCGGCATGCGCAGCTCGGCCGGCAGCGGCACGCGCGCGTTCGTGTTGGCCAGGTTGGCCGCGATGGTGGAGCACGGCACCGTGGCGTCGGCCGCGTCGGAGCAGTCCACCTTGCCGCCGGCGTCGTACACGCTGTGCACCGACATCGCCTTGTAGCGGGTGGAGGTGGTCTCCACGACCAGCCAGTTCATGAACGGGAACACCTCGTTGAAGCCGGCGAAGCCGTTCAGGTCGGTGTTGTTGAAGAAGCCGATGCTGCCGTCGCGGTAGTGGATGTTGGTGTTCACCAGCGACAGGCCGGGCTCGGTCGGGTTGCCGTTCGCGTCGACGTTGGACACGCCGTCCCCGTTCTGGTCGAAGTAGGTGCGCGTGTACAGGTTGGTGCGCCACTGCGTGGCCGGGAAGCGCTTGCGCGTGGTGGCGCCTGCGGTCGCGTTGCCGGCGCTCACCGTCACCGTGCCGACCAGGCCGTCGAGCATGATGTCGTTCCACTGGTCGAACTCGGTGATCTTGAACACGCCCGGCGGCATGCCGGTGAAGGTCACCTTGCCGTCGGCGTCGCAGCGCTCGAACGCGAAGTCCTCGCCGTCGGCGGGGCCCACGGACACGTAGCACTGGGTGAACGCGTAGTGGTCGTAGCTGCCGCTGTCGTAGGTGCGCTGGTCCGGCGTGCGGCTCATGTGCGTGTTGGCCACGCTCACCTCGAGCGTGTTGTTGCACGGCGCGCCCGCGTTGGCGGTCGAGGCGCAGTAGCCGGACTTGCGCGCGTTGATGATCGTCGGGTTGGCGAAGCCGATCGAGACGTGGAAGCCGCCGGGGCCGAATTCCTGGAAGTAGCCCGGCTCGTTGGGCTTGATGAAGGCCTCGTGCGGCTTGCCGCCGTCCAGCGTGTTGGTCTGCAGCCATTCCTCGCCGCGCCCGATGCGGTCGGCGCCCGGCGTGGCCACGATCTCGTACAGGCCCGGGTAGAGGTTGTCGATCACGACCTGGCCGGCCAGCGGCGAAGGCGTGACGCCGTCGGACTCGAACATCGGGCAGGTCGGGATCATGCCCACCAGGCGGTCGGTTCGCGCCGTGATGGGGCACGCGTCGAGGCCGGTGATGGGGTCGATCTTGCCGGCGAGCGCGTTGCTGACCGGCATGCCGAACATGTCGTAGGTGATCTGGCCGGTGGCGTCGCCCAGGCCGCCGGCCTGGTCGAACAGCTTGACCTCGAAGCCGCCCAGCCCGGGCTCGTTGGGCGCGATCACGTCGACGCCGCCGCCGGCGTCGTTCTCGCCGTTGAGCGGGTTGTCGTCCTGGAACACGAAAACCGCGATCTTGGCCACCGGCAGCGGGGTCTGCTGCAGCTTCACGTCGACGCTGGTCTGGCCCTTGGCGATCTGCGAGCCGCCCATGGCGTGGCCGCACATGGCGGCGGCACCGGCCGGCTCCCAGGCCCCGGTCGGGCCGGTGTAGGTGCCGCAGGCCTGGGCGATGGTGAAGGGCTTGCCGTTCTCGTCGGGTCCGCCGGCGCCGCCCATCGTCGGGTTCACGCCGTCACCGGGCAGGATCGAGATGAAGTAGCGCTTGTTGGGGTCCAGGTAGACCTGCGACGGCAGGACCGAGGTCTTCTGCGCCGCCGTGTCGCGGCAGATGCCGTTGCCCACGTCGCAGGCCACCGCGGTGCCCTGCAGGGTCTGACCGGATTCGCAGGAGACCGGGCCCACGCAGCCCTGCGCCACCACCGTCATGTTGGCGGTGTGGAAGTTGTAGCCCAGGCTTTCCACCGGCAGCGGCGGGCAGGTGCTCGGCCGCAGCTTGGGGTCGGTGCTGTTGATCTGGCACTGGGGGTCGATCCAGAAGGTGCGGTCCTCCTCGATGATCCAGCGGTAGTCGCTCACCGCGACGCCGGTGGGCGCGTCCTTGACGTTGACCGCCAGGTTCGAGGCCGGGTTGAACACCACCGTGGCGGTCGCCGTGTTGCTCAGCCTGCCCTGCTTGGTCTTCGCCTGGAACGGGAAGGTCATGCACGTGGCACCGCTCACCACGCCCGCCGGGCAGGTGGTGCCGGCACCGGGCGTCGCGACGAAGGAACCGTCGGCGTTGATCGTCACGGTGCCGCCGGTGGCCGCGCCCGCGCCGACCGCGCTCAGGCCCATGCCGGCACCGCTGACGTTGGCCAGCACGCCGGGCACGGACGACGCATAGCGCGTCGCCACGTTGCTGGTGAAGGTGAGGTTGCCGACCGTCGGCGCGGCGGCCAGCGAGCAGCCCGCGGCGCTGGAGCTGTTGGCGTCGCACTGCGCGATGGTGGCCGTCTTCGTGAGGCTGCCGTTGACCTTGAAGGTGAAGCTGCCGCCGCAGGTGGTGCCGGCGCTGGGCGTGTAGGTGAAGGTGCCGTTCGAGTTCAGCACCAGCGTGGTGGTGCTGATGTCGCCCGTGGTGGTGTCCAGCGTGACGCCGCTGGCGCCCACGGCGCCGCCGAGCAGGCCCTTGCCCGCGTCGGTGATCGACAGCGTCTCGCCGGCGGCGCAGAAGTAGGACTTGTCGGTGGCCGACAGCGTGGTGGCCGCCGCGGCCGAGGCCGCGCCCGAGGCGGCGCCGTTGCCCACCTTGATGTAGGCCTGCATGCCGCCGTCGCGCTGGTTGCTCGTCGACAGGCTCAGCTGGCGGTCGTAGAAGGCGAGCGTGGCGTCGGCGTAGTTGCTGCCGGCGAGCCTGGGCTTGATGGTGACGTCGTAGGTCTTGCCCGGCGGCAGCGCCACCAGGTTCTGCACCCGGCTGGCAGCGCCGGGCAGCTTGTTGCCGTCCTCGGCGACGAGCGACATCTCGGCGTTCACCACCGCCGGCACGTGCAGGCGCAGGCCCGCGTTCACCATGCGCAGCAGCACGCGGCCGCTGGTGGCGGCGCCGCTGGGCCCGGTGAGCGTGGAGGCCGCGAGGTTCGTGCGGTCGAACGAGAGGCCGTTGACCAGGTAGTACAGCGGGCTGTAGTTCACCGCCGGCGGGTAGCAGTTGTGCACCGCGGGGTCGCCGCACTTGCCGCTCTGTCCGTCCCAGACCAGCGCGTCGCTGAAGCCGGCCGTGCGCACGGCCTGGTCGACCGCGCGGTTCTGGTCGGGGTCGATCTCGCTCAGCAGGAGCGGGATGTCCTTGTCGAAGGACACGCCGTAGGCGGTGTTCGCCGTCGTGTCGGTCACCACGAGCACGGCGTACAGCCCCATCGGGTGCTGGATCGAAGGCTGGGTGCCGCTGTGGACGAGGTAGGTCCCCGGGCGCAGGTTGTTCCACACCAGCGCCTTGCCGCCGGCGTCGCTCACCAGCACTTCGGTGCCGAACGAACGTACGCGGTCGGCCTGCGGTGGCGCGTTGAACACGGGAGCGTCCGCGGTCCCTGCAACGGCGCCGACGTGCGCCGTCGCCGTGGTGCCGGAAGACGGCGCGGCGATCGTGACCTGCGGCGTGGCAGTGTAGCCGCTGCCCGGGTCGGTGATCGTGATCCCGGTGACCTGGCCACTGCCGTTGATGGTGGCCGTGGCGGTGGCGCCGCTGCCGCCGCCGCCGCCGGACAAGGTGACGGCCGGCGCGCTGGTGTAGCCCGAGCCGGCGTTGTCGATCACGAAGGCGGCGCCCGTCAGGTCCATCGCGCCGGCGGTGCCGGGCCAGGTGGTGCCGATGGGCGCGTGCACCGGGCTGGGCATGCGCGAAGGCGCCGCGCCAAGGCCGCCGCCGAGCTGGCCGACGATGACCAGCGACGTGGGGATGTTGTGCGTCTCGCTGCCCGCGGTGAAGCCGAGCTGGTTGACCAGCGTGATCGTCAGCTTGCCCTTGGGCACCGTGATCAGCGGCGGCTGCCAGGTGCCGGCCGTCTGCGCGGCCCCGGTCAGGGTGGTGCAGGTCGCGCCGCTGGCCGCGCCGCAGCTGTAGCCCCACATCGGCACGCTCTGCCCATCGGGCAGGACGGTGGTGGTGGGCGCTGCCGTCAGCGTGAGGGTGGCGTCTGCCTGTGCCGCCGTGGCCGCGAGGCCCAGCAGTGCCGCCGCAATGCCCGCCTTCATCGAAGGGCGGACAAGGAAATCGATGGAACCCATGTCGGTGCCCCTCGCCTCAGTTCGTCTCGTCGATGAGGAAGACCCAGGGGTCGACCAGCATCATCATCATCATTCCGCCCGGGAAGACGTTGTTCGTCGTGATCTCGCGCTCGTTATGCGAGTGCCACATGTACGCGAAGCCGGCTTCCGATCCCGGGTCGTTCGCGATCGTCCCGAAGGGGGGAATGGGTGTCAGGCCCACCGAGCGCGCGTTCGCGTCGGGGCCCATGTAGGGGCTGCCGCTGTACCAGGCCCCCAGCGCCGTGATGTTGGGGTCGGGCAGCGTCACCGGGCCGCCGGCGCCGACGGTGCCGAAGGGCTTGGCCTCGAGCGGCTTCTTGTGGTCGGCGCACCATTCGTAGAAGTTCGGTGCGGTCGGATCCGCGGTGTAGAAGCCGTTCGCGTCGGGCACGCAGGGTGCACCGCCGCCGCCTTCGACCGCCGTCGAGTCGGGCGTGTCGGAGGTGTGCGCGTACACGTCCCAGCCCAGGCCCTTGGCGGTCCACTGGAACAGCACGTCGACGGTCTGGCCGGGGGTCGTGGTGGTGGTGAACAGCAGCGGGCCGGCCAGCTTGCCGTTCACCAGGTCGGGCGCGCCGCTGCCGTCGGCCTTCGAGAGGATGGGGTTGCCGTCGCGCGCCAGCACGCGCACGTGGTTGCCGTGCTTGTGGAACGGGTGCTGCATGCGCCCCTGGCCGACCACGCGCACCAGGGTGTATTCGCCCGGGTGCATGTGCGGGTTGCCGTTGTAGGGCTGGGCCGGGTACTGCGGCGCGTAGTTCGGGTCGCCGATGTCGGGCATCGACCGCCCGTTGATCAGGAAGTACACCGCGTGGTACGGCTCGGTGTTGATCACCATGCAGCCGGTGGGCTGCGTGCAGCCGGCGAAGCGCGTCACCTGCTCCAGCGCCTGGCGGTGGATCGTCGGGTCGATCTCGGAGAACTGGAACAGGTACTCGCGGTCGTAGCAGGCCTGGGCGTTGTCGTAGAGCGCATTGGCCAGACGGAAGTCGCCCGGCGTGCCGCTGCCGCGGTCGAAGACCTGCGCCTGCCGCATCGCCGGGTTGGCACAGGCTGCGGAGTTGGCCTGCGTGCGCGGCAGCACGATGAGCGCGCCGTACAGGCCCATCTCGACCTGCAGGTCGCCCTGGGTGCCGCTGAAGTAGCTGTGGGTGCCGGGCAGGCGGGCGGTGAAGGTGTAGGTCACGGTGCCGCCGTTGGCGGCCTCCTGCGTCAGCAGGCCGGCGCTGCCGCCGCTGGCGCTGACGTCCATGCCCGGGAACAGGATCGAGGTGTTGCCGGCTGCCTTGGGCAGGTTGTTGTGCAGCGTGACGGTGACGCTGTCGCCTTCGGTGACGATCAGCGTCGGCCCGGGCAGCTGCATCTTGCCGGCCGCGCAGGTCCCCTTGGTGATGGCCGCAGGAGCGAACTGACCGCTGGCCGGCGCCGTGTTGCAGCCGTAGCCCCACGAGTAGATCGAGGTGCCGTCGGGCTGCGAGACATAGCCCGGCGCCGCCACGAGGTCGAAGCTGGCGCCGGTGCCGCCGGTGCCGCCGGTGCCGGTGATGCCGGGCGTGGCGGCCTGCGCGGCGGCCGCGAACAGCGCGGCGGCGAGGCCCGCCAGGCGCCGCGCGAGGCGGCCGGCGGATGGGTACGCAAGGCAGGGGTGCATGCCGGTCTCCCTCGTGCTCAGTTGCCGCAGGCCTTGGAGACCGGATCCACGCTGGCGCAGATGTTGATCTCGGTCATCATGCCGCCGAAGTTCTCGGCGTCGTTCGACAGGTGGTCGAACTGCGGCGTGTAGAGATAGAACTTCTGGCCCGCCTGGAACACCGTGGTGTCGCTGGCGTCCAGGATCACGTCGACCGACTCGCCGCCCGCCAGCGAGATCGAGTTGGTCCAGAAGTCGGTGTTGTTGCCGTCCAGGTCGCGCAGCAGCCGGGCATTGAGGCCGACCACGTGCATCGGCATGCCCAGCGAGGCGAGCGTGTGGTACTCGGTGACGTTGAGGTCGCTGATGCGCAGCAGCGCCTTGCCGCCCAGCGGGATGTTGATGAGCGTGGGCAGCGGCTGCGAGAAGTGCGGCGTGCCGTCGCTGGCCTGGGTGCTCAGCGGCGCCGGGTTCACGGTGTCCGGGTAGCTGCGCCCATTCATCAGGAAGTACTTGTCCTTGTTGTCGGCGAAGGACTCGGGGTTGAAGGTCATGCCGACGAAGTGGAAGTTGGGGTCGAAGCCCATCAGCTGGATCGGGTACTCGACGTCGTACTGGGTCGAGCCGTCGCCGTCGTTGTAGGCGTAGCGCTTGCCGCCGGCGAGCACGCCGGTCGCGCCGTCCGGGGCCGCCGCCGCGGGCAGCGGCGTCTGTTGGGCGCAGATGACGTCGGTGCAGGTGCGGCCCGCGAGGCCGGCCTGGTTCAGCGCCAGCAGCGACTGGCCGAGGTCGGCATTGGCCGCCAGCGAGCTCTGCTTGGGCCGCACGTACAGCTGGCCCACCATGCCCATCTGCAGGTGCTCGGGCGGCGAGATGTGGCAGTGCCACATGTAGGTGCCGGCCTCGGGCGCCAGGTAGTAGTAGGTGAAGCTGCCGCCGACGTTGATGGCGAGCGAAGCGTCGGGCACGCCGTCGTAGAAGGCCGACGCGTTCGGGTAGCCGTGGAAGTGCACGGTGTGCTGCTCGAACAGGTCGGGCCGCATGATCTGGCCGACGTTGGTGAGCGTGAGGAAGAGCTCGTCGCCTTCGTCGATGGCGATCAGCGGCGCCGGGATGTTCCCGTTCATCACGCCCACGTCCATGATCAGGCGCGGGTCGACGTGGCCGCTCAGCACCGAAGGCGCGGTGACGGTGGCCGCCGGCGGCGAGGTGTAGCCGTTGCCCGCCAGGGTGACCGTGACCGCGGTGACGCTGCCGTTGGCGTCGACCGTGGCCACGCCCATCGCCTGCACGCAGGTGGTGGTGTTCAGCGGCGCGCAGGGCGGCTTCGCGAACCAGACCGGCGAGTTGTTGGCGTAGCCGCGGCCAGGCGCGACCACGGCGACCGAGTCGACCGAGCTGTCCAGCACGATGGCCTGTAGCGAGGCGCCGCTGCCGGCCCCTTCGGTGTCGGGCACCAGGCCGATGGCGCCGTTGAAGCCGTAGTCGAACCCGTCGGGGGCGCCGATCTTCACGGCGTCGAGCACGGCCCCCGCGTTGTCCACGTTGCTCTGCATGAACTCGGCGGCGGTCACGGTGGCCGGCAGGCCCTTGACCAGGTTGCCCAGGCCGGAGAGCGGGCCGAAGGAGAACAGGTAGGTCTGGGTGCCGTCGCCCATCGTCGCGAAGCCGTCGCCGCCGGAGATCTGCTGGCACTTGATGCCCGGGTTCGGGTAGACGTACTTGCCGCTGGTGTCGAGCACGTCGCCGGCCGGGTTCGGCTTGCCGGTCACGTCGACCAGCGGGTGCAGCCGCGTGTGCGTGGGGCACTGCACCTTGAAGGTCTGGGCCTGGGCGCCGGGCGCCGCGAACAGCAGCAGCAGCAAAAACGGGGACAGGTGGCGGAGCGTGAGCATCGGGGGTTCTCCTTCTTCGCCGCGGCCTTCAGCCCCGGCCCGAGGTGCAGACATCGGGCAGCTCGGCCAGCAGCTGGCGGGCGGTCGCGAAACCGTCGATCCGGACCCAGGGCGTGCCGGGTCCCATGCGCACCAGCGTGGCGGGGATGTGGTCCATCTTGCTGCCGCGGTAGACGTCGAAGGCGCGCTGCGCCGCCTGGCTGGCGGCCGGCGTGCCGGTGTAGTGCTGCCACTCGGGGCCGGCGCCGAAGCGGCGCGCGTAGTCGCGCAGGCGGGCCGGGGTGTCGTACTCGGGGTCGATCGAGATCGACATCAGGTGCACCAGTTCGCGCTGCGGGCCCAGCAGGTCCTGCAGCTGCGCCAGCGTCTGCGTGATCGCCGGGCACACCGTGGTGCAGCTGGTGTAGATGAAGGCCAGCACCACCGGGCGGCCGTCGGCCAGCTCTTCCGGCAGCGACACGCTGCGGCCGTCGTCGCGCACGAGGCGCACGTCGGGCACCTGGTAGCGCACCACCGTGCGCCGCGCCGCCGGCGCAACCGCCGCGTGGCGCGCGTGCGGGTCGCTTCCGGTGGCCCAGGCACCGCTGGTGGCGAACAGCGCGCCCAGCACCAGCCGGCGGCGGTTCCGCTCCCGATGCGACGCTGCAATCCTGGCGACCATCCGATCCCTCGTTCTCCACGACACCCGGGCGCAGTGCCGGGTCCTCAGTCGCGTTTCTAGGGATGCGTCTCGGGCACACACATCGGCTGGCGCCGATTCGGTTCTCGGACGGTCGGCGGGGCCGAATCGGAATCTTCCGAGCCGCTTTTCGGTATCACCCGCCTTTCGGATCGGCAACACCCGCCCCCGCGCTTGCGGGTTTGGCAAGCGCGGGCGCGGCAGGACGCCGCCGCCGAAGCACACTCCACTCGCTCCGGCACCCAGGCGTGCGGCGGCCCCGCCGCCCGGCCCGGAGCGCCCACCCCGACGCATGGACATCCCACCCACCGACCGACCGTCCGGACTCGCATCGCGCCATACCCCGCATTCGCGGGGTCAGCTGGCGTTGGCCCTGGCGTTGATCGCGGTCGCGGTGGTCGGCGCCGCGCTTTTCGGCCTGCGCCTGGTGGGTGGAAACTGGCCGCGTCAGGCCGGCACCCTCGGCCCCTGGCTGGCCGCCGCCGGGTTCATGTTCGGCGCCGGGCTGACGCTGCTGACGGTGGCGCTGTCGGTGCGCCGCGAAGCCGAAAGCCACGCCCCGCCGCTGCGCCGGCCGGCCTGGCTCACGCCCCCGGCGGCGGCGGCGATGCTGGTGGCAGGAGTCTCGCTGGCAGGCGCGCTGACCTACCGGCTGGGACACGACCTCGTCGCGCGCTCGGTCCTCTTCCGGCTGGAGACGGCGGCGCGCCTCAAGGAGTCCCTGCTGAAGGGCTGGATCGATGAGGCCCACGAGGACCTGGGCTTGTGGACAGGGTCGGCCACCTTCACGCGCCTGGTGCAGGCCTGGCAGGCCGACCCCGCGGCCGCAGCGCCCCGGACCGCGCTTCTGGCCCACCTGTGGGAGCGCGCGTTGGGCTCGCACCTGCGCGAGATCTCGATCTGCCGCACCGCCTGCGGCGAACCGCTGCTCGCCGTGGTCGACCCCGAAGGCGCGGTGCGCCGCGTGCGCCCGGCCGCCGCCGCGCCGCCGCCGGCCGGCGCGGCGGAACCGCCACCGATCCACCTCCAGCGGCCGCTGGACCCGGCAGCGCCGGGCCTGGTGGTGCAGGTCGGCATCGACCCACGGCACCAGCTGGCACGCCTGGTCGGCCACTGGCCGGGCGACGGCATGAGCGGCGAGCTGCTGCTGGTGCAGACCGACGGCGATGCGCTGACCGTCATCGCCGACGAAGAGGCCGAAGGCGATCCGGCGCTGCGCCGCATCGTGGCGAATCGCCCCGGCCTGCTGGCGACGGTGGCAGGCCGTCCGGAGGGCCTGGCGCTCGCCGAAGGCCTGAGCGAGAACGGCGAGCCCCTGCTGGCCTGGCTGACGCCGGTGGGCGGCACGCGCTGGCTGCTGCTGGCGAAGATCGACGAGGCCGAGGCCTTCGGCGAGTTGAACCGGGTGTTCGGCCTCGCGGCGGCGCTGGCGACCGCGATCGCCCTGCTGGGCCTGTGGTGGAGCCTGCAGCACCGACGCTACCTGGCCGCCGCCCAGGGGCTGCTGCAGGAGCGCGCCGACCAGGCCCAGCAGCTGGCCGCGCTGTCGCGCCACGTCGTGTCGGCGCAGGAAGAGGAGCGGCGGCGACTCGCCGCCGATCTGCACGACCAGAGTGGCGCCAACCTGGCGGCGATCCAGATGAACCTGAAGGCACTCGAGCGGCGGCTCGCACCCGCCGACGCGGACGACCGCGAGCTGTTCCACGAGACCTCGGCCCTGCTGGCCGAGACGGTGGGCCAGATCCGCGACTTCTGCGCCGACCTGCGGCCGGCCAGCCTGGACCCCGCGGGCCTGGTCGAAGCCATCGCCGGTGCCCTGGCCCGCTTCGCGCGCCGCACGGGGGCCGAGACGAGCTTCGACAGCGCCGGCTACGCGGTGCGTCAGCCGGCCGAGCTGGAGATCGTGATCTTCAGGCTGGTGCAGGAAGCGCTGCTGAACTGCGCCAAGCACGCGCGGGCGCGGCACGTGACAGTCAGGCTGCAGAGCGCGGCACCCGGCCAGGTGAGCCTGGAGGTGGCGGACGACGGGATCGGCTTCGATCCGCAGGCCGCGCAGACCCCGGGCGACGGCCTCGGCCAGGGCCTGCAACTCATGCAGGAGCGGGCCCGCCTGGTGCGCGGCAGGCTCGACGTTCAGTCGGCGTCAGGTCTGGGCACGCGGGTGCGATTCGAACGGACCTGAGGGGCGAAGTCTGAGCGCCGCGCCAATACTCCACACATTCAAGGGTGGAACACGCTTTCATATGTAAGTTACGCTTTGATCCAACGCAAAGAGGCTCGAAAGCCCGCGGGCCGGCGCAAGGCCCGTGTCGAGCCAGTCCGTCTTGGGAGGGTGCGCAATGTTCCGACTGCTGGTTGCCGACGATCACCGCATGTTCAGGGAAGGCGTGGTGCGCCTTCTGGCCGACGATCCCCAGTTGACGGTGGCGGCCGAGGCGGCCACCTGCGCCGAGGCGCTGGAGGCCGTGCGCACGCAGTCGATCGACCTTGCGCTGATCGACCTGAACATGCCGGGGCGCGGCGGTCCCGATCTGATCGCCCACCTGAAGTCGGTCGACGCCCGGCTGCGCATCCTCGTCGTCACGATGCATGGCGAGGAGACGCATGTCACCCATGCCATGCGCGCCGGCGCCGACGGCTACCTCACCAAGGAGCATGCGGCCGAGGAGCTGCTGCGGGCGATCCGCCGCGTCGCGCGCGGCGAACGCTACGTCTGCGCAAGCGTGGCCGAGCGGCTGGCGCTGGGCATCGTGGCCGGCGACGCCAACGAGCAGCCGCACGCGCTGCTGTCCGAGCGCGAATACAAGGTCTTCGAGATGCTGGTCGCCGGCAAACGCGGCCACGAGATCGCCGACGAGCTGTCGCTCAGCCAGAAGACGGTGAGCACGCACAAGGCGCACGTGCTGCGCAAGATGAACGCGTCGAACCGCACCGAGCTGGTCCTGTACGCGATCAAGCACCGGCTGGTCGCGGTGTAGCGCGTGGACGCGCGCGGCCGCGGGCGCCGGGCCCTTCGCAGCGCGTGCCTCGCCGCCGGCCTGGCGCTGGGCGCCGCGGCGCAGGCGCAGGCGCAGACGCACGAGCACCACGATCACGGGTCCGGCGGGGTCCTGCTCTTCCTCAGCGCCGAGGCGCACCGGTACTCCGGCGCACCGCAGGAGCGGCTCAACGAGGACGCGCCGGTGTCCGCCGACCTGGTGCTGTCGCTCGGTGCCGGCGGTCCGCTGCGGCTGTTCGGCGAGTTCCTCGCCAGCTCGGAGGAGCATGACGTCGAGCGCCTGCAGCTGGGCTGGGAGGCGCGGCCCGACACCGTGGTCTGGCTGGGCCGCTACCACCAGCCGGCCAGCGCCTGGAACCTGGAGCACCACCACGGGCGCTACCTGCAGACCTCGGTGACGCGCCCCGGCGTCGAGCTGTGGGAGGACGAGCGCGGCATCGTGCCGCAGCACCTGAGCGGGCTGCTGGTCGAGTCGCGCCACGAGCTGCCGGGCGGCCAGGCCCTGCGCCTGGCCGGCGGCACCGGCCTGGGCACGACGCTGCGCGACGAGGGCCTGGAGCCGCTGGACCTGATGAAGCCGCGCCGCGAAGGCCGCCACTGGTCCTGGAGCGGCCGCGTCTCCTGGCTGCCCGACCAGCTGGGCGCCAGCCAGTTCGGCCTGCTCGCCGCGCGTCACCGCAGCCCGGTGGCCGACGCCGCGCTGGCCACCCAGCTGGACGCGACCGAGGTGCAGCACGACCTGCTGGGGGCGTTCGCCGACTGGCACCCGGGCGAATGGCGCCTGCTGGGCGCCGTCTACGGCATCGCGATCGGCACCCGCGGCGGCAGCGGCGAGCGCACCGACCGCATGACAGTCGGCTACTTGCAGCTCGAAGGCCAGCTGCCGGCGGCCCTGACCGCCTACGGGCGCCACGAGGCCAGCGACGGCGTCCGGGGCTCCGCGGTCGTGGCCGCCGTCTCGCCCCAGTTCGACCTGCGCCGCAGCCTTCTCGGGCTGCGCTGGGACGGCTGGCACCGGCAGGCCCTCACGCTGGAGATCGCACGCGGCAACACCGTCGACGGGTCGCGCTGGGAGACGCGACTGCAATGGAGCGCCGCCTTTCCCTGATCCGCCGGGCCCTGCCGCGCCGTCTCGCGCGCCTGGTGCTCGGCCTGCTCGTGCTGCGCGGCGTCCGCGCGGCGGCGGAGGAACACCTGGTGCTGGTGGTCGGCCAGGGCAGCCGCATCGCGCACCTCGGTTCGCTCGAGCTGCACAAGCTGTATCTCGGCCTGGCGGTGGTCGTCGACGGCCAGCGCCTGCGGCCGCTGCGCAACGTGGCCGACCCGCTGATGCGGCAGGTCTTCTTCCAGAGCATCGTCTCGATGTCCGAGGCGGTCTACGACCGGCGCATGCTGGCGCTCGTGCTGCAGCAGCGCGGCAGCCCGCCGGCCACGCTGGACAGCACGGCCGAGGTGTTCGACACCCTCGCGCAGGACCCGAACGCGGTCAGCTTCGCCTGGGCCGCCGAGGCCGAACGCGACCCTCGCGTGCGCGTGCTGCGCGTGCTGTGGCACCGTTGAGTGCTGCCATGAAGCCTTCGATCGCCGCCCGCATCGAGCTGACCGTGCTGGCGCTGCACGCGCTGCTGCTGCCCGCGCTGTACCTGGGCATCGACTACGTGGTCACGCGCAGCCATGCCGAGGTCTTCGTGCAGCAGGTGCGCACCTACGCGCGCAACCTGGCCGAGGAACTGGAGGTCGGCGGCACGCTGGATTCGGCGCAGCGCACGCGCGACTTCCTGGACCTGGCGGTGGCGCACGGCGATGCCGACTTCGCCGGCCTCGTGATCGACGGCCAGAGCCTGCAGAGCCGGCTCGGCGACCCGAAGCGCCGCTGGCCGGACCGCAACGACCTCGACTTCGGCGCCGGGGGCGACGGCATGCAGTGCCTCGCGCTGCCGGTGGCGCGCGGCAGCGGCAGCGCCGAGCTTCGGTTGTGCTTCGACGAGGCGCCCACGCGCGCGCAGATCGCGCACACGATGCAGCAGACGCTGGTCGCGCTGGCGATCTACCTGCTCTGCGCCTCGACGCTGGCGCTGATGTTCGGGCGCCGGCTGGCGCGCCCGATCGTCGCGCTGGCGCAGGCTGCGCGCCGCATCGCCAGCGGCGACTACGCGCTGACCCTGCAGTCGCCCAGCGGCGTGCGCGAGCTGCACGAACTCGGCCGCGACCTGGAGAACATGCGCGGCGAACTGGTGGGCGTGAACGAGCGCCTGCGCAGCGAGATGGCCGAGCGCGAGCGCACCGAGCAGCAGCGGCGCGAACTCGAGGCGCAGCTGCGGCACCGCCACCGCATCGAGACCGTGGGCACGCTGGCCGGCGGCCTCGCCCACGAGATCAACAACGCGCTGCAGCCGATCGTGCTGCTCACCGAGTCGGCGCTCGCCGACGCGCCGCCCGGCTCGGCGCTGCGCGAGGACCTGGAGGCGGTGCTGGCCTCGGCGCGGCGCGCGCGCGAGATCGTCGTCAAGGTGCTCACCTTCAGCCGCACCGCCGGCGAGGTGCGCCTGGAGCCGATCGACCTGGAGCCGGTGGTGCGCGAGGCGGTGCGCCTGTTCGGCGTCATGGCGGCTTCGGCGCAGGCGGTGCGGCTGGAGCTGGCGGGCCCGTACCCGCGCGTCCGGGCCGACCGCGCGCTGGCGGTGCAGATGATCGTCAACCTGTGCACCAACGGCTGGCAGGCGATGCGCGACGCACCGGGCACGCTGACCGTGAGCCTGCGACGCGTGCAGGTGGCCGGCGCGCGCGCGGTCTCCGACGGCGACTACCTGGTGCTGGAAGTGGCCGACACCGGCCACGGCATGAGCTCGGAGACGCTGGAGCGCATCTTCGAGCCCTTCTTCACCACGCGCGAGGTCGGCAGCGGTTCGGGGCTCGGGCTGGCCGTGGTGCACGGCATCGCCGAGAGCTTCGGCGCCGCCATCGTCGTGCACTCCGAGCCCGGCAAGGGTTCGCGCTTCCGCATCCACCTGCCGGTGGTCGCGGAAGCCGGGGCCGTGCCGGCCGACGCGCCGTGAAGGACATCCTCGTCATCGACGACGACGCGGCCGTCGGCCTGGCGCTGCGGCGCGTGCTGGAGCGCCAGGGCCACCGCGTCGCGGTCTGCGACGGCGCCGAGGCCGGGCTGCAGGCGTTGCGGCGGCGGCGCTTCGACGTCGCGCTCGTCGACATGGTGATGGCGCCGCCGGACGGCGCGGCGGCGGTGCGGACGATCGCCGCCGAGTTCCCGGGCGTGCGCCTGGTCGCCATCTCCGGCGGCGGCACGATGAGCGGCGACGGCTTCCGGCCGGGCGCGCTGGCCACGCAGGCCTATCTGGCCGCGGCGCTCGGCGCCGGCGCGCATGCCACGCTGACCAAGCCCTTCCAGGCGCGCGAGCTGCTGCTGGCCGTGGGCTGCCGGGTGCTGGTGGTCGACGACGAACCGGCGATCCGCAAGGCGCTCGCGCGCGTGCTCGAACGCGCGGGCTACGCGGTCGAGCTCGCGCTCAACGGCCATGAGGCGCTGGAGGCGCTGCGCGAGCGCGGCGCCGACATCCTGATCACCGACCTGCTGATGCCGCAGCTCAACGGCGTGGACCTCATCCGGACGGCGGCGCGCGCCTGGCCGGCGCTGCGCATCGCGGCGATCTCCGGCGG
>CAYVXO010000099.1:0-21237 GCA_964454485.1 uncultured Rubrivivax sp.
GCGGCGCGATGCAGGGCACCTTCAGCGGCAAGCGGCAGTAGCGGCAGCGACGGCAAGGGTGCGGCGGGCCGCTTACCATGCGGCCCCATGCAAAGACGCTCCTTCCTCATCGCCGCCGCCCTGGCGGCTTCGACCTTCGCGGCACAGGCGCAAGGCTGGCCCAGCCGCCCGGTGCACGTCGTCGTGCCGACCGGCCCCGGCAGTTCGCTGGACCTCATCGCACGCGCCCTCGGCGACAAGCTGGCGGCGCGCTGGGGCCAGCCGGTCGTGATCGACAACAAGCCCGGCGCCGGCGGCATGCTGGGCCTGGACGCCGCCGCCAAGGCGACCGACGGCCACACGCTGGCGATCGGCTTCAACGGCCCGGTGGCCTTCGCGCCCTTCCTCTACCGCAAGATGCCCTACGACCCGGCGAAGGACCTGTCGCCGATCGTGATGACCACCTCGCAGGCCAACGTGCTGGCGGTGAACGCCGAGAAGGTGCCCGCGAAGACGGTGGCCGAGTTCGTGGCCTGGGCCAAGGCGCAGGGCGGCAAGGTCAACTACAGCTCGCTGGGCAACGGCAGTTCGGCGCACCTGACGATGGAGCTGCTGATGGCCGAGGCCGGCTTCGCGGCCACCCACGTGCCCTTCAACGGCTCGCCGCCGGCGGCCATGGCGGTGGCGCAGGGCGAGGTCGACGCCACCTTCATGGTGGCGCCGGCGCTGCTGCCGCACGTGAAGAGCGGCAAGGTGCGCCTGCTGGCCACCAGCGCAGCGCAGCGGCCGGACAACCTGAAGGACCTGCCCACGCTGGTGGAAAGCGGCTACCGCAACGTCGAGTCGCTGGCCTGGAACGGCCTCTTCGGCCCTGCTTCGCTGCCCGAAGCGGTGGTGAACAGGGTCAATGCCGACGTCAACGCGGTGCTGCAGGATGCAGCCGTGCGCCAGGCGCTGGACACGCAGGGCCTCACCATCGTGGGCGGCAGCGCGGCCGATTTCCGGCGCGCCATCGACGCCGACGTGAAGCGCTGGGGACCGGTCATCACGCGCCTGGGCGTGAAGCTGGATTGAGAGGGCAAGCGCGCATGAACGACACCAAGCCGAACGTCATCGACGTCACCGACGCCGACTTCACCGCCGAGGTGCTGGAGAAGTCGCTCCAGGTGCCGGTGCTGCTGGACTGCTGGGCGCCCTGGTGCGGGCCCTGCCGCTCCCTCACGCCGGTGCTGGAGAAGCTGGCGAAGGACTACGGCGGCCGCTTCATCCTGGCCAAGATCAACACCGACGAGAACCCGCAGGTGGCGCAGGCGCTGCGCCTGCGCAGCATCCCGCTCGTCACGCTGTTCGTCGGCGGCCGGCCGGTGGACCAGTTCATGGGCGCACTGCCCGAAGGCCAGGTGCGCCAGTTCCTGGACCACCACCTGGGCGTGGGCGAGGCGACCGAAGGCGAAGGCGAGCCCGAGCCCGAGTGGGGCCCGCTCGACGAAGCCTCGGCGCTGATCGAGGAAGGCGCGCTCGACCAGGCGCAGGCGCTGTTGGACTCGCTGCCCGCCGAGGCGCGCGACGAGCGCCACGCCAAGCTGCTGGCACGCCTGAAGCTGGCGCGCGAGAAGCCCGCCGGCGACCCGCTGGCGCTGATGGAGCGGATCGCTTCCAACCCAAAGGACTTCGAGTCGCGCTTCGCGCTCGCGGCGCTGCTGGTGCACGCGGGCGACTTCAAGGCCGCCTTCGACCAGCTGCTGGAAGTGGTGCTGCGCGACCGGGCCGAAGGCAAGCCCGACCGCGAGCGCGCGCGACAGCAGCTCATCGAGTGGTTCGAGGTCTGCCCAGACCCCGAGGTCGTGAGCCACGGGCGGCGCTACCTGGGCATGTACCTCAACTAGTGCAGCGCGCAGCGCAGCCGCGCCGCGACCCCCTCGACCAGGCCCTGCGGGCCGTCCACTTCGTCCTTGTACTTCACGAGCACGCTGTCGCAGACGCGCTCGCGCGTCTCCAGGTTGCCGCCGCAGGTGAAGTTGGCGGCGTCGTCGGTGCTGCCGCTGCCGTTGTAGACGGCGGTCTGCGGGTACTTGCACAGCGGGCGCGTGCGGGTGACGCCGCCGACGGCGATCTGGGCCGGAATCGTCTCCGGCGCGACGCCGTTCTCCACCCAGTTCACCAGCGCGTTGAACAGGTTCTGCGGCTGCGGCCCGGTGCCGCCGCCGCAATGGCCGACGCCCGGGGCGCGGAACAGGCGGTAGAACGCCTGCACGCCTTCGAAGTCCTGGTCCGAGCCCCCGTAGCGGCGCGCCATCTGGCGGTAGTAGTGCATCACGCCCTGCGGCATGATGAGCTGGTCGTTGGCGCCCACCATCGTGAGCAGCTTGCCGCCGTTGCGCCGGAACTTGTCCAGGTCGCCGAAGGTGTCGGTGACGTCGGCGATGTTGCGCGAGCCTTCCTGCGCCACGTTCGCGTAGGTGTCCATTGTCACCGTGTGCCAGTCGAAGCTGCGGTCGTGCAGGTCCCAGTGGAACTGCGTGGGTCCGAGCGCGAAGGGCGTGGTGCCGTTGAGCGCGGTGATCTGGGTGCCGCGGTCGAGGCCGAACCAGACGCGCTTGCCGGCGGTGTTGCGCGGGCCGTCCCAGATGAGGTCGATCGCCTGTGCCTCCGCGGCGGTGAGGCAGTTCGTGTCCGGCGCGCCCGGCACGCCGCAGATGTTGGCGGTGGCGCTGAAGGTGCACGCGCGCGGCTCGTCGATCACGCCGTCGACGACGCCGTCGTTCGCGTCGCAGGCCGCAACCGCGGAGGCCGTGGCCTGGTTCATCTTGGCGGCGGCGATCGGGCCGCCGACCAGGTCCTTCATGACGATCTGGCCCCACATCTGCGCGGTCTGGAAGCGGGTCCAGTACATCGCGGGTGCGCTGGCGAGGATGCCGTCGAGTTCGTCAGGCAGTTCCTGGGCCAGCACGTAACCCTGGCGTCCGCCCGTGGAGCAGCCGTTCCAATAGTTGTAGACCGGTGCGGTGCCGTAGTAGGTGGCCGCGATCTGCTTGGACAGCAGGATCTGCGCCTTCAT
This sequence comes from uncultured Rubrivivax sp., assembly GCA_964454485.1. Lineage (GTDB taxonomy): Bacteria > Pseudomonadota > Gammaproteobacteria > Burkholderiales > Burkholderiaceae_C > Rubrivivax. The sequence continues at coordinate 3,038 of CAYVXO010000099.1, forward strand.
GCCGTTGCGGATGAAGTCGTTGATGAACTGCAGGTTGTAGGTGCCGTCCGCGTTGACGCCGGGTTCGCAGTCGCCGCCCGAGTGGCCGGTGTCGTTGCCGGAGCCCACGTAGCCGGCGTTGACCGGCGCGTTCACGCTCAGGCTGCCCGAGCAGCCGCCGCCGCCGATGCCCTGGGTGCGGCCGTTCCACGCGCCCACGAGGCCGCCGCTGCCGCCGTCCAGCGGCCCGAGCGGCAGCCCGACGCGCACGTTGATGTTCTGGTCGTCCGAGGTGCCGTAGAGCACGTTCACCTGGCAGTACGAGACGTTGGCGCCCGAGGCGGCGATGACCGCGCTGGTCGCGCTCTTGATGCCGGGGGCCCCGACGAGGCCGCCCTCGGGCCCGGCGAGCTGGGCGCAGCTGAGCGGCGCAGGCGGGGGCGGCGGGCTCTTCGTGCGCCCCGCGGCGAAGGCCGGCGCAGCGGCCGCCAGGGTGGCCACGATCATGGCCCAGTGCATGGTCGATCGAGTCATCGGGCAGTCTCCTCGGGGGTGCGGGTGCAAGGCCGCGGAGTCTGCGCCGGCCCGGAAGGGCTGTCTTGCAGGAACGGATCATGGCGACCGCCTGCGCCTCGGGCCTTTCCCTGAGAGGCCGGGAAGGCGCCGACGCGGCTAGCGTCGCAACGCCGCGGGCGTGACGCCGCGCAGGCGGACCAGGGTTGCCGTGAGGTGGCTCTGGCTCGCGAACCCGGTGGCGGCGGCGACGGCGGCGATGGGCAGGGTCGTGCCGGCCAGCAGTTCGATCGCCTTCTCGACGCGCCGGCGGACGACATAGCGGTGCGGCGCCAACCCCACGGTGGCCTTCAGCAGGCGGGTGAAGTGCGGGGCGCTGTAGCCCGCGTGGGCGGCCAGCTGCGCCAACGGCAGCGGCTCGGACATCCGGCGATCGATCAGCGCGTCGAGTTCGCGAAGCTGGGTGCGGCTGAGGCGACCGCGCTCGCGCGCCGGCGCGCGTCCCAATCGCCGCCACACGCGGTTCAGGAGGTCCAGCGACAGCCCTTCCGCGGCCGGCTCGCCGCCCGGGCAGCCGGCAGCCACCTCCTGCACCATGGCCTGCAGCAGACCGGCGATGGCGGGGTCCTGGAACTCGAGGTCCTGGCGCAGGGGCGTCGCGACGACGTCCGCGTCGACCAGCCCGCGCGCCGCCAGCATCCCGGCGTCCAGATCCACCATGATGCGGCGGGCCCCGCGGCAGCGCCATCGCGTGTAGCGCTGGCGGGCGGGCTCGAACACACCCATCGTACCGGCACGAACATCCAGGTGCAGCGTGCGGCGCGCAAAGGCGATCTCGGCGACGCCGGCCCCCGCATCCAGCATCGCCAGCAGCGGGCGATCGGTTTCGATGTGGCGGGTCAGGACCTCCGGCCAGGCGTCGACCCAAATGAAAGGAAGCCCGCGCCACGGCGCCATCTGATCGTCGCCGAGCCGGTCGACCTCGGCGTGGCGATTCAAGCGGGAAGCTCCTGTCCTCGGCGCGGGCATGCCGGTTCTCCCTGCGATCTGGCGGCGGTCACGATGCGGAACCTGGCAGCCTGCCGGCGGGCCGGCCGCCGTTCGCGGACGTCATGGTGCACGCGCTCGGGCCGGTCCTGCAAGCGTCGGTGCGAGCCTGCCCGGGGCGCACCGACGGAACCTCTAGTCCAGGCCCGCCAGCAACGCCGCGTTGCCACCCGCGGCGGCGGTGTTGACGGTCACGGTCTGCTCGGCGCAGAACCGGTACAGGTAGTGCGGGCCGCCCGCCTTCGGGCCGGTGCCGGAGAGGCCTTCGCCGCCGAAGGGCTGCACGCCGACGACGGCGCCGATCATGTTGCGGTTCACGTACACGTTGCCCACGCGCGCGAGGTCGGCCACGCGCTGGGCGCGGCTGTCGATGCGCGTCTGCACGCCCAGCGTGAGGCCGTAGCCGAGTGCGTTGATCCGGCGCACCAGGTCTTCGACCGCGCCGTTCCAGCGCACCACGTGCAGCACGGGGCCGAAGATCTCTTCCTTGAGGGCTTCGACCGAATCGATCTCGAACGCGGCCGGCGGCAGCAGGCGCGGGAAGGCCGACGAAGGCGCGGTCTCGGCGATCGGCTTCGCCTCGCGGCGCAGGCGTTCGACGTGGCGGCTCAGGTGCGCGTGCGCTTCGTCGTCGATGACGGGGCCGACGTCGGTGGCCAAGTCGGCCGGATCGCCCAGGCGCAGCTCGGCCATGGCGCCCTTCAACATCTCGATCACGCCGTCGGCGGTGGCTTCGTGCAGGCACAGCAGGCGCAATGCGCTGCAGCGCTGGCCGGCGCTGCGGAAGGCGCTCTGCACCACGGCGTCGACCACCTGCTCGGGCAGCGCGGTGCTGTCGACGACCATCGCGTTCAGGCCGCCGGTCTCGGCGATCAGCGGCACGATGGGGCCGTCCTTCGCCGCCAGCGTGCGGTTGATGAGCCGCGCCACTGCCGTGCTGCCGGTGAAGCACACGCCGGCGGTGTGCGCGTGCGCCACCAGCGCGGCGCCCACGGTCTCCCCCGCGCCGTGCAGCCAGGCCACGGCATCGGCGGGCACGCCCGCTTCGTGCAGCAGGGCGACGAAGCGGCGCGCCACCACCGGCGTCTGCTCCGCGGGCTTCGCGGCCACGGTGTTGCCGGCCACCAGCGCGGCCACCACCTGGCCGGCGAAGATGGCGAGCGGGAAGTTCCACGGGCTGATGCAGACGAAGACGCCGCGGCCGGACAGGCGCAGCAGGTTGCTCTCGCCCGTGGGGCCGGGCAGGGCCTGGTCCTGCAGCTTCTGTTCGGCCTGCAGCGCGTAGTAGCGGCAGAAGTCCACCGCCTCGCGCACCTCGGCCACGCAGTCGCCCCAGGTCTTGCCGGCTTCCTTCACCAGCAGGGCGCAGAACTCGGGCAGCCGGTCTTCCAGCGCGTCGGCGGCGCGGCGCAGCAGGGCGGCGCGTTCGGCCACCGGGCGTGCGCTCCAGCCGGGGAAGGCGGCGGCCAGGCGCTGCATCGCGGCTTCGACTTCGGCGGCGCTGGCCGGGGCCACGCTTTCGACGGCCACTTTCTGCAGCTGTTCCAGCAGCGGCGCGCGCATCGGCATGCAGGCCAGGTCCACGCCACGCGAGTTGCGGCGCTGCGGGCCGTACAGCGCCTCGGGCATCGGCTGGCCGGGCACCTGCGCGGGGCGCAGCGGCGAGGCGAGCAGTTCCTCGGCGCTCACCGTTTCGTCGGCCAGCTGGTGCACGAACGACGAGTTGGCGCCGTTCTCCAGCAGCCGCCGCACCAGGTAGGCCAGCAGGTCGCGGTGCTCGCCCACCGGGGCGTAGATGCGCACCGGAATCGAGGCGTCCTTCATCACCTCGCGGAACATGCCTTCGCCCATGCCGTGCAGGCGCTGCAGTTCGAACGCGGCGCCGCGCGCGCGCGCCATCTGCACGATGGCCGCGATGGTGCCCGCGTTGTGGCTGGCAAACTGCGGGTAGATCACCTCGTGGTGGCCCACCAGCGCGGCGGCGCAGGCGAGGTAGGCGATGTCGGTGTGGTGCTTGTGCGTGAACACCGGGTAGCCGGGCAGGCCGGCTTCCTGCGCCCGCTTGACCTCGCCGTCCCAGTAGGCGCCCTTGACCAGCCGCACCATGAAGCGCAGGCCGTGGCGGCGCGCGATGGCGGCCACTTCGTCGACGACCTCGAGCGCGCGCGTCTGGTAGGCCTGCACCGCGAGGCCGAAGCCGGCCCACTGCGGGAACTTCGCGGCCACGCGTTCGGCCAGCGCCTCGAACAGGTCCAGGCTGAGCTCCAGCCGGTCGCTCTCCTCGGCGTCGATGGTGAGGTTCAGGTTCGCCGCCGCGGCCGCTTCCATCAGACTCCACACGCGCGGCAGCAGGGTGGCGAAGACACGCTCGCGCTGCGCGTCCTCGTAGCGCGAGAACAGCGCCGAGAGCTTGATCGAGATGCCGTCGGCTTCCATCGGCGAACCGGCGACGCGCCCGCCGCCCAGCGTGGCGATGGCGTGGCGGTAGGCGGCCAGATAGCGCTCGGCGTCGCGCTCGGTGCGCGCGCCTTCGCCCAGCATGTCGTAGCTGAAGCGCAGCGCGGGCAGCGCGCGCCGCTGGCCGGCGGCTTCCTCCATCGCCTCGGCGATGGTGCGGCCGAGCACGAACTGCCGCCCCAGCAGCTGGATCGCGCGCACCGTGGCCGCCACCACCGTGCGCGCGCCCAGCCGCTGCAGCAGCCCAGGCGGCTGCTGCTGGTCGGGCAGGAACTTCTTGGAGAGCGCGATGGCGCTCGCGCTCAGGCTGGCCAGCATCTTGTGCGGGCTGCCTTTGGACGGGGAGGGGGCCCCGTCCTCTGGGCCCCTGGCGGCGTCGAAGTCGGCCTTGCCCAGCTGGTCGGCGGTGAGCGCGATCGCGGTCTCGGCGTCGGGCACGCGCAGCAGCGCCTCGGCCAGCCGCATGAGCGCCAGCCCTTCGGCGCTGGAGATGGGGTACTCGCGCAGCAGCGATTCGAGCGCCCAGAACGGCGCCGGCGCGGCCCGCACCGCTTCCACCCAGGGCCGGGCGGCGGCCACCACGGCGGGCCAGTCCAGGTGGCCGGCCAGGCGCTGCAGCGCGGCGGCGACGACGGCGCCTTCGGCGCGATAGGGGAAGGGCAGGCGGTCGCGCGGCGGCGGGGTGGCGGGCATGGCGGCGTCCTCGGGCGAGAGAGGCGCCAGTGTGGATCGCGGTGCGCTGAAAGAGATTCGAAAAGCCGGTCCCGTGGCGGAGAATCCTTCGCCATGGACGACAGCAGCCCCGCCCCGCGCGCCGGCGAGCCGCGCGAGATCGACAAGATCGACCGCCGCATCCTGCGCGTGCTGCAGGCCGACGGCCGCATCAGCAACCTGAAGCTGGCCGAGAGCGTGCACCTGTCGCCCACCGCGGTGCTGGAGCGGGTGAAGCGGCTCACGCGCGACGGCTACATCCTGGGCTACGAGGCGCGGCTCAACCCGGTGAAGCTGGGCGCCGGGCTGCTGGTCTTCGTGGAGGTGCTGCTCGACCGCACCGTGCACGACGTGATGGACACCTTCAAGGCCGCGGTGCAGGTGCGCCCCGAGATCCTGGAAGCGCACCTGGTGGCCGGCGGCTTCGACTACCTGCTGAAGACGCGGGTGGCCGACATGGCGGCCTACCGCGAGTTCATCGGCAGCGTCATCTGGACCCTGCCCGGCGTGCGCGAGACGCGCACCTACGCGGTGATGGAAGAGGTGAAGAACACCGCGCAGGTGCCGCTGTGAAGCGCGCTCAGCGCGTGCTGTACTCCGGCGGCGAGTCGCTGCTGACCTCGTCGCCGGTGTCGAAGTAGACCACCGCGTCGGCGCGGCCGTTGCGCGGCACGTTGATCACGCGCTTCTGCGTCGCCGGCGCGCCCGGCTTCACGTCCTTGAACGAGGCCGTCAGCTCGTAGCGGCCGGGCGGCAGCGCGGCCAGCAGCAGCGGGCCTTCGGTGCGGTGCTCCAGCATCACCTCGTGCTGCGGCAGCGAGGCGAGCGTGACGTCGACGTCGGCCAGGTAGGCGCCGCTGCCGCGCGCCGCGAAGACCAGCTTGACCGAGTAGTCCTTGGCCTCGCGGTTGAGTTCCTTGAACTCGTCGACGGTGACGCCGCCGCTGACGAAGGGAACCGCCGCCTGGGCGGCGACGAAGGCGATCGAGAGCACAACGCCGGCAAGGGTGCGGGGGAAGTGGTTCATGGTGGGCTCCTTCGGGAGTTGGCGGGTCTTCAGCCGCTCACGCGGATGTTGTTCTGCACGCCGGCGACGCCCGGCGTCTCGCGCGCCAGCCGCTCGGCGGTGCTGCGCTCGGCCTCGGTCTTGGCGACGCCGCTCAGCTGGACCACGCCCTTGAAGGTCTCGACCGACAGCACGAGCGCGCTGACGAACTTGTCCTCGGCCAGGCGCGCCTTCACGCGCGAGGTCAGCACCGAGTCGTCGACGTAGGTGCCCACGGTCTGCTGGTCGCGCATCACGGTGCAACCGGCGGCCGACAGCAGGGCCACGGCCGCCATCGCGGCGACGAGGGGTTGGCGCATCTTCAGCATGGTTCTCGCTCCTGGGTTCGTTGCGGGGACCGGGTCCGTCTCGGCCCCGGCCGTGCCCAGACTTTGCCGCCGGGCCGGCGCGCGCCGCGTCGGCCGTGGCCGCTGCCGCTTGTAGGACAGCGCCTCGCCGGCGCGTCGGCCGGCGCCTTCAGGCACCGCCGGGCGCGGCCGCCAGCGCGCCGCAGTAGTCCAGCAGCGCGTCGACCTCGCCCGACTTGTCGAACACGCGGTCGGCGCCCAGCGCCAGGCAGTGGTCGCGGATGAGCGGGGTGGCGTAGTTGGTGAGCACCACGCGCCGCAGCGGGCTGGCGGCCTTGCGCAGCGCGTTCAGCACGTCGATGCCCGAGCCCTGGCGCAGCATCACGTCCAGGATCGCCAGGTCGCAGGGCGGGGGCGACTGCAGCAGGTGGTCGATCGCGTCGCCGGCGCTGTCGGCGTGGCCGACCACCTGCACCGGCGCCCATTCCTCGAGCGCCGCGACCAGGTTCTGCCGGATCGTGGCGCTGTCCTCGACGACGAAGACCTTCAGCGGGGGCATGGCGGGCGGGGCATGGTGGCGCCCGGCCAGTCTAGGGCGCGCGGCGGCGGCGCCGTGTAGGACAAGGCCGCGTCCTGGGGTTCAGAACGGCAGCTGCGCGAGCACCCGCGTGCCGCGGCCGGGCGCCGATTCCAGCTGCCAGCGGCCGCCGAACGACTCGACCCGGAAGCGCATGCCCGCCAGCCCGTGCGCACCGGCGCGCACGCGCGCCGGGTCGAAGCCGACGCCGTCGTCGCCCACTTCCACCTGCGCGGCGTTGCCTTCGGCCTGCACGCGCACGCGCACGCGGCGCGCCTGCGCGTACCGGGCCACGTTGGTCAGCGCCTCCTGCACGATGCGGTAGATCGCCAGCTCGCGCTCGTCGGAAAGCTCGAGTTCGTCGATCTCGGCGTCGAGCGCGATCTCGGCGCGGCGCGCGAACTCGTCGCACAGGATCTCGAGCGTGCGCCGCAGGCCCAGGTGGACCAGGGTCGAGGGCCGCAGGTCCTCGATGATGCGGCGCTTCAGCGCGATGCCGGCGTCCAGCGTCTGCGCGAGGTGGCCGATGCGTTCGGCCACTTCGGGCGAAGGGTCGGGCAGGCGGCGGCGCACGCGCGCCACGTCCAGCTTGGCCGCCGTGAGCAGGCCGCCCAGCTCGTCGTGCAGCTCGCGCGCGAGCCGGCTGCGCTCGTCCTCGCGCACGGTCTGCAGGTGGCGCGCCAGGTCCGACAGGTCGCGCGTGCGGCGCGCGACCTCGGCCTCCAGCTTGTCGCGCTCGGCGCTCAGGTCCTGCAGGTGGCGCGCGCGCTCGCGGTCGCGCTCGCCGAGCAGCCGGCGCGCCGCGAACACCGCCGCCAGCGACAGCAGCACCAGCGAGGCGAGCGCGACCCGGCTCCACAGGCGCACCTGCTCGCGCCGCTCGGCGCCGAGCGCATAACGTTCCTGCTCGCCTTCGACGAGGCGGTCGACGAGCGCGTTGATGCGCTCCATCTCCTCGCGCCCCAGGTCGGTCAGCACGAGGGTGATCGCGCGCTCGCGGTCGCCGGCCTCGAACAGGCGCAGCACCTCCGCCAGCTCGGAGGCCTTGCGCTCGGTGGCCGTGGCCAGCTGCTGCATCGGCGGGCGTTGCGCCGGCGTCGCGTCGGCGAGCGCGCGCAGCTCGGCCAGCGCGGCGGTGGTCTGGGTGCGCGCCTCGTCGTAGGGCGCGCGGTACTCGGGGCGGCCGGTGAGCAGGTAGCCGCGCTCCGACGATTCCATCAGCAGTACCAGCCGGCGCACGCGGCCGACCGCCTGCTGCACGCGCACGGCGGCGTCGCGCGCGGCGTTCACCTCCTCCTCGGCGCGGTGGCCGAATTCGGTGCTGGCGATCACCAGCACCGCCAGCAGCAGCGCCAGCGGACCGGCGAGGCGGGACGACGGCAGCTGGTGCCAGGCAGGCAGGCTCAGGGACATGGCTGGGGCACCTTTACACTCGCGACGCCTCGCGCGCAGACCGGACCGGCCCGCATGATCCGCATCGGCATCGTCGACGACCACGCCATCGTGCGCGCGGGGCTGCGCCAGTTCCTTGCCGACGAAGTGGACTTCCGCGTCACCGCCGAAGCCGCCAGCGGGCGCGAGGCGCTGGAGATGCTGCGCGCCGGCGAAGTCGACGTGCTGGTGCTGGACCTCTCGATGCCGGGCGAAGGCGGGGTCGACACGCTGGCGGCCGTGAAGGCGCGCTGGCCCGAGCTGCCGGTGCTCATCCTGAGCGGCTTCCCGGAGGCGCACTACGCGACGACGCTGCTGCGCCAGGGTGCCAGCGGCTACCTCAACAAGGAGTGCGACCCGGAAGAGATCACGACCGCGATCCGCACGCTCGCGCGCGGGCGGCGCTACATCACGCCGGCGGTGGCCGAGCTGCTGGCCGACGGCGCCGCCGGCGCGGCGCCGCAGCTGCCGCACGAGGGCTTGAGCGAACGCGAGCTGCAGGTCTTCCTGCACCTGGCGCGCGGCGACACGGTCGGCCAGGCCGCCGAGCGCATGCACCTGAGCGTGAAGACGGTGAGCACCTACCGCTCGCGCGTGCTGGAAAAGCTCAGGCTGCAGTCCAACAGCGACCTCACCTACTACGCGCTGAAGAACGGCCTCATCCAGTAGGCCCCGGAACGGACCTCAGGCGACCTGCACGCGGTCGCGCCCTTCGGCCTTGGCCCGGTAGAGCGCGGCGTCGGCGCGGCGCAGCGCTTCGTGGTCGTCGGCGTCGGCGCTGCTGCACTGGGCGACGCCGGCGCTGGCGGTCACCACCAGCTCGGCCTCGCCCACCTTGAGCGGCGTGCTGCGCAGCCTTTGCAGCAGGCGCTGCGCGGCGGCGGCGGCGCCTTCGGCGTCGACGTCCGGCAGCACGAGCGCGAACTCCTCGCCGCCGTAGCGCGCCACCAGGTCGCTGCCGCGCGCCACCGCCTTCAACTGCTGCGCGGCGTGCGCCAGCGCCAGGTCGCCGGCCTGGTGGCCCAGGCGGTCGTTCACCTGCTTGAAGTGGTCCAGGTCCAGCAGCACGACCGAGAAGGCGCCGCCGCCGCGGCGCGCGCGCAGCCATTCGTCGCGCAGCGCCTCCTCGAACGCGCGCCGGTTCAGCACGCCGGTGAGTCCGTCGTGGCGCGAGAGGTGGCGCAGCACGTTCACCGTGCGCAGCACGACGAGCGCGACGAAGCTGAAGTTGAAGAGCGCGCCGCCGATCTGGTAGCCGTACAGCAGGTCGATGTTGCCGCCGCTTCCGACATGCATCTCCAGCGGCAGCTGCCACGCGGCCGCCTGCTGCACGGCGCGCGCGCCCAGCAGCAGCACCATCGCGAAGGCCGGCAGCGCGATGGCGTAGGCGACGCCGCCGGGGAATTCCACCGTCATCGGCCGGAACACCGCCACCAGCAGGCGCGCGTACAGCAGCGCCCCCAGCCCGTAGGTGAGGAAGGTGCGCAGCGAGGCATGGGCCGGGTCGGCGCCCAGCGGCGCGAACAGCGCCACCAGCAGCACGCCCCACGCGAGCTGCTCGCGCCAGCACGCGGGCACGTCGAGGAAGGACTCCAGCCCGCGCCACAGCAGCAGGTAGCCCGACAGGAAGGCGATGTTGCTGCCGGCATAGGCGGCCCACTGGCGCGGTTCGCCGCGGTGGCTGGCGAGCCAGAAGCCCAGGCCGAGCAGCAGCATGAAGCCGGCCCAGTGCAGCGCGGCCGCCTTCTGGCGCCGCGGCAGCAACCAGGCGGCCAGTGCCCAGCCCGCCGCATACAGAAGGAACTGCACGGCGACCAGGCCCACCATGGGCAGGAGCAGGTCGGAATGGCTCATGACCGTTGGCCGGGATATCGGCCGCACGCCGCCACGGGCGCGAGCCGCGTGGCAACGCCGGCGCGGCAGGCGTGAATTCCGTGGTTCCCGGGGCTCAGTGCAGCGTGACGGCCGCCGTGTCGCGCTGGACCACGCTGCGGCGGCGGTCGCCGAGCGAGCGCACGCGCTCCAGCAGCGCGGTCGCCTGGTCGGCCGGCAGCGGCCGGCCGAAGTGGTAGCCCTGGCCGATGGTGCAGCCCATCTCGGCGAGCTGGGCACGCTGGGCGTCGGTCTCGATGCCCTCGGCCACGATCTCCTTGCCCAGCGAGTGGCCCAGCAGCACGATGGCCCGCACCACGGCCGCTTCGTTGCTGCCGGCGGTGAGCCGGCTGACGAAGCTGCGGTCGATCTTCAGGCTGTCGATCGGCAGCGTCGACAGGTGCGAGAGCGACGAATAGCCGGTGCCGAAGTCGTCCACCGCGAGGCCCACGCCCAGCCGGCGCAGCTCGGCCAGCTGCGGCAGCGCGCCTTCCAGGCGCGACATCAGGATGTTCTCGGTCAGCTCCAGCGTGAGCTGCTGCGGGCGCAAGTCGGATTCGACCAGCGCGCGCGTCACGCGCGCCACCAGCGCGCTGTGCGCGAGGTCGTGGCCCGAAAGGTTGACGTTCATCGACAGCGTGCCCAGCTCGGGGTGCGTGGCCTGCCAGGCGGCGAGCTGGCGGCAGGCGCAGTTGAGCACGAAGTCGGTGAGGCGCGGCATGAGGCCGGTTTCCTCGGCGATCGGAATGAAGGCGTTGGGGCCGATCGCGCCGTCGCGCGGGTGGTCCCAGCGCGCCAGCGCCTCGAAGCCGACGAGGCGGCCCGAAGCCAGCTCGAACAGCGGCTGGTAGGCCACCGAGAGCTGCCCGCTGTCGACCGCGCGCCGCAGGTCGCCTTCCAGGCGCAGGCGGTTCGCCACCTCGATGTGCAGGCTGGTGTCGAAGAGGGCGTAGCGCGCCTTGCCGGCGGCCTTGGCCTTGTACATCGCGGTGTCGGCGTCGCGCAGTACGTCCTCGGCGCGCTCGTAGCCGAAGGCGCTGAAGGTGATGCCGATGCTGGCGCTCGTCGACAGCTCGGTGCCGGCGACCTGGAAGGGGCGCTTCAACGCGTCCATCAGGCGCTCGGCCAGGTGGGCGACCACACGCTCGTTCTCGAGCCGGCGCACCAGCACGCCGAACTCGTCGCCGCCCAGGCGGGCGACGATGTCGCCCGGGCGCAGGTTCTCGGCGATGCGCTGCGACACCTGCACCAGGAACTCGTCGCCGGCGTTGTGGCCCAGGCTGTCGTTGATGAGCTTGAAGCGGTCGAAGTCCAGGAACATGACCGCGAAGGCCTCGTGCGTCTCCGAGCGCGCGCGCTCGACGGCCTGGCCCAGGATCTCGTGGAAGCGGCGCCGGTTCGGCAGCCCGGTGAGGCTGTCGTGGAAGGCGATGTGCTGCAGGCCGGCTTCGGCGTTGCGGCGCGCGGTGATGTCCTGCACCTGCAGGATCAGGCAGGGGGTCTCGGCGCCGGGCTCGCTGAAGTAGCTGCAGTGCACCGACACCCAGACCGGCTCGCCGCCGGCGTGGCGGCAGCGCAGCTCGATCGCGAAGCCTTCGAAGCCGGGCTGGCCGACCTCGTGCATCGCGCGCGCGAAGGCGCCGTGGTCGGCCGGCAGCACGCAGGCGCGGAAGTCGGTGTCGGCGAGCGCCTGGCTGCTCACGCCCAGCAGCGAGCGCAGCGCGGCGTTGGCCTGCAGGATGACGCCGTCGACGCTCATCAGCGCCATGCCGATCGAGGCGTGGGTGAAGGCGCTGTGGAAGCGGCGCTCGCTTTCCTCCAGCTCGCGCATGTGGCGCGCGGCGAGCTCGGCCTCGCGCTCGGCCGCCTCCAGGCTGGCCACGCGCACCGCCTCGGCCGCCTCCTGCTGGCGGAAGAAGTAGTGCAGGGTCGCCAGCATCATGGCCAGCAGCGGCACCATCGCCATCAGCACGCCGAAGCCCGACTGGCGGAACACCAGGAACAGCAGCGAGGCGATGGCCGCGCTGCTGGCGAAGGCGATGCCGACCCAGCCGAAGACGCCGAAGAAGTCCGACCACAGCAGCCGCTCGTTGCGCTTCAGGCGCACCGCGGTGGTCACGAGCACGGTGTTGGCCACGAAGTAGGCGAGCGAGAACAGCATCGTCGCCAGCACCAGCACCGCCGCGCTGTCGCCGGCCACCTGCAGCCCCAGCGCCAGCACCGAGCCGGTGCCGTACATCGCCAGCGCCGCCATCATCGGACTGGCGATGCGGCTGGTCCAGCGCTTGGAGGTCCGCCACGAGCCGACGGCGCCTTCGCCGGCAGCCGCCAGCGCCGCCGCGGCCGGGCCGTGCAGCAGCAGCAGCAGGAAGATGAACACCTCGCCGGCGGCGAAGCTGTTCTTCGAGTTCGGGATCCGCACCGGGAAGAAGCCGGCCAGCATGGCGATCGCGGTGCCGATCAGCACCTGCAGCCAGACCGTGCCGCCCAGCCCGGCCACGCTGGCCAGCGACCACAGGGTGGTCGCGGCGCCCAGCACCACGGCCGTCCACCAGTAGACCGCCGCCTTGCGGTTGTAGTCGGGCATGAGCGCCGCGTGCAGGCGGCGCCACCAGGGCTGGGCGGGGGCGGGAAGCGCCTCGTGCACGGTGGTGTCCATCGGTCGGGCTCCGGTCGCGGCGGTCGTGGGGGGTTATCGGTCGCTCAGGGCTCGCCGAAGAGGGCGCCCGTGGTGTCGAAGGGCAACAGGCTGCCGCCGGTCTCGCTCATCACGACCCCTTCGCTCATCACCACGCCCTCGCTCATGACGATGCCTTCGCTCATCACGACGCCTTCGCTCATGACGATGCCCTCGCTCATCACCACGCCTTCGCTCATCACCACCCCGGAGGCAACGGCGACGCCGCTCTGCCAGGTGGTGCCGCTGCCCGACGCGGCCCAGCCGGCGAGCGTGAGGGTGGGCATGAAGACGCCGGTCTTGCCGATCATCGAGCTGGTGCCGGCGAGGCTGCCGACGTTGACCACGCCCGAGGTCAGCAGCGACTCGCTGGTCACGTCCCAGAAGTTGAAGCTGCGCACGAAGGTGTTGGCCGCGATGCCGGTGCCCGACCAGTACACGGGCTGCAGGCGCTTGGCGGCGCCGCCGGCCCAGGTGAGGCGCGGGTCGTAGATGGGTTGGTACTTCGTGAACAGCGCGTCGCCGCTCACGATGCGGTTGCCGCCCACGAAGGCGATGCGCGACCAGTTCGCGGCCTGGCCGCTCAGCGTGGAGGTGCGCGTCGCCGGCATCGTCTTGCCGCTGGCCAGCAGCGACGTGCCGGCGCTGATCGTGCCGGCGTTCACGGCACTGGCGACGTCGGTGCGCAGCACCTTCGCCAGCGCGACCGCGCCATCCACGTTGAGCAGGCCGGCACCCTGCTGCAGCAGGTTGGCGCCGGCGATCGGCTGGGCGCTGTACTGCAGGATCGCCTTCACCAGCGGCGGCGTGAGGCCGGGGTTGGCCTGCAGCAGCAGCGCCGCCGCGCCGGCCACGGCGGGCGCGGCGATCGAGGTGCCGTTCAGCACCATCAGCGTCTGGCCGTAGACCTGGGCGCTCAGGCCCGAGAGGCTGACCAGCGACGGGTAGGCGGTGGCCAGCGTGTTCCACACCGGCATCAGCGGGGTGGCCGAGGTGGCCGCGGCACCGATGACCAGGTTGCCCGGCGCCACCAGGTCGGGCTTGAGCAGGTTGTCCGGCACCTTGACGCCGTTGACGGTGAGCGTACCGCGCGTCGGGCCGCGCGAGCTGAAGCCGTTGACCACGTCGTCGCCGCGCGCGCTGGTGAACTTGAAGTTGCTGGAACCGACGGTGATGACCGACGGGTCGATGCCCGGCGAGCCGACGGTGCCGTAGGTTTCCTTGCCGTTCGCGTTCAGGCCGTAGTTGCCGGCCGAGACGACGACCGTGATGCCGGCCGCGGTGGCGGCACGCGCCGCGATGCACAGCGGATCGGTCTGCCAGCTTTCGGTGGACGCCGCGGCCAGGCTCATGTTGAGCACGCGGATGTTGTATTCCCGGGCGTGGAAGATCACCCACTGCATGCCTTCCAGCACGTCGGTCAGGGTGCCGCTGCCGTCGTCGCCGAGCACGCGCACGTCGTAGATCGAAGCGCCCGGCGCGATGCCGGTGGTGTCGGGGAACTGGTAGAAGGCGCGGCCGGCGGCCACCGCGGCGACGTGGGTGCCGTGGCCGTAGGGGTCCTGGGTGACGGCGTTGTCGGCCGCGATGAGCGATTCGTAGCTCGCCAGCGCTGGCGAGCCCGGCATCAGCGAGATGCTGCCGTCGGTGGTGCTGAGCCAGTCCGCCAGGTTGGCGTTGCGCGTGTTCACGTTGCGCGCCACCCGGCTCAGGCCGAGCGAATTCTGGAAGCTGCGGTGCGCCTTCATCACGCCAGAGTCCAGGATCGCGATGCCGACGCCGCTGCCGTCCAGGCCGGTGTAGGCGCCGTTGGCGTAGGTGCGGCCGTTGGCCGTCAGCACGCCGCTCACCGCTTCGAGCTGGCTGGCGCTGCGGTGCACGTCGCGGTTCGGCGAGATGCTGGCGACGTCGGGGCGCGCCGCCAGCACCGCCACCTGGCGCGCCGGCAGCTGGATCGTGAGGCCGTTGACCAGCGGGTGCACCGCGCGCACCGCGCCGCCCAGGCGCAGCACTTCCTGGCGCAGCGCCTTCAGCTCGGGGTCGGCGCCGGCACCGATGACGACCAGCTGCACGTGGCGCTGCCCGCGCACTTCGCGCGACCAGCGTTTGCCGCCCTGGCGCGGCGAGGCGATTTCCTCGGCCAGGTCGCGCGCGATCTTGTGCTGTGCCGGGCGCGACTCGAGGCCGGCGCGGGCGACCGGCGCGCCGGCAACGGCGGCCAGGACGAGCGCGGTGAGGACGGCGACCCAGCGCAGCAGCGCGCGGCGCTCGATCAGGACGGTGAATCCGGTGATGAATCCCACTGAAGAACCCTCGCAACGAAAGAAGGACGCACTCGGGCCTTTCTTGATGAAGGCCACCCTCCTGCGCTCTTTCGTCACGCCCGGCGTCGAGGCCGGTTCATGCGGTTCTTCCTTTCGCGTCAAGACCCCGTGGGGACCCGATTCGCGGGAGAACGGGACTGATTCTGGGGGGTTGCTGACAGACCGTCACCGGTGGTAACGGCGTCTGATGTGGCGAATTACCGCCTGACGGCGGCTTTTCGATCTGGCCGCCCTTCAGCCTGCAGGGCCGGCGACCGGCCGGGCGCCGAAGACCGCGCTGCCCACGCGCACCAGCGTCGCGCCTTCGGCGATGGCGGCCTCGAGGTCGGCGCTCATGCCGATCGACAGGGTGTCCAGTGCGAGGCCGCCTTCGGCCAGCGCGGCCAGCAGTTCGCGCAGGGCGCGGTGCGGTGCGCGCTGGGCCTGGAAGCCTTCGGCCGGCTCGGGGATGGCCATCAGGCCGCGCAGGCGCACGCGCCCGGGCGCCAGCAAAGCCACCGCCTGCGCCAGCGCCGGCACCTCGGCCGGTGCGACGCCGCTCTTGCTGGGCTCGTTGCTGATGTTCACCTGCAGCGTCAGCTGCAGCGGCGGCAGCCACGCCGGGCGCTGCTCGGCCAGGCGCTGGGCGATCTTCAGCCGGTCGACCGAGTGGACCCAGTCGAACGCTTCGGCCACCGGGCGCGTCTTGTTGCTCTGCAGGGGGCCGATCAGGTGCCACTCGATCTGCGTGCGCAGGTCGGCCAGGGCCTCGATCTTGGCCAGCCCTTCCTGCACGTAGTTCTCGCCGAAGGCGCGCTGGCCGGCCGCGAAGGCCTCGCGCACCGCCTCGGCGCCGAAGGTCTTGCTCACCGCCAGCAGCGTGACGCTTTGCGCGGGTCGCGCCGCGGCGGCGCAGGCGGCTTCGATGCGCCGCTTCACTTCTTGCAGGTTGCTTCCGATGCTGCCCATAATCCCCCGCACCTTCGCGCAGGCGCTCCTCTCGCGCCGCCATTCTCATGGACATCACTCAGCTGCTGGCCTTCTCGGTCAAGAACAAGGCCTCGGACCTGCACTTGTCGGCCGGGCTGCCGCCGATGATCCGCGTGCACGGCGACGTGCGGCGCATCAACGTGGAGCCGCTGGACCACAAGATGGTGCACGCCATGGTGTACGACATCATGAACGATGCCCAGCGCAAGCACTACGAGGACACGCTGGAGTGCGACTTCAGCTTCGAGATCCAGGGCCTGGCGCGCTTCCGCGTCAACGCGTTCAACCAGAACCGCGGCGCCGGCGCGGTGTTCCGCACCATCCCGAGCAAGATCCTCACGCTGGAGCAGCTGGGCGCGCCCAAGGTCTTTGCCGACCTGGCGCTCAAGCCGCGCGGCCTGGTGCTGGTGACCGGGCCCACCGGCTCGGGCAAGTCGACCACGCTGGCGGCGATGATCAACCACCTCAACGAAAACGAGTACGGCCACGTGCTCACGGTGGAAGACCCGATCGAGTTCGTGCACGAATCGAAGAAGTGCCTGGTCAACCAGCGCGAGGTGGGTCCGCACACGCTCTCCTTCAGCAACGCGCTGCGCTCGGCGCTGCGCGAGGACCCGGACGCGATCCTGGTCGGCGAAATGCGCGACCTCGAGACCATCCGGCTGGCGCTCACCGCGGCCGAGACCGGCCACCTGGTGTTCGGCACCCTGCACACCAGCAGCGCGGCCAAGACGATCGACCGCATCGTCGACGTGTTCCCGGCGGCCGAAAAGGAGATGGTGCGCACCATGCTCTCCGAATCGCTGGTGGCGGTGATCTCGCAGACGCTGTGCAAGCTGAAGGACGGCTCGGGCCGCGTCGCCGCGCACGAGATCATGGTCGCCACCTCGGCGATCAAGAACCTGATCCGCGAGAACAAGATCGCCCAGATGTACAGCTCGATCCAGACCGGCCAGAACCTGGGCATGCAGACGCTGGACCAGAACCTGGCCGACCTGGTGCGCCGCAACGTGATCTCTCCGCCGGAAGCGCGCTCCAAGGCCAAGATGCCCGAGAACTTCCCTGGCTGAGCAAGCTGCCGTGGAAGCGCCCGAGGTCACGCCGGCCGCTCCGGTGCCCTGGTCGGACCGCGCGGCCGTCATCGGCGCGCGCCCGGCGCCGGCCACCGAAGGCGCGGCGCGGCTGGCCGCCCTGTGGGCCGGCGGCCGGCTGGCCGGCGCCTTCGACGAAGACGCGGTGCAGCGCCTCTCGGGCTACCTGCGCTTCGTGCGCGTGCCCGCCGGCCAGTGCGTGATCGAGCAGGACGAAGGCGGCGACTTCATGGTCATCGTGCTCGAAGGCCGGCTGGTCGTCGAACGAGCCGGCAACGGCGGCGCCGCCACCGCCCGCCTGGCCGAGGCACGCCCGGGCGACGTGCTCGGCGAGATGGCCCTGCTGGACCACGGGCCGCGCCTGTCGCGCTGCTCCACGCGCACCCCGTCACTGATTGCCGTGCTCGAGACGGATGCACTGGCCCGCCTGATGGCGGAAGATGCAAACTTGGCGCTCGTGCTGCTGGGGTCGCTGGCGCGGCGCCTTTCGCTCCGGCTGCGCCAGGTGAGCGCCAGGCTGTCGGCATTGCTGGCCGAAGGCTGAGGGCAAACGGGGGAAGCAAGGATGGAACGCGACCAGGCCTCGAAATTCGTCAACGACCTGCTGCGGCTGATGGTGGCGCGCAACGGCTCGGACCTGTTCCTCACGGCCGACTTCCCGCCGGCGATCAAGGTCGACGGCAAGATCACCAAGGTCTCGCCGCAGCCGCTGTCGGGCCAGCACACGATGCAGCTGGCGCGCGCGGTCATGAACGACAAGCAGGCCGCCGAGTTCGAGCGCACGAAGGAATGCAACTTCGCGATCTCGCCGCAGGGCATCGGCCGCTTCCGCTGCAACGCCTTTCTGCAGCAGGGCCACGTGGGGCTGGTGATGCGGACCATCCCGCAGACGCTGCCCACGATCGACACGCTGGACCTGCCCAAGGTGCTGAAGGAGGTCGCGCTCACCAAGCGCGGCCTGGTCATCTTCGTGGGCGCCACCGGCTCGGGCAAGAGCACCTCGCTGGCGGCGATGGTGGACTACCGCAACGAGAACACCCACGGCCACATCATCACGATCGAGGACCCGGTGGAGTTCGTGCACCCGCACAAGAACTGCATCGTCACCCAGCGCGAGGTCGGCATCGACACCGACGGCTGGGAAGCGGCGCTGAAGAACACGCTGCGCCAGGCGCCCGACGTGATCCTGATGGGCGAGA
>CAYVXO010000100.1:0-15054 GCA_964454485.1 uncultured Rubrivivax sp.
GCCACCGATGCCGCCGCCACCGGCGCCGCGCCCACCCGCGCCGGCGCCGAAGCCGGCTGCGCCGCCGCCGGCCGCCATGGCCACGGCGCCGCCGGGCGGGTCCTCGAAGCTGCCCTTGGTCGTCGGCGCCGTGCTGCTGATCGGGGCCGTGGGCGGCTACCTGTTCTGGCCGAAGCCGGCCGCGGCGCCTGCCGTGACCGCGGCAGCCCCGGTGGTCTTGCCGAGCCCGACGCCGTCTCCGAGCCCCACGCCGTCGCCCGCTGCCGCGGCGCCGGTGGAAACGCCGGCCGCTTCGATGCCGGCGTCGCCGCCCGCGGCACCGCCGGTCGCGCGCACCGAAGCGCCGCCGGCGCCGAAGCCGGTCGAGCGCAAGCCCGTGGCGTCGCCCAAGCCGGCGCACAACACGGCGCCGTCGCCTTCGCCCATGCCCTCGCCGACGCCGCCGCCTTCGCCGCCGGCCGAAAGCCCGAAGCCGCAGCCCGCCGCGCCTTCGCCCACGCCGATCGCCGAATCGCCGGCGCCGGACGCCACGCCGCAGCGCGTGGCCGGACCGCGCGAACGCTGCGGGAAGCGGGTCGCGGTATCCCTGCTGATCTGCATGGAAAAGGAATGCGGCAAGCCCGAACTGCGCCAGCACCCCGAGTGCGTGCGCTGGCGCGCCGACCAGGAGCGCAAGGCCAACCCGATGGCCAACTGAGGCGCTGAAAGGCGTCGCCTCCGCGACAGCGGGAAAGGCAGGATGGTCGCGCCGCCGGGGCGCGGGTACACCGGCGGCTTCGCGTGAACCGTCCCGGAGCTTCCTTGAGCGACCTGCCCACCCGACCGCACCACGCCTTCTGGCCGGCGCGCCTGCCGCGCCAGCTGGTGGTGCCCGAGACCACGCTCTGGTTCAACCTGGCCGTCGCGGCGGCGCGCTACCCGCACAAGGACGCGACCGTCTTCTTCGGCCGCCGCACGCGCTGGTCGGAACTGAAGGCCACCGCCGAAGCGCTGGCCGGCTGGCTGCAGTCGCGCGGCGTGCAGCGCGGCGACCGCGTGCTGCTGTACATGCAGAACTGCCCGCAGTTCGTGGCCGCGTTCTACGCCATCCAGCGCGCCGACGCGGTGGTGGTGCCGGTGAACCCGATGAACAAGGCCGACGAGCTGGGCCACTACATCACCGACCCGAAGGCGAAGGCGGCGATCACCAGCGCCGACCTGGCGCCGCTGATGCACCAGGCCAACCAGGCCTTGCCGGCCGGCGAGCGGCTGGGCAGCCTGCTCGTCACGCGTTATGCCGATGCCATGCCCGAAGGCGAGCTCGACCCCGGCGAGGCGCCATCGCAGGCGGTGCTGGACTGGCTGCGCGCCGAGGTGCCGCTGCCCGCGGGCGCCACCCGCTGGACCGACGCCGTGGCGGCCGGCCTGCAGCCGGCGCCGCCGCAGGCCCAGCCCGACGACCTGGCGGTGCTGCCCTACACCTCGGGCACCACCGGCCTGCCCAAGGGCTGCATGCACACGCACCGCACGCTGATGCCCAACGTGGTGGGTGGCGGGCTGTGGGGCCACGCCAGCGCCGAGACGGTGTCTCTGGCGGTGGTGCCGATGTTCCACATCACCGGCCTCATGTACGGCGTGCTGGCGCCGGCCTGGAGCGGCAGCACCAGCGTGATCCTGCCGCGCTGGGACCGCGAGCTGGCCGGCCGGCTGATCTCGCGCCACCGCGTGAGCCACTGGACCTGCATCCCGACGATGGTGATCGACCTCTTCGGCAGCCCGAACTACAAGAGCTTCGACCTCTCCAGCCTGCGCTACCTCTCGGGCGGCGGCGCGGCCATGCCGCACGCGGTGGCCGAGAGGCTGCAGCAGGAATTCGGCATCACCTTCGCAGAAGGCTACGGCCTCACCGAGACCGCGGCGCCGAGCCACGCCAACCCGCCCGAGCGCGCCAAGCTGCAGTGCCTGGGCATGCCCATCTTCGGCGTCGACTCGCGCGTGGTGGACCCCGCCACGCTGAAGGAGATGCCGCCCGGCGAGACGGGCGAGATCGTGACCCACGGCCCGATGGTCTTCAAGGGCTACTGGGGCCACCCGGAGGCGACCGAGAACGCCTTCGTCGAGATCGACGGCCGGCGCTTCTTCCGCACCGGCGACCTGGGCCGCATGGACGAGGAAGGCTACTTCTTCATCACCGACCGCCTGAAGCGCATGATCAACGCCAGCGGCTACAAGGTCTGGCCGAGCGAGGTGGAGCTGATGCTCTTCAAGTGCCCGGCGGTGCAGGAGGCCTGCGTCATCGCGGCGAAGGACGCCTACCGCGGCGAGACCGTGAAGGCGGTGGTGGTGCTGCGCGCCGAGGCGCGCTCCAGCACCACGCCGGAGGACATCGTGGCCTGGGCGCGCGAGCACATGGCCGCCTACAAGGTGCCGCGCGTGGTGGAGTTCGTCGAAGCGCTGCCCAAGAGCGGCTCGGGCAAGGTGATGTGGCGGCTGCTCCAGGAGAAGGAGCAGGCCGCGGGCTGAGAGGCCCGCGGCCGCGGGCTCACAGCCAGAGGCGCGTGACCGCGAAGTCGTGGTTGCTGCCGTTGGCTTCGCCGGCCTGGATGGCACGCACCGCGGGCACGCGGTCGTCGGCCTGCAGCACCAGGCCATGCGCCTGGTCGTCCTTGGTGCCGGTGGCCATCGGCGCGATCACCACCCCTTCGGTGCCGAAGCCCAGGTCCAGCGTGCCGTCGGCGCCGAGCCGCATCGCGGCGAAGTCGCCTGACGAACCGGCGCCGGTGTGGGCCCAGCCGCCCACCACCAGCCGGCCGTCTGACTGGCGCGCCACGGCCGTGGCCTCGTTCCAGTTCGGCACCAGGCCGAGGACCACGCGGCCGTCGTTCGCCGGGCCGAAGCGGTTGTCGGGCTGGCCCGCAGCGTTCAGCTGCGCCAGCGCGAAGCGGTGCCCCATGTGGCCGGCGATCACCGCCTCGCCCGTGGGCAGCACGGTGACGGCGCGCGCGCCGCCGATGGTGCTGCCCCACAGGCCCACCACCTGGCCGCTGGTGCCCCAGGTGGTGTCGGCGTGGCCGTCGGCGCGGTAGCGCGCGGCCAGGAAGTCGCCTTCGCCACCCACGGCCAGGATGCGCTGCTCGCCGCCCACCGCCTGCAGCGCGAGGCCGCGAACGATGTCGGTGCCGGCGCCCGACTTGAGCGCCGAAGTGACCTTGCCGCCGCTGCCGAAGCCGGCGTCCAGGCTGCCGTCGGCGTTCAGGCGCGCGAGCGCGAAGTCGACGCCGCTGGTGCTGGCGCCCAGGTTGGCTTCGCCGCCGACGACGATCTTCCCGTCGGGCTGCACCAGCAGCGCCCAGGCGCGGTCGGTCTCGCCGGCGAAATCGATCGTCACCTTGCCGCCGTTGCCGAAGCCGGCGTCGAGCGAGCCGTCGGCGTTGTAGCGCACGACGACGAAGTCCATGCCGGTGGCGCCCTGGTCGCTGCTGCCGGCCACCAGGATCTTCCCGTCGGTCTGCACCGCCACCGCGGCGGCGACGTCGTTGCCCTTGCTGCCGATGGCGGTGGTCACCTTGCCGGCGTTGCCGAAGCCGGCGTCAAGGCTGCCGTCGCGGCCGTAGCGCACGAGCGCGAACTGGGTGCCGCCGGTCATGGCGGCGCTGCCGGCCACCAGCAGCTTGCCGTCGGCCTGCACCGCCACCGCGTTGGCGTAGTCCTCGCCGATGCCCACCGGCGTGACGGCCGCGCCGCCGCCGGCGAAGCTGCCGTCCACCTGACCCGGCACGCCGCGCACGGTGACGGTGACCGAACGGGTGGCGCTGGCCGCGCCCGAGGTGCCGGTGGCGGTGGCGCCGGTGGGCAGCGAGTGCGGGGCCGCGGCGTCGGCACTGAGCAGCACGTCGGCGTCGGTGGCGCCGGCGGGAATGGTGACCAGCGGCGCCGTCACGCCGGCCGGCAGGCCCGAAAGCGCCACCTGCACCGCGCCGTCGAAGCCGGCGCTGCGCGTCACGTGAGCCTTGAGCATCAGCGTGCCGCCTTGCAGCAGCACCGCCTTGTCGGTGTCCAGCGTCAGTGTGAAAGCCGCTGGCGCGGGCGAGGGCGCCGGGCTTTCGGCGGGCGGCGATGCGTTGTCGCCGCTGCCGCCGCAGGCGGCCAGGGCGAGGGCGGTGGCAAGGGTGGTCAGATGGAAGGCACGATTCACGATCACAGGCTCCGGTTGAGGTGCCGTCATCGTGTCGGGCCGGGCGCGCGGGCGCATCGGCCGCGGCGGGCCATGCGGGCCGTTTCGTGGAGCCATCGCCCGCCGCCCGGCGGGCCATCGGCCCTTCAGGCCGGCAGCGGTGCGCGCTGCACCGGCTGCAGCGTCTCCCAGGCGCGTGCGGCGCGCAGCACCAGGTTGTCGCCGAACATCGGCCCCACCAGCTGCAGGCCGATGGGCAGCCCGTCGGTCGTGAAGCCGCAGGGGATGCTGCAGGCCGGCTGCTGCGTCAGGTTGAAGGGGTAGCTGAAGGGCGTCCAGCCGAGCATCGCCTCGGGCGTCATCGGCACCGTGCCCGGTGCGCGCGACGCGAAGGCCGGCACCGCCACCGCCGGCGTGGCCAGCAGGTCCCAGCGCTGCATGAACTGGCGCATCTGCGAACCGAGCGCGATGCGCCGCATCTGCAGCGCCTGCACGTCCAGCAGCGTGAGCCTGGAGCCGAGCGCGGCCTGGGCCGCGAAGTCGGGGTCGGTGGCCTCGCGCTGCGCCGGCGTGAGCGAATTCCAGATCGTCCACACGCCGGTGAACCACAGGCCGGTGCTGATCTCCAGCGGGTCCGCGAAGCCGGGGTCGACCGCCTCGACGTGGGCGCCGAGCGATGCCAGCCCGCGCACCGCACGCTCTACCGCCGCGGCCACTTCCGGGTGCACGTTCTTCGCGTAGCCCAGGGTGGGCGAGAAGGCGATGCGCAGGCCCTTCACGCCGCCTTCCAGGCCGGCGGTGCTGTCGCTGTCGTCGGGCGGCAGGCTGGTCCAGTCGCGCGCGTCGGGGCGCTTCATCACGTTGAGCATCAAGGCCGCGTCGCGCACGCTGCGGCTGTGCGGGCCCAGGTGCGCCACCGATCCCATCGGCGAGAGCGGGTACGCCGGCACGCGGCCGAAGCTGGGCTTCAAACCGAACACGCCGCAGAAGGCCGAGGGGATGCGCACGCTGCCGGCGCCGTCGGTGCCCACCGCGATCGGGCCCATGCCGGTGGCGACGGCCGCGCAGGCGCCGCCGGAGGAGCCGCCCGGCGTGCGGTCGGTCTTCCAGGGGTTGAGCGTGAAGCCGGTGAGCGGCGAGTTGGTCTCGCCCTTGCAGCCGAATTCGGGTGTCGTGGTCTTGCCCAGCAGCACGGCGCCGCTCTCGCGCAGGCGGGCGGCGACGGGGGCGTCCTCGGTCCAGGGGCCGGCCGGGTCCACCGTGCGCGAGCCGCGCCGCGTGGGCCAGCCCTTGGTGAGAATCAGGTCCTTGATCGACACCGGCACGCCGTCCAGCGGGCCCTGCGGTGTGCCGGCCTGCCAGCGCGCGGTGCTGGCGCGCGCCTGTTCCAGCGCGGCGGCCTCGTCGACGACGCAGAACGCGTTGAGCACCGGATTGCAGCGCGCGATGCGCGCCAGCGCCGCCTGCGTCGCTTCCAGCGGCGAGGCCGCCTTCGCGGCGTAGAGGGCCAGCAGTTCGGTGGCGGTGGCGTCGGCCAGGTCGGCGGGCGTGTTCATGCGCCGATTCTGGAACACTCCGGGGCCATGCAAGAAGAGCGGTTCGACGTCGTCATCGTCGGCGGCGCGGTGGTGGGCAGTGCCGCGGCCTACTTCCTGGCGCGCGAAGGCGGCCTGCGCGTGCTGGTGCTGGAACGCGACCCGAGCTACGCGACCTGCGCCACCGGGCGTTCGCTGGCGTCGATCCGGCACCAGTTCTCCGTCGCGGAGAACATCCGCCTCTCGAGGTTCGGCACCGAGTTCCTGCGCCGGCCGGAGCAGCTGGAAGTCGACGGCGAGGTGCCCGCGATCGGCTTGCGCGAAGCGGGCTACCTGTTCCTGGCCAGCGCGGCTGGCCGCGAGCCGCTGGCGCGCAAGCACGCGCTGCAGCGCGCCGAAGGGGCCGACATCGCCTGGCTGGAACCGGCGGCACTGGCCGAGCGTTTTCCATGGCTGGCGCTGGACGACATCGCGGCCGGCACGCTGGGCTTGTCCGGCGAAGGCTGGATCGACGCCCACGCGCTGATGCACGGCCTGCGCCGCAAGGCGGTGGCGCTCGGCGCCGAGGTTCGCCACGCCGAAGCGCGCCGCCTGGTGCGCGAAGGCGGCCGCGTCGCCGCCGTCGAGCTGGCCGACGGCCGGCGCGTCGGCTGCGGCTGGATCGTCAACGCCGCCGGCACCGGCGCGGCGGCGCTGGCGGCGACGGCGGGCATCGCGCTGCCGGTGCAGTCGCGCAAGCGCTGTGTCTTCCACTTCAGAACGCCGGCGTCGTTGCCGCGCTGCCCGCTCGTCATCGACCCGACGGGGCTGTACTTCAGGCCCGAAGGCGCGGGTTTCCTGGCCGGCATCGCGCCGCCGGAAGAAGACGATCCGGAATGCTTCGACTTCGAGGTGCCGCCTTCGCTCTTCGAGCAGACGGTCTGGCCGCTGCTGGCGCGCCGCGTGCCGGGCTTCGAATCGCTGCGGCTCGTGAGCAGCTGGGCCGGCCATTACGACGTCAACACGCTGGACCACAACGTGATTCTGGGTCCGCACCCGGAGCTTTCCAACCTGCTGTTCGCCAACGGCTTCAGCGGCCACGGCGTGCAGCAGGCGCCGGCGGTGGGGCGCGCGCTCGCCGAATGGGTGTGCCACGGCGGCTGGCGCAGCCTGGACCTTTCGGCCTTCGGCTGGGAACGCGTGCTGGCCGGGCGGCCGCTGCGCGAACTGAACGTGGTCTAGAAAGCGAAAAGGGCAGGAGCGCCGCTCCTGCCCTGGTTCGCGAAGGCGAGCCGGATCAGCTCTTCTTCTCTTCCTTCTTCATCTCCTTCTTCATCTCTTTCTTCTCTTCCTTCTTCGCCGCGCCGCTGGCCTTGGCGGCCGGCTCGCTGGCCTTCATGGGGGCGCCACCGGCGTGCGAGGCGGCCTGGGCGTTGAAGGCGAAGGCCGCGAAGGCGGCGACGACGAGGGCGGAAACGAGCTTGCTCATGAGTGCAATTCCTGGTGGTTGGAGGTCGACTTCCGACCCCCGCACCCGGCCATGCCGGGCGTGAGGGCCTCGACGCGAAACGCACCGTCGCGCGATCGGTTGACGCCCGTGCGTGACAACGATGACCGGGGTTTTCACCGAGATGCGGGCCTGGAATCCGATCTCGCGCCGCCTGCGTACACTCCCGCGTGCTTTCGATCGCCCGACCGCTGGCCCTGCTGTTGCTGGCCGGTACCGCGCTTGCCGCGCCTTACAAGCCCGGTGCCGACGCCCAGGTGCTGGAACGGCTGCCGACGCGCGCCGCCGACCCCGCCGCGCGCGAGCTGCGCGAACTGCGCCGGGCCCTGGCCGCCGACCCGCGCAACGCCGACCTGGCGGTGCGGCTGGCGCGCCGGCTCTACGAACAGGCCGCCGCCGAAGGCGACCCGCGCTTCGTGGGCTATGCGCAGGCCGCGCTCGCGCCCTGGTGGGACCAACCCGAGCCGCCGCCGCCGATGCGCGTGATGCGCGCCGTGCTCAACCAGTTCAGCCACCGCTTCGACGCCGCGCGCGCCGACCTGGAAGCGGCGGTGCGTGCGCGCCCCGACGACGGCGAGGCCTGGGCCTGGATCGCCGCCATCGAGATGGTGCAGACGCGCTACGACGCCGCCCGTGCCGCCTGCGCGCACCTGGCGGCCGAGGCCTCGCCGCTCATCGTCACCGCGTGCAGCGCCTATGCCGATTCGCTCTCCGGCCGCGCCGACGCCGCTTCGCAGGCGCTGCACGCGGCGCTGCGCGGCGCCGCCGGCGTCTCCGCGGCCGAGCGCCTGTGGGCGCTGACGCGGGTGGCGGAGATCGACGAGCGGCGCGGCGACGACCGGGCCGCCGAGGCCGCCTACCGCGAGGCGCTTTCGCTCGGCCTGACCGACGGCTACCTGCTCGCGGCCTACAGCGACTTCCTGCTCGACCGCGGCCGCGCGCCGGAGGTGCTGGTGCTGCTGAAGGACCGCGAGCGCAGCGACCTGCTGCTGCTGCGCATCGCGATCGCCGCGCGCGCCGCCGGCGACCCCGGCGCCGCGCGCTGGGCGGCCGACCTGGCGGCGCGCTTCGACGCCGCGCGCCTGCGTGGCGACGCCACCCACCAGAAGGAGGAGTCGCGCTTCGCGCTCGCGCTGCAGGACGACGCCGCACGCGCGCTGGCGCTGGCGCGTGAGAACTACGCCGTGCAGCGCGAACCGGCCGACGCACGCGTGCTGCTCGAAGCCGCACTCGCGGCGAAGGACCCCGCGGCCGCGAAGCCGGTGCTCGACTGGATGGCCGCCAGCGGCGTCGAGAGCGTGGTGTTGCAGCGCCTGGCCTCGAAGCTGAACGGCGGTGGCTCGTGACGCGCCGCTGGGTCCTGGCCTTCCTGTTCGGGTTGGTCGGCATGGCGCTGCCCGCCTGGGCGCACAAGCCTTCGGACAGCTACCTCGCCGTGACCGTGGGCGAAGCCGGCATCGGCGGCCAGTGGGACATCGCGCTGCGCGACCTGGACTACGCGATCGGCCTGGACGCCGACGGCAACGGCGAGATCACCTGGGGCGAACTGCGCGCCCGCCACGACGAGATCGCGGCCTACGCTTTGGCACGGCTGTCGATCGCCGCCGATGGCCGCGCATGCACGCTGCGCACCACCGAGCAGCTGGTCGACGACCACAGCGACGGCGCCTACAGCGTGCTGCGCTTCACTGCCGACTGCGGCGGCACGAAGGCGCCGCAGAAGCTGGACATCGGCTACCGGCTCTTCGCCGACCTGGACCCGCAGCATCGCGGCCTGCTGCGCCTGGTGGCCGGCGGCGGCGCTCGCACGGCCATCTTCTCGCCGCAGGCCGCGCAGCAGGCGTTCGAGCTGAAGGAACAGAGCCGCTGGTCGCAGTTCATCGACTACGGCGTCGAAGGCGTCTGGCACATCTGGAAGGGCTTCGACCACATCCTGTTCCTGCTCTCGCTGCTGCTGCCGGCGGTGCTGGCCTGGGTGAACCGGCGTTGGCAGCCGGTGGCGCGATTCCACGAGGCGCTGGTCGACGTGCTGAAGATCGTCACCGCGTTCACGCTGGCGCATTCGATCACCCTCTCGCTCGCCACGCTGGGGCTGGTGGCGCTGCCTTCGCGGCTGGTGGAGTCGACCATCGCCGCTTCGGTGGTGCTGGCGGCGCTGAACAACGTGTTCCCGGTCTTCCACGGCCGGCGCTGGATGGTGGCCTTCGGCTTCGGCCTCATCCACGGCTTCGGGTTCGCCAGCGTGCTGGCCGACCTGGGCCTGCCCACGGGCACGCTGGCGGTGGCGCTGGTGGGCTTCAACCTGGGCGTGGAATGCGGGCAGCTGGCGATCGTGGGCGCCTTCCTGCCGCTGGCCTTCGTGCTGCGGCACACCGCCTTCTACCGGCGGGTCGTGTTCGTGGCCGGTTCGGCACTCATCGCGGGGGTCGCCGGCATCTGGTTCGCCGAGCGCGCGCTCGACTTCAAGCTGCTGCCTTTCTAGAAGGAGGTTGGTTCCATGCTGCGACGCCTGTTCCTCTTGCTCGTCGCCTGCTGCGCCGTGCTGCCCGCCTGGGCGCAACCGCAGGAAGGCGACTACGTCATCCGCGACTTCCGCTTCAAGAGCGGCGAGGTGCTGCCCGAACTGCGCCTGCACTACACCACGCTGGGCAACCGCAACGGCGAAGCGGTGCTGCTGCTGCACGGCACCACCGGCAACGGCGCCGGGCTGCTGGCGCCGGCCTTCGGCGGCGAACTCTTCGGCCCCGGCCAGCCGCTGGACGCCGCGAAGTACTTCATCGTGCTGCCCGACGCCATCGGCCACGGCAAGAGCAGCAAACCTTCGGACGGGCTGCGCGCCGGCTTTCCGCGCTACGGCTACGAGGACATGGTGGTCGCCTCGTACCGCCTGCTCACCGAGCACCTGGGCGTGAAGCACCTGCGCCTGGTGCTGGGCAACTCGATGGGCGGCATGGAGACCTGGCTCTTCGCCCAGATGTACCCCGGCTTCGCCGACGTGGCGGTGCCGATGGCTTCGTTGCCGGTGCCGATGTCGGGGCGCAACTGGGTGATGCGGCGGCTCATCGTCGATTCGATTCGAAACGACCCCGCCTGGCAGGGCGGCAACTACCGCGAGCAGCCGCCGAGCGCGCGTTTCGCCTCCGTGTTCTACGGCTTCGCCACCAACGGCGGCAACCAGGCGCTGATGCGGCAGGCGCCCACGCGAGAGAAGGCCGACGCGCTGCTCGACGCGCGCCTGAAGGCGCCGTTCACCGCCGACGCCAACGACACGCTGTACCAGTGGGACGCGTCGCGCGACTACGACCCTTCGGCCGGGCTGGAGAAGATCCAGGGCGTGCTGCTGGCCATCAACTCCAGCGACGACGAACGCAACCCGCCCGAACTGGGCGTGCTGGAACGCGAGATCAAGCGTGTGAAAGGCGGCCGCGTGCTCCTGATCCCTGGCAGCGAGCAGACCGCGGGCCACGGCACCACCGGCCAGGCGAAGTGGTGGAAGGGCGAGCTGGAAGCCGTGCTCAGGGCCGCGCCGCAGCTGCAGTGAATGGCGCGGACGCCTGGAAGGCGAGCGTCACGAAGCGGCTCTCCCAGGTATCGCCGGGCGCGGGCTGAAGGTCCACGCCGCGTAGCAGCCAGCGGCCGGGCAGCGGGGGCGTGAAGCTCAGGCGACCCTGGTCGTCGGTGCGGCGCCAGAGGCCGAAGGGCGAGTCCTCGTGGCGCAGCTCGACCGCGAAGCCGGCGAAGGGCCGGCCGTCGCGCAGCACCTGGAAACGGTAAGGCGCCTCGGATTCCACCAGCACGTCCAGTCCCATGCCGCTGGGCTGCGCCGCCGCGGGGCCGGCGCCCGGCAGCAGCACGCGGGCGTGCTTGGTGTAGCGCTCGCGCCAGGGCAGGCCGCGTGCGCGGCGCTCGGCCCACAGCGCCAGCAGGGCGGGCGGCGGTCGCACTTCGCGCAGGTAGAGGTCGATCTTGTCGGGCGCCAGGGTGATCTCGAAGGGCGTCAGCTGCACCCAGCAGCTGGCGGCGCCGGCGGCGAAGGCGAGCCCGGTCTCGCCGACCTCGCCCGCCACCAGCGGCGCCGGGCCTTCGGGCCCCAGGCAGCCGCTCCTGGCCAGGTATTGCGGGTCGATCGACGACTCCCGCTTCGGGAACTGGTTGCCGGTGCCCAGCACCAGCCGGCCTTCGGGCTCCGGCTCGAACCAGGTGTCGTGGGCGCCGGCCGTGGCGGCGGCCAGGGCCAGCAGGGCGGCCAGCAGCGTCTTCATCCACGCTGCTACGCAGCCGGCCCGCGGCCGGATGCAGCGTCAACGTGCGGCGGCCACCGGCATGTGGGCTTCGCTGGCGTCGAGCAGCGCTTCGGGATCGGCATCGCCCTCGCCGTCCAGCCGGCGCTGCAGCGTGGTCATGTCCAGGTCGCCGGTCCACTTGGCCACCACGAGCGTGGCGACGCCGTTGCCCACCAGGTTGGTCAACGCGCGCGCTTCCGACATGAAGCGGTCGATGCCCAGGATGAGCGCCAGCCCCGCCACCGGCACGTTGCCGACCGCGCTGAGCGTGGCCGCCAGCACGATGAAGCCCGACCCCGTGACGCCGGCCGCGCCCTTGCTGGTGAGCAGCAGCACCAGCAGCAGCGTGATCTGGTGCGTCAGGTCCAGCGGCGTGTTGGTGGCCTGGGCGATGAAGACCGCCGCCATCGTGAGGTAGATGCTGGTGCCGTCCAGGTTGAACGAGTAGCCGGTGGGGATGACCAGGCCGACGACGGACTTCTTCGCGCCCGCGTTCTCCAGCTTGGCCATCATGCGCGGCAGCACCGATTCCGAAGACGAGGTGCCCAGCACGATGAGCAGCTCTTCCTTGATGTACTTGATGAACTTCCAGACGGAAAAGCCGTGCAGCCGCGCGATCGTGCCCAGCACGACGAAGATGAACAGCAGGCAGGTGGCGTAGAAGCTGCCCATCAGCTTGCCCAGCGAGAGCAGCGAGCCGACGCCGTACTTGCCGATCGTGAAGGCCATCGCGCCGAAGGCGCCGATCGGGGCCACCTTCATGATGAAGCCGACGATGGCGAACAGCACGTGGCTGCTCTTCTCGATGACGTCGAACACCAGCGTGCCGCGGCCGCCGAAGCGGTGGAGCGCGAAGCCGAACATCACGCTGAAGAGCAGCACCTGCAGGATCTCGCCCTTGGCGAAGGCATCGACCACCGTGCTGGGGATGATGGCCATCAGGAAGTCGGTGGTCGACTGCATCTTGCCGGGCCCGGTGTAGGCCGCGATGCCCTTGGTGTCCAGCGAGGCCGGGTCTACGTTCATGCCGTGGCCGGGCTGCAGCACGTTGATGATGACCAGGCCGATGATGAGCGCCAGCGTGCTCACCAGCTCGAAGTACAGCAGCGCCAGGCCGCCGGTCTTGCCGACCTTCTTCATGTCCTCCATGCCGGCGATGCCGACGACGACGGTGCAGAAGATGATCGGCGCGATGATCATCTTGATGAGCTTGATGAAGGCGTCGCCGAAGGGCTTCATCGCCTCGCCGGTCTGCGGCCAGAAGTGGCCCAGCAGCACGCCCAGGACGATGGCGAAGATGACCTGCGCGTAGAGCGACTTGTAGATCGGTTTGCGGCTCATGCTTGTCTCCTGGCCGCGAGGGGGCGGCCGGGGCGCAGTGTCGCGCTGCGCCTGCGGAAAAGCAGTACGAGATTTCCACATCGCTGCTTGTGGGCGATGATCGCGCCCCAGGAGTGATCGAAAGGAACCTGTCTCCATGGCGAAGAAGCTCATCGTGCTAAACGGCCCCAACCTGAACCTGCTGGGCCAGCGCGAGCCCGCCGTCTACGGCAGCGCCACGCTGGCCGACGTGGAGGCGCTGTGCCGCGCCACCGGCGAGCGCCTGGGGCTGGAGGTGGAATGCGTGCAGAGCAACCACGAAGGCGTGCTCATCGACACCCTGCAGGCCGCCGGCCGCGGCGTGAAGGCCGGCCAGGTGCTGGGCGTGGTGTTCAACCCCGGCGCCTACACGCACACCTCGGTGGCGCTGCACGACGCCATCAAGGGCGCCGAGGTGCCGGTGGTGGAGATCCACATCTCCAACGTGCACGCGCGCGAAGCCTTCCGCCACCACAGCTACGTCTCGCCCGCGGCGGCGGGCATCGTGGTAGGTTTCGGCATCGACGGCTACCGGCTGGCGATCGAGGGACTCGTCAAGAAGCTGGGCGGCTGAAAGCGGCCGCTCCCGAAGAAGATTCCTGGAGGGAACCCGCCATGTGGCGTTCGTGGATGGCCGTGATCGTGCTGCTGGTGCTGGGTTGCGGCGCCGCGCGGGCGGAGAAGTGCCCGCCCCAGCTGGTCAGCGGCGCGGCGACCGAGGAAGGGGCGGCCAGCGCCCCGGTGCGCCAGCTCTACGTGCGCGACGGGCAACTGCTGAGCTGGGACTTCCGGCTGTACGTGGCGCCGGACCTGCCGCCGGGCGTGAAGCCGAAGCTGTGCCTCTTCACCGGCCACCTGGTCACCGAGGCCAGCGCGGCCGAGCAGGAGATGCGCGAGCCGCGGCTGCTGGCCTACGGCCAGAAGTTCACCGGCGGCGCTGCCGAGGAAGGCGCCGACACCGCGCAGGTGGGCACGCTGATGCACTTCGCGCCGCTCACCGGGCTCATGCCCTGGTGGAAGCCGATGATGCGCGTGCGCCCGGTCATCACCTGGACCGAAGCCGACGGCAAGACGGTGGCCGTGGTGGCGCCGCGCGCCGTGAACCTGGGCCACGCGCCCACCGCCTGGGCGATCAGCGGCGCGGCCGCGCTGCTGTTCCTGGGCATCTTGTGGGTCATCGCGCGCAACAGCCGCATGAAGGCGATCTCGCTCGTGCAGGCCGACGACGGGCACCTCTCGCTGTCGCTGCTGCAGATGGCGCTGTGGACGCTGGTCGTCGGCATGGTCGTCATGTACTTCGCCATCGTGCAGCTCCAGGTGCCCGAGATCCCGACCCAGCTGGTGGTGCTGATGGGCATGAGCCTGGTCACCACCGGCATCAGCTACGCCAAGACCGAGCGCACCAACGTCGCGGGCCCGAACGAGAACTGGTCGCTCGCCGACCTGATCGAGGACGCCGACGGCGGCGGCCTCTCGCTCTCGCGCGCGCAGATGCTGTTCTGGACGTTGCTGCTGATCGCCGTCTTCGTCGGCAAGAGCATGCTCACCGCCGAGCTGTGGGCCATCCCCTGGGAGCTGGTGGCGCTGATGGGCATCAGCCAGGCCGGCTACGTGGCGCCCAAGGTGGCGCCGCCGAAGCCGGCGGCCGCGCCGCCCGACCCGGCCGCGCCGCCGCAGTAGGGCTCAGCCGCGGGGCGCGAGCTGCAGCCGCAGCTCGCGCTTGAGCACCTTGCCGTAGCTGTTCTTGGGCAGCGAATCGACGAAGACGTAGCGCTTCGGGCGTTTGAAGCGGGCGATGTGGTCCAGGCAGACCGCGTCCAGCGCGGCGGCCGTCGGCGCCTCGGCACCGGCGGTCGGGACGACGAAGGCCACCACCACCTCGCCCCATTCGTCGTCGCGCTCGCCGACCACGCAGACCTCGGAGACGCCCGGGTGCCGGAGCAGCGCCTCTTCCACCTCGCGCGGGTAGATGTTGCTGCCGCCGCTGATGATGACGTCCTTGCTGCGGTCGCGCAGCGTCAGGTAGCCGCGTTCGTCGAGCAGGCCGACGTCGCCGGTGTGCAGCCAGCCGCCGCGCAGCGTCTCAGCGGTGGCTTTCTCGTTGCCCCAGTAGCCGGCCATGACGACGTCGCCGCGGCAGACCACTTCGCCCACCTCGCCCGGCGGCAGCGGGCGGTCGTCGGCGCCGACCACCGCCACCTGCCCGCCGCTGTGCGCCCAGCCGACCGCGGCCAGCAC
>CAYVXO010000100.1:15064-20562 GCA_964454485.1 uncultured Rubrivivax sp.
CAGGATCACCGGCAGCAGCGGCCCCAGCAGGCGGCGCGGGCCGACGCCGACCGAGGCCAGCACCGCGTCGGGCGCGCCGGCATGGTCCTCGCGCCGCAGCACGGTGATCGTCATCGGCGACTCGCCCTGGCCGTAGATCTGCACGAACACGTTGCCGAAGACCTGCAGCGAGCGGCGGATCTCCTCCAGGTACATCGGCCCGCCGCCGTAGACGATGGTGCGCAGCTGCGTGGGCCGGGGCGCGCCGGCTTCCACCGCCAGCCGCAGCCGCTGCACCATGGTGGGCGCCAGGAAGGCGCCGCAGCCGGGGTGTTCGCTCGCCAGGCGCAGGAACTCCACCGGGTCGAAGCCGCCCGAGGCCGCCACCACCTGGCGCGCGCCGCGCGCCACGTAGGGCAGCACGTAGATCCCGGAGCCGTGCGACATCGGCGCCGCGTGCAGCAGGCTGGCGTGTTCGTCGAAGGTCTCGACGTCGGCCAGGTGCGCCAGCGTCATCGCCATCAGGTTGCGGTGCGTCAGCATCGCGCCCTTGGAGCGGCCGGTGGTGCCGCTGGTGTAGAAGAGCCAGGCCAGCGCGTCGGGCGCGGTGTCGCGCGGCGCTTCGCAGGGTGGCGAAGCGGCCAGCGCCGCGTGCTCGGCGCTGCCGATGACGACGCTGCGGAACGCGGGTGCCGCGGCCTCGGCCGCGAGGCCGGGCCCCAGCGCCTCGGAGACGAACAGCACCGCGGCGCCGCTGTCCTGCAGGATCTGCAGCGTCTCCTTCGGGTGCAGCTTGTAGTTCACCGGCACCGCGGTCATCTCGGCGGCCCAGGTCGCGAAGAGCAGCTCCAGGTAGGCCGGCGTGTTGGCGCTCCACAGCGCGACGCGGCTGCCGGGCGCGAAGCGCGCGCGCAGCGCGCCGGCCACGCGCAGCGCGCGCTCGTGCAGCGCCCGCCAGGTCCAGACCGGCTCGGTGCCGAGGAACACCGCCGCGCGGTCGGGGAAGCGGGTGGCGGTCTGGTCGAGCAGGGTGAAGACGTTCACGGGCGAAGCAGGTCGGTGGACGGACCCGGATCGTAGCGGCGGCACGCGACCGGGCGCCGTCGCCCGCCTGCAGGGTCCCGGCGGGCGTCCGCGGTGGCATGATTTCGTCCATCCCGACGAGATCGATGCCCACAGGAGACCACCCGATGACGACCGAACCCCTGGTGCTGCAGCAGAAGGACGCCCGCGGCGTCGTGACGCTCACGCTGAACCGCCCGCAGGCCTTCAACTCGCTGTCCGAAAGCATGCTGGAAGCGCTGCAGGCGGCGCTGGACAAGGTGGCCGCCGACGAGAGCGCGCGCGTGGTCGTGATCGCCGCCGCCGGCAAGGCCTTCTGCGCCGGCCACGACCTGAAGGAGATGCGCGCCGCGCCTTCGCTGGACTACTACGAGCGCCTGTTCTCGCAGTGCGCGCGCCTGATGATGACGATCCAGAAGCTGCCGGTGCCGGTGGTGGC
Organism: uncultured Rubrivivax sp.; assembly: GCA_964454485.1. Classification (GTDB taxonomy): domain Bacteria; phylum Pseudomonadota; class Gammaproteobacteria; order Burkholderiales; family Burkholderiaceae_C; genus Rubrivivax. The sequence goes on from CAYVXO010000100.1 coordinate 16,545, forward strand.
GCGCGTGCACGGCACCGCCACCGCGGCCGGCTGCCAGCTGGTGGCCATGTGCGACCTGGCGGTGGCGGCGCAGGAGGCGCGCTTCGCGGTGAGCGGCGTCAACCTGGGCCTGTTCTGCTCGACGCCCGGTGTCGCGCTGTCGCGCAACCTTTCGCGCAAGGCCGCCTTCGAGATGCTGGTCACCGGCGAGTTCATCTCCGCCGACGAGGCGAAGGCCAAGGGCCTGGTGAACCGCGTCGCGCCGGCCGAGGCGCTGGACGCCGAGCTCGAACGGCTGGTGGCCAGCATCGTCGCCAAGCCGCGTGTCGCGGTGGCGATGGGCAAGGCGCTCTTCTACCGCCAGATCGAGAAGCCGATCGCCGAGGCCTATGGCGACGCCGGCAGCACGATGGCCTGCAACATGATGGACGAGTCCGCGCTCGAAGGCGTGCAGGCCTTCATCGAGAAGCGGCCGCCGAACTGGGGCAGCGGCCGCTGAGAGGCGGCCCGGCAGGCCGCTCTACATGCCGGCGTAGTTCGGCCCGCCGCCGCCTTCGGGCGTGACCCAGACGATGTTCTGCGTCGGGTCCTTGATGTCGCAGGTCTTGCAGTGCACGCAGTTCTGCGCGTTGATCACGAGCCGGTCGCTGCCGTCGTCGGCCTTCACGAATTCGTAGACGCCGGCCGGGCAGTAGCGCCCTTCGGGGCCGGCGTAGAGCTCCAGGTTCACCGCCACCGGCACCGAAGCGTCCTTCAGCGTCAGGTGCGCGGGCTGGTTCTCCTCGTGGTTGGTGGCGCTGATGAAGACCGAGCTCAGGCGGTCGAAGGTGAGCACGTTGTCGGGCTTGGGGTAGCGGATCGGCGCCACCTGCGAAGCGGCGTGCAGCCGGCCGTGGTCGGGCGCGTGGCGGTGGATCGTCCACGGCGGACTCTTCATGCCGAGCTTGGGCAGCAGCCACTGCTCGATGCCGGTCATCAGCGCACCCACCGTGTTGCCCTGCTTGAACCACTGCTTGAAGTTGCGGCTGCCTTCCAGTTCCTCGCGCAGCCAGCTCCTGTCGAACGCTTCCGCATAGGCCGACAGCTCGTCGCCGCTGCGGCCGGCCTTCAGCGCCGCGGCGGCGGCCTCGGCGGCCAGCATGCCGGTCTTGATGGCGGCATGGCTGCCCTTGATGCGCGCCGCGTTCAGCGTGCCGGCGTCGCAGCCCACCAGCGCACCGCCCGGGAACACGAGCTTGGGCAGGCTCAGGATGCCGCCGGCGGTGATGGCGCGTGCGCCGTAGCCGATGCGCTTGCCGCCTTCGATGTGCGCGCGCACGGCCGGGTGCGTCTTCCAGCGCTGCATCTCCTCGAACGGGCTGATCCAGGGGTTCTGGTAGTCGAGCCCGGTGACGAAGCCCAGCGTGACCTTGCCGCCTTCCAGGTGGTAGAGGAAGCCGCCGCCGTAGGTGTGCTCGTCCATCGGCCAGCCCGCGGTGTGCACCACGCGGCCGGGCTGCGCCTTGTCGGCCGGCACTTCCCACAGTTCCTTCACGCCGATGGCGTAGCTCTGCGGGTCGCGCCCTTCGTCGAGCTTGTACTTCGCGATGAGCTGCTTGCCCAGGTGGCCGCGCGCGCCTTCGGCGAACACGGTGTACTTGCCCACGAGTTCCATGCCGAGCTGGAAGCCTTCGTGCGGCTGGCCGTCCTTGCCGATGCCCATGTTGCCGGTGGCGACGCCACGCACGCGGCCGTCTTCGGTGTAGAGCACCTCGGCGGCGGCGAAGCCGGGGAAGATCTCGACGCCCAGGCCTTCCGCCTGCTCGCCCATCCACTTCACGACCGAGCCGAGCGCGACGACGTAGCAGCCCTCGTTGTGGAAGCAGCCGGGCACCAGGAAGTCGGGCGTGCGGCGGGCGTCGGTGGCACTCAGGAACAGCACGTCGTCGCCGGTCACCGGCTGGTTGAGCGGCGCGCCGCGTTCCTTCCAGTCGGGGAACAGCTCGTTCATCGCGCGCGGGTCCATCACCGCGCCGGAGAGGATGTGGGCGCCGGGCTCGCTGCCCTTCTCCAGCACCACCACCGAGAGATTGGCGTCGATCTGCTTGAGGCGGATTGCCGTCGCCAGGCCCGCGGGGCCGGCGCCGACGACCACCACGTCGTACTCCATCGACTCCCGCGGCCCGTACTGTTCGAGGATCTCCTGCGCGGTCATCTTGGTCGTCGTCCTGTGCTGGATGGGGATCAGGTCATTCTAAGGACGCCGGCTGACACCACCTCGGCGATCGCCAGCGACGCGGTGAGGCCCGGCGACTCGATCCCGAAGCAGTGCACCAGCCCCGGCACGCCATGCTCGGCCGGGCCCGCGATCATGAAGTCGGCCGCCGGCGCGCCGGGGCCGCTGAGCTTGGGGCGGATGCCGCTGTAGGCCGGCTGCAGCGCGCCCGCCGGCAGCGCGGGCCAATAGCGGCGCACCTCGGCTTCGAAGGCGTCGCGCCGCGTCGGGTCGACTTCGTAGTCCAGCGGCGCCGCCGGCGCCAGCCATTCGACGTCGGGCCCGAACTTGGCCTGCCCGCCCAGGTCCAGCGTCAGGTGCACGCCCAGGCCGCCGTCCACCGGCGTCGGGTAGATCAGGCGCGTGAAGGGCGCGCGGCCGGCGAGCGCGAAGTAGTGCCCCTTGGCGCGCCAGGCGGGCGGCACCGCGGCGGCCGGGAAGCCTTCGATGGCCAGCGCCACCGCCTGCGCGTGCAGGCCGGCGGCGTTCACCAGCACCTTGGCGGCCAGCTCGAAGGGCTCTTCGCCGCCGCTGCGCACGCACCAGCGGCCGCCTTCGCGCCGCGCGCCTACGAAGGGCGTGCGCAGCACCAGCTGGGCGCCGGCGTTCTGCGCGTCGCCCAGCAGCGCCGTCATCAGGCCGTGGCTGTCGACGATGCCGGTGGAAGGCGAGAGCAGCGCGCCGGTGCAGGCGAGCGCCGGCTCCAGCGCCACCGCCTCCGCGGCGGTGAGGCGCTGCAGGTCCGCAACGCCGTTGGCGCGCGCGTGGGCGGCGATGCCCTCCAGCTTGGCCAGCCCGGCGGCGTCGGTCGCCACCACCAGCTTGCCGCATCGGCGGTGCGCCACACCATGGTCGGCGCAGTACGCGTAGAGCAGCTCGCGGCCGCGCACGCACAGGCGCGCCTTCAGGCTGCCGGCCGGGTAATACAGGCCGGCGTGGATGACCTCGCTGTTGCGCGACGAGACGCCACTGCCGAAGGCGTCCTCGCGCTCCAGCACGATCACTTCGCGCCCGGCGAGCGCCAGCGCGCGTGCCGCCGCCAGCCCCACCACGCCGGCGCCGACGACGATGGCATCGACCTGTTCCATGGCCGCGATTGTCGGCCCCGCGTGCTATCGTGCCCGCCGCATCCAAGGAGCGATGGAACCATGTCGTACCAGATCGACCTTTCCGGCCGCGTGGCGCTGGTCACCGGCGCCTCCAGCGGGCTGGGCGAGCAGTTCGCGCGCACGCTGGCCAAGGCCGGCGCCGGCGTGGTGCTGGCGGCACGCCGCATCGAGCGGCTGAAGACGCTGCGCGCCGAGATCGAGGCCGAAGGCGGCGACGCCCACGTGGTCGGCCTGGACGTGACCGACGTCGACAGCATCCGCGCCGCGGTGGCGCATGCCGAGACCGAGATGGGCGCGATCGACATCCTGGTCAACAACTCGGGCGTCAGCACCACCCAGAAGCTCGTGGACGTGAAGCCCGAGGACTACGACTACGTGATGGGCGTCAACACGCGCGGCGCCTTCTTCGTGGCGCAGGAAGTGGCCAAGCGCATGATCGCGCGCAGCAAGGGCCAGGCGCCGGGCACCTTCACCGGCGGGCGCATCGTCAACGTGGCCTCGATGGCGGGGCTGCGCGTGCTGGGCCAGATCGGCGTCTACGCGATGAGCAAGGCCGCGGTCGTGCACATGACCAAGGCAATGGCGCTCGAATGGGGCCGCTTCGGCATCAACGTGAACGCGATCTGCCCGGGCTACATCGACACCGAGATCAACCACCACCACTGGCAGACCGAGG
>CAYVXO010000101.1:0-20556 GCA_964454485.1 uncultured Rubrivivax sp.
GGGCCGCGCTGGCCGCGCTGCTGCTGCTGGCCTACGCCGCCGCGGTGGGCTGGCACCGCCTGCACGGCCGCAGCCTGGACTGCGGCTGCGGCGGCGAGCCGCTGCCGGTGTCGTGGGCGCTCGTCGGCCGCAACCTGCTGCTGGCCGCGCTCGCGCTGCTGGCCGCCGCACCGATGGCGCCGCGCGCGATGGCGATCGGCGATTTCGCCGTCGTCGCCGCCGCCGTGCTGCTGGGCACCCTGCTCTACGCCGCGCTGCACCAGGTGCTGCGCCACCGCGCCGGCCTGGCGGCGCGCACCGTTTTCCGGAGGAGTTGAGAAATGGACGCGTTGACCGTCTCCGTCGTGCTGCTGTGGGTCGCGGTGATCGCGCTCGGCGTGCTGCTGTGGGCGCTGTCGCGCCAGGTGGGCGTGCTCTTCGAGCGCGTGGCGCCGATGGGCGCGCTCGTCACCGATGCCGGCCCCGCGGTGGGCTCGGCCTCGCCTTCGTTCAGCCTGCGCGGCATCCAGAGCGAGCCGGTGGCGATCGGCGGCGCGAGCGAGAAGCCGACGCTCGTGTTCTTCCTCAGCCCCACCTGCCCGGTGTGCAAGAAGCTCATCCCGGTGCTGAAGTCGCTGGTGCGCGACGAGAAGCGGCGCCTCTCGGTGGTGCTGGCCAGCGACGGCGAGCAAGCCGACCACCTGCGCTTCGTGCGCGAGCAGGGGCTGGAATCGATGCCCTACGTGCTCTCCACCGAACTGGGCATGAGCTACCGCGTCTCGCGCCTGCCCTACGCCGTGCTGCTGGACGCGCAGGGCAACGTGGCCTCGAAGGGCCTGGTCAATTCGCGCGAGCAGCTCGACAGCCTGCTCAACGCGCACGAGATGGGTTCGCCCTCCATCCAGCAGTACCTGGGCGACGCCGCCCATCCCGCCCACTGATTGCCCACTGAACGCCGCAGGAGCCCACCCACCATGCGCTGGTTCACCGACCTGATCGACAAGCACACCGAACGCGCCGTGCGCCAGGTGGCCCACAACCACGGCCGCCGCAGCCTGATCACGCGCCTGGGCGTGGCGCTGGTGGGCGGCGCCGCGCTGCCCATGCTGCCCTTCGACCGCAGCGGCCAGTTCGGCACCGCGCAGGCCGCGGGCGCCGGCAAGGCGAAGGCCAACCCGGTGACGGAAGACCCCAGCAAGTGCGAGTACTGGCGCTACTGCGCCTTCGACGGCTACCTGTGCACCTGCTGCGGCGGCAGCCTCACCACCTGCCCGCCGGGCACCGAGGCCAGCAAGGTGAGCTGGGTCGGCACCTGCCTGAACCCGACCGACAACCGCCAGTACCTGGTGAGCTACAACGACTGCTGCGGCAAGGGCGCCTGCGGCGAGTGCCTGTGCAACAACAACGAGCGCGAGCGTCCCGGCTACAGGCTCGGCGTGCACAACGACATCAACTGGTGCATGGCGAACACGAGCTCGATGTTCCACTGCACCACGTCGGTCATCGTCGGCGTGGCATGAGGCTCCTGCCGGTCATCGCGCTCGCGCTCGCGCTGCCGGCGTTCGCGCAGGACGGCGCGGCCACCTTCAACCAGACCTGCGCCCCCTGCCACCAGCCCGACGGTGCCGGCACGGTGGGCCTGGCGCCGGCGCTGAAGGGCGAGCACTGGGCCAGGCTGGGCGCCGAGCGCAGCTACCTGCCCACGGTGCTGGTGCACGGCATGTCCGGCATGATCAAGGTCAACGGCCAGCCCTTCGTCGGCAGCATGCCGGCCTTCGGCGCCCAGTTCGACGACGCCACGCTGGCCGCGCTGGCCAACCACGTGCGCAAGCTGCAGGGCGCCGCGGATGCGAAACCCTACGCCGCCGAAGACCTGAAGGCCGCGCGCGACAAGCCCGGCAGCCCGCCGCAGACACGCGCGCTGCGCGTGCAGATCGTCGGCAACTGAAGACCACCGGCATGCGCGCCGCCCTCGTCCTGCTCCTGGTGGCCGCCGCCGGCACGGCGCAGGCAGCCGGCGCGCAGGACATGGTGCTCGGCCGCATGGTCGCGTCGCGCGCCGACGCGCCTTCGGTGGCCGTGACCACGCACGCGCGGGCCCACTACGTGCTGCACTGCGCCGGCTGCCACGGCGTGGCCGGCGGCGGCGCGCCGGAGAAGTACGTGCCCGGGCTGCAGCAGCTGGGCCTGTTCCTGAACGTGCCGGGCGGGCGCGAGTTCGTCATCAGCGTGCCCGGCGTCATGGGTTCGGGGCTGGACGACGAGCAGGTGGCCGAGGTGGCCAACTGGCTGCTGGCCACGATGGCGAAGGACTCGGTACCCGCAGGCCACCGGCCCTACAGCACGGCCGAGGTCACGCAGGCGCGTGCGAAGCCGCTGGTGGACGTGGCGGCCGAACGGGCGCGTCTGGTGGAGCGTGCGCGCGCCGCCGGCATCAAGATCAACTGACTGGGGAAGGCCGCGCATCGCGGTCCTGAGAGGCAAGGAGAAGCGAAGCATGAAGCAGTGGACCCGCATTGCGGCCGCCGTGGCCCTTCTGGCCGGCGGCATCGCCGCCCAGCAGGGCGCGCTGGCCGCCACCGAGGCGCAGGCGCAGGCGCTCGGCAAGGACCTCACGCCGCTGGGCGCCGAGAAGGCGGCCAACAAGGACGGGTCCATTCCCGCCTGGAACGGTGGCGACACCAAGGCGCCGGCCGGCTGGAAGCCGGGCCAGGCGCGGCCCGACCCCTACGCGTCGGAGAAGCCGCTCTACAGCATCGACGCCGGCAACGCCGACAAGTACAAGGACAGGCTGACCGAAGGCCAGATGGCCATGCTCAAGCAGCTCAAGGGCTACCGCATGGACGTCTACCCGACGCACCGTTCGTGCGGCTACCCGCAGCAGGTCTACGACAACACGCGCAAGAACGCCACCGGCGCCAAGCTGGCCGCCAACGGCTACGACCTGGGCGGCGGCATCACCGGCGGCATCCCGTTCCCGATTCCCGCCAACGGCGCGGAAGCGATGTGGAACTACAAGATGCACTGGGTCGGTGAAGGCCGCATCGAGCGCTATTCCACCGTGTTCAGCAGCGCCGACGGCAAGTTCGTGCCGCTGGTGCAGGACCAGTGGACCGCCACGCCGCTGGGCAACCTGGCCGGCAAGCCCGTCACCGACAACGACGGCCTCGAATGGCTGGTGCTCAACGAAGTGGTGACGCCGGCCGCGCGCACCGGCGAGGTCATCCTCATCCACTACTACCAGGCCAAGGACAACGACGCCTGGCTGTACTTCCCCGGCCAGCGCCGCGTGCGCCGCGCGCCGACGTTCGCCTACGACAACCCGGTGCCGGGCTACGAGAACCTGCTCGCGGTGGACCAGTACCCCATGTTCGGCGGCCGCCTGGACCGCTACGACTGGAAGCTGGCGGGCAAGCAGGAACTCGTCATTCCGTACAACACCTTCAAGTTCAACAACCAGGACGCGAAGATGGCCGACATCTTCGGCCCCGACTACCCGAAGCGCGACCTCGTGCGCTACGAGGTGCACCGGGTCTGGAAGATCGAGGCCACGGTGAAGGCCGGCCAGCGCCACCAGTTCCCCAAGCGCACCATCTACCTCGACGAGGACAGCTGGATGATGGTGGCGGTGGACAACTACGACGCGCAAGGCAAGGTCTGGCGCGTGCAGGAGAGCTTCCCCTACGTCGCCTGGGAACTGCCGGCCTGCGTGTACCAGGGCTACATCGTCTACGACCTCAACGTCGGCCGCTACATGGCCGACAACCAGCCGCAGGAAGGCAAGGTCGACTGGCTGGCCGGCAAGGAAGGCCGCATCGACATGAAGAAGTTCTCCGCCGACGAACTGCGCCGCGCGGGTTCCCGCTGAGCCGAGGAGACAGCACACCATGACGAAGATCACCCTCACCGCCGTGTCCGCGGCGGTGCTGCTGGCCTGCGGGCCCGCGCAGGCCGTGCGCACCACCACCGAAGGCGGCACCGAGATCGACTTCAGCTCGATCGTCTCCTTCGGCGTGCAGGTGCGCACGCAGAAGCCCAAGGCCGAGACCGTGGGCAACGACAATGGCGGCAACGTGCCCACCAGCGCGCCGCTGGGCTCGCAGATGAACGGGCCCGGCAACGACGCCGCCGCCAACCCCGACTTCAACTTCCTCAACGGCGACGACGGCAATCTCAACTACAAGCAGTGGGACATCGTCTCCGCCGCGTTGAAGGGCACGCACGAGTTCGGCCTCAAGACCACCGACGGCTGGCGCGCCCTCGGCCGTGCCACCTGGGTGGGCGACTTCAAGGCGGGCGACACGCGCCGCACCGACCTGTCTTCCGAGGCGAAGGCGATCGCGGTGCACAACCTCACCGTGCTCGACGCCTGGGTCTCGAAGGACTTCAAGCTCGCCGACAACAACGCCACCGTGAAGCTGGGCAACCAGGTGCTTTCGTGGGGCGAGGACATCTTCATCATCGGCGGCATCAACTCGATCAACGCCGTCGACCTGCGCAAGGCCCACACACCCGGCACGCAGGTGAAGGAGATCCTGCGCCCGGCGCCCATCCTGAGCGTGAACGCCGGCCTCTTCGACGGCGTGAGCGCCGAGGCCTACTACCAGTTCCGCTGGAACGCGTTCCGCTTCGACCCCGTGGGCACCTTCTTCAGCGGCGCCGACGTGGTGGGCGCGGGGCAGCGGCCGGCCTACATACCGACCTCGTCGCTGGGCTGCAGCCCCGCCTGCGGCGACGTCGGCGGCGGCATCCAGAACGGCGTCAACGTGGTGCCCTACGAGGCCGACAAGACGCCGCCCAAGGGTGGCCAGTACGGCCTGGCGGCGCGCTTCAAGCCGAAGAGCCTGGACACCGAGTTCGCCTTCTACTACGAGCGCTACCACGACAAGCTGCCGTTCACGACGCTGTTCACCGACCCGAACTACCTGCAGTACAACGTCGCCTCGATCGGCTATTACAACGAGTACGGCAAGGACAAGGACCTGTACGGCGCCTCGTTCAACACCAAGCTCGGCCCGGTGGCGGTGGGCGGCGAGCTCTCGTACCGGCCGCGCGACTCGGTCGCCATCGACGGCAGCGTGCCCTTCGCCGGCAAGTACTCCATCTTCGAGGCCGCCAACGCCGACGCCAACGGCCGCATCACCGTGCGCGGCTACGTCGAGGAGAAGAAGTACCAGGCGCACCTGACGGCGCTCTACTTCACCGAGGTGAACTCCTGGACCGGCGCCATCGTGAAGGCGCTCGGCGCCGCCGAAGGTACGTTCCTGGGCGAAGTCGCGGTCACGCGCTACCCCGACCTGCAGGTCGACCAGATCCCCTACCTGATCTTTCCCTCGTACAAGAACCCCACCAAGACGAGCTGGGGCTACGCGATGGAGTTCGACCTCAGCTACCCGCACGTCTTCGGCAGCGGCTGGAACCTGACCCAGAGCACCGTGTTCACGCACGACGTGCACGGCATCAGCCCGAACACGCTGCCCTTCGTGCAGGGACGCAAGTCGCTGTTCCTGGGCTTCCTGTTCGACCACGACGCGGTGTGGAAGGTGCAGGCGGGCTACACGGCCTTCTTCGGCGGCGGGCTGAGCAACATCGTGCGCGACCGCGACAACTTCTCGCTCAGCCTGCTCTACGCGTTCTGAGCCTTCGATGCTCGCGCGACTCGTCGGCGCCGCCGAGCGTCTGATCTTCGGCCACCGGCTGGCGGTGCTGGCCGTGCTGGCGCTCGTGACCGCGGGCGCGGCCGTCTTCGCGGCCCGCCTGCACATGAGCGCCGGCTTCGGCAAGCAGCTGCCGCTGGGGCACGAGTACACCGAGACCTTCGTCAAGTACCGCGACGTGCTGTTCGGCGCCAACCGGCTGATCGTCGTCGTCCATGCGAAGCAGGGCGACATCTGGAAGCCGGAGACGCTGAAGAAGCTCAACGAGGTGACGCAGGCCCTGCTGTACCTGCCCGGCGTGGACCGCCGTTCCGTCACCAGCCTGTGGACGCCGAACACGCGCGTCATGCAGGTCACGGAAGAGGGCTACGAGGCGCGCGACGTCATCGGCGGCGACATCACGCCCGAGAAGCTGGACGCCGCCACGGTGGCGAAGATCCGCGACAACGTGGTGCAGGGCGGCTACATGGGTTCGCTCGTCGCCGCCGATTCCAGCGGCGCGATGGTCACCGCCGACCTGCTGGACGCCGACCCGCGCACGAAGGAGGCCACCGACTACATCGCGCTCGGGCCGAAGATCGAAGCCGCGCTGCGCACGAAGTTCGAGGACGCGGGGCACGAAATCCAGATCATCGGCTTCGCCAAGCAGATCAGCGACATCGCCGAAGGCGCGCAGGGCGTGGTGGTGTTCTTCGCGCTTGCCTTCGTGCTCACCGCGCTGGCCGTGTGGTGGTACTGCCGCAGCGTGGCGTTCACGGCGGCGGCGCTGGTGTGCTCGCTGGTCTCGCTGGTGTGGCAGTTCGCTTCGCTGCAGCTGCTGGGCTACGGACTGGACCCGCTGGCGGTGCTGGTGCCCTTCCTGGTGTTCGCCATCGGCGTGAGCCACGGCGTGCAGCAGATCAACACCATCGTGCGCGAGATCGGCGCCGGCGTGGCGCCGCTGGACGCGGCGCGCCACAGCTTCGGCGCGCTGCTGGTGCCGGGCACGATGGCGCTGATCACCGCCTTCGTGGGCTTCGCCACGCTGATGCTGATCCCGATCCCGATGATCCGCGAGCTGGCCATCACGGCCAGCCTGGGCGTGGCCTACAAGATCGTCACCAACCTCGTCATGCTGCCGGTGGTGGCCAGCTTCGTGAAGCTGCCCGAAGGCTACGGCGAGCGCATGCGCAAGGTGCGCGAGGTGCGCGCGCTGGCGATCGCCGGGCTGGCGCGCCTGGCCGAGCCGCAGAACGCGCGCAAGGTGGTCGTGGTGGGCGCGGCGCTCTTCGCACTCGCGGTGTGGGGCAGCCGCGACCGCCACATCGGCTACGTGCAGCCGGGCGCGCCCGAACTGCGCGACAGCGCGCGCTACAACCGCGACGCGGTGTCCATCGCCGACAAGTTCTCGGTCGGCCTCGACGTGCTGACGGTGGTGCACGAGACCACCGCGGACAGCTGCTACGACCGCACGAAGATGGTCTTCATCGACGACCTGGCGTGGGAGCTCACCAACACCGAAGGCGTGATCGGCACCGCCAGCCTGCCGGCGCTGGTGAAGCTGGGCGCGGCCGGCTTCAACGAAGGCAACCCCAAGTGGGGCGACATGCCGCGCGACAAGCGCAGCATGGCCAGCTTCATCGGCCTGGTGGGCGAAGGCTCGGGCCTCTACGACCCGCGCTGCACGGTGCTGCCCATCAACGTGTACCTCACCGACCACAAGGCGCAGACCATCAAGCGCGCGGTGCAGGTGGTGAAGCAGTACCGGGCCGAGAACCAGCTCGAAGGCGTGACGGTGCGCCTGGCCAGCGGCAACGCCGGCGTGCAGGCCGCCACCAACGAGGTGCTGGAAGCGACCGAGCTGCCGATGATGCTGTACGTCTACGCCACCATCGTGGTGCTGGTCTTCCTGACCTACCGCGACTGGCGCGCCGTCGTCGCCTGCTGCCTGCCGCTGACGCTGGCCACCTTCATCGGCTACTGGTTCATGAAGGTGCTGGACATCGGCCTCACGGTGGCCACGCTGCCGGTCATGGTGTTGGCGGTGGGCATCGGCGTGGACTACGCCTTCTACATCTACAACCGGCTGCAGCTGTACCTGGCCGACGGGATGGACATCGTCTCGGCGTTCCGGCGCGCGCTCTCGGAGACGGGCATCGCGACCGTGTTCACCGCGCTGACCTTGAGCGTGGGCGTCGCCACCTGGGTCTTCAGCCCGCTCAAGTTCCAGGCCGACATGGGGCTGCTGCTGGCCTTCATGTTCATGCTCAACATGCTGATGGCCATCACCGTGCTGCCGGCGCTGGCAGTGACCATCGATACGCTGATTCCGCGGCGCGGGCCGGTGCATCGGCCGTTCATGGCGCATTGAAATGGTCGTCGTCCGTTGCCCATCTGCTGTCGGCCTATTGCGACTGTTCGCGGGTCGACTTCTTGACGCAGAGGCCGAGGCGGCAAACCCGGCCCGGGGTGCCCCGCAGCGCGAGAGGTCGGCGGTCGGCGCTGCGCGCCGACCGCGCTGCGGTACTCGGATTTCCGGCCCGGCGGGCAACTCGCTTCGTTCGCTTCGCTCTCTGCGCTCAGACACTCCCGCCTTGAAGTCAGTTCACGTGGCGCGCTGCGCGCGCGGGCCGGAAATCCTCCGTTCCTCGCCGCCGCCCAATCGCGCTGCGGGGCACCCCGGGCCGGCTTTGCGGCAGCGACGGTGGCGCGCGCGTGTGCCTCTGCTGATGGACTGGCGCGGCGGGCGGTGCCCGCCGGGGGCGAGTTGTGAGTCGGCGAGAAGCGCAGGAGGCGGGCGGCGCGCGCGCAGCGCGCCTCGTCAACTGACTTCCCGGGGAGTGTCTGAGCGCAGAGAGCGAAGCGAACGAAGCGAGTTGCCCCGGGGCCGCCCGAATCCGAGCATCGCAGCGCAGTCGGCGCGCAGCGCCGACCGACGAACCCCTCGCCCGCGGCGGGTACCGCCCGCCGCGCCTGCCGCGGCGAATGCACGCAACGACACTGGGGCACTAACAGCCGCTCCGGGCCGGAGGCCGACATGCTGACCCGTCGCCAACTTCTTGCCGCGGCCGCCGTGGCGCCGGCCTCGAACGCCTTCGCCGCCTTCAGCGCCGACGGCCCCGCGCGCATCCGCGCCGGCGCGGCCAGGAGCACGCTGCTGGACGTCACGCTGGCGGGCACGCGCCTGGTGGCGGTGGGCGAGCGCGGCCACGTGCTGCTGTCCGACGACCAGGGCAAGGCCTGGCGGCAGGCGAAGGCGGTGCCCACGCGCACCACGCTCACCTGCGTGCACGCCACTAACGAAAAGCAGCTCTGGGCGGCAGGGCATGGTGGCGTGATCCTGTTTTCCCCTGACGGCGGCGAGAACTGGACCGTCGCCGCCGGCAAGGCCGACGGCCCCGACGTGCTGCTGTCCATCCGCGTCGAAGCCGACGGCCGCGGCCTGGCCGTGGGCGGCTTCGGCATCGCCCATGCCAGTGCCGACGGCGGCAAGACGTGGAAGCCCGTCACCCTGCTGGAAGGCGAGGCGGGCGAGAAGCACCTCAACCGCATCCTCGTCACCAAGGCCGGCAGCTGGCTGGTGGCGGCCGAAGGCGGCAACGTGCTGCGCAGCAACGAACAGGGTGCGGTGGCGGACATGAAGTGGGCCGCCGTGAAGACGCCCTATGCCGGCTCGCTGTGGAGCGGCGTGCAGCTGTCCGGCGGGGCGCTGGTGGTGGGTGGCATGCGCGGCAACGTGGTGCGCAGCACCGACGACGGCGCCAGCTGGAGCCACCAGCCGGTGCCCGAGGCGGGCTCGTTCACCGGCGCCACCGTGCTGCCCGACGGCCGGCCGCTGCTGGTGGGCGTGGACGGCACCGTGGTGCTGGGCGACGCGGCGGGGGAGAAGTTCCGATTGCAGCGGCTGGACGATCGCGCCACGCTCACGGCGGCCGTGGTGCTGCCCGGCGGGAGCATCATCGCCGCCAGCGGCGCCGGCATGCGCACGCTGGAGATCCCGAAATGAACCCGAGAGCCGCCCCCTTCCTTGCCGCACGCGACTTCCTGCTGCAGCACCGCACCGACACCGCCGCCGCGGTGAAAGGCTTCCGCTGGCCCGAGCTGCACGCCTTCAACTGGGCGCTCGACCACTTCGACGAACTGGCGCGCGGCAACCCCGCGCCGGCGCTGTGGATCGTGGCCGAAGGCAGCGGCCAGGAGCAGCGCTTCAGCTTCGACCAGCTGCGCCGGCAGTCGAATTCGGTGGCCAACCACCTGCGTGCGCTGGGCGTCAGGCGCGGCCAGGTGGTGCTGCTGATGATGGGCAACGAACCCGCGCTGTGGCTGTCGATGCTGGCCTGCATGAAGCTGGGCGCGGTGGTGGTGCCGGCCACCACGCTGCTGGCCAAGGCCGACCTGGAAGACCGCTTCGAGCGCGGCGGGGTGCGCCACGTCATCGTCGACGGCACGCTGGCGAGCCGCTTCGACGAAGTGCCGGGCGACTACACCCGCATCGCCACCGGCACCGCGGTGCCGGGCTGGCACCGCTTCGAGGACGCGCTGAAGGCGCCCGACAGTTTCACACCCGACGGCGAGACCCGGGCCACCGACCCGCTGCTGCTGTACTTCACCAGCGGCACGACGGCCAAGCCCAAGCTCGTGATGCACACGCACCAGAGCTACCCGGTCGGCCACCTGTCCACCATGTACTGGCTGGGGCTGAAGCCGGGCGACGTGCACCTGAATATCTCCTCGCCCGGCTGGGCCAAGCATGCCTGGAGCTGCTTCTTCGCGCCCTGGAACGCGGCCGCCTGCGTGTTCATCTTCAACCAGCCGCGTTTCAACGCCGCCACGCTGATCGAGGCGCTGGCCACGCACCCGGTGACCTCGCTGTGCGCGCCGCCCACCGTGTGGCGCATGCTCATCCAGCAGGACCTGGCGGCGGCGCGGCCGCGCCTTTCGCTGCGCGAACTCATCGGCGCCGGCGAGCCGCTGAACCCGGAAGTGATCGAGCAGGTGAAGGCCGGCTGGGGCATCACCATCCGTGACGGCTTCGGCCAGACGGAGACCACGGCGCAGATCGGCAACGCGCCCGGGCAGCCGGTGGTGCCGGGCTCGATGGGCCGGCCGCTGCCCGGCTTCACGATCGACCTGCTCGACGTCGACGGCAAGCCGGCCGACGAAGGCGAGATCTCGATCCGCCTCGACCCGCGCCCCACGGGCCTGATGCCCGGTTACCACGGCGACCCCGAGCGCACCGCCGAGGTCATGCGCGAAGGCCACTACCGCACCGGCGACGTGGCGCGGCGCGACGCCAACGGCTACATCACCTACGTCGGCCGCGCCGACGACGTGTTCAAGGCTTCCGACTACCGCATCAGCCCCTTCGAGCTGGAGAGCGTGCTCATCGAGCACCCGGCGGTGGCCGAGGCGGCCGTGGTGCCCAGCCCCGACCCTGTGCGGCTGGCGGTGCCCAAGGCCTTCGTCGTGCTGCGCGCCGGCTTCGCGCCCGACGCCGCCACCGCGCAGTCCATCTTCGCCTTCCTGCGCGAGAAGCTGGCACCCTACAAGCGCATCCGCCGGCTCGAGTTCGCCGACCTGCCCAAGACCATCTCGGGCAAGATCCGGCGCGTGCAGCTGCGCCAGCAGGAAGCGGCGGTGCGCGCCGAGGGGCGCGTGCCGGCCGGCGAGTTCGCCGAAGACGCGCGCGGCTGAAGGAGAAGCGCCATGGCCACCCTGGTGACCCACGAATCGCGCGACGTCGACGACCAGGCGAAGGCGCTCGCCGGCTGGGAGCAGCGCTACGAGCAGCTGGGCTGCGGCCGCTTCCACGGTTCGGCCTGGCAGCTGGTGATGGAAGACGGCGTGCTGCTGCGCGAGACCACCAACCGCCAGCTGCGCGAACAGGTGGTGCCGCCGCGCGGTCAGGTGGTGTTCGCGCTGCCGCTGTCGGTGGAACCGGGCTCGGTGTTCGCCGGCCGGCCGCTGGAACGCGAGTCGCTGATGGTGCTCTCGGGCCAGGGCCAGCACGACGTCATCTCGGCCGGCGAACTGGACCTGATCGGCCTTTCGGTCGACCGTGCGCTGCTCGAGGCCACCGTCGCGCCCGACAAGCTGGACTGGCTGGAGCGCAAGGCCGAGGAACGCAACATCGCGCTGCCGCCGGAAACCGCGACCGCCATCCGCCAGATGCTGCTGGCCGTGTGCCGCGACGCCGAAGGGCGCGTCGACCAGTTCGCGGCCACGGCGGCCGAACGCGCGCTGCTGTCGTCCACCTTCAGCCACGCGGTGAGCCTGGCGATGGCCGCCGAATGCGAAGGCAGCGGCCCGTCGTCCATCCCGCGCCGCGCCGACACGCGCCAGAAGGTGGTCAAGCGCGCGGTGGACTTCATGCGCGCGCACCTGCAGGAAGACATCGGCGTGCCCGAGATCTGCGCCGCCGCCTGCGCCAGCCGGCGCACGCTGCAGTACTGCTTCGAGGAATTCATGCACACCACGCCGCAGGCCTACCTGCGCGCGCTGCGCCTGAACGAGGCGCGGCGCGCGTTGAAGGCCAGCCAGCCGCGGCCCATCACCGAACTGGCCAGCACGCTGGGCTTCGCCAGCGCCAGCCATTTCACGCGCCACTACAAGCTGATGTTCGACGAACTGCCGTCGGAGACGCTGAAGATGAACTTGTACGGCCCGCGTCCGCTCTGACGACGGGTCCGACCGGGAGACCGAAGCACCATGACCGATCAGAACGAATCGCGGCTGCCGCAAGGCGGCCTGTCCCACGTGCGCGGCCGCACCGACGAGCCGCTGTCCGAACTCACCGTGCACCAGCTGCTGGAAGCCGCGGTGCGCCGCTGGCCCGGCCGCGACGCGGTGGTCTTCTGCGAGCAGGGCGTGCGCCACACCTGGCGCGAGTTCGCCGAGCAGGTGGAGACGGCCGCCGCCGGCCTGTGGGCGATGGGCGTGCGCAAGGGCGACCGCGTGGGCATCTGGTCGCCGAACCGCGCCGAATGGCTGCTCACGCAGTTCGCCACCGCGCGCATCGGCGCCATCCTGGTCAACATCAACCCGGCCTACCGGCTCTCGGAACTGGAATACGCGCTCGACAAGTCCGGCGTCTCGCTGCTCGTGACCGCGGCCGCGTTCAAGACCAGCAACTACGTGGGCATGCTGCAGAACCTGGGCGTGGGCCGCCCCGACCGCAGCAAGCTGCCGGCGCTGAAGACCGTGGTGCGCATGGGCGACGAGCCCACCGCCGGCATGCGAGCCTGGGCCGAGCTGATGGCGCTGGGCCAGGGCACGCGCGCCGCGCTGCCGCCGGAAAGCCAGCTCCAGTGCCGCGAGCCGATCAACATCCAGTTCACCAGCGGCACCACCGGCGCGCCCAAGGGCGCCACGCTGACGCACCACAACATCGTCAACAACGCGATCGCGGTGGCGCGCTGCATGCGCTTCACGGAAGCCGACGCGCTGGCCATCCCCGTGCCGCTGTACCACTGCTTCGGCATGGTGCTGGCCGTGCTGGCCTGCGTGGCCACGGGCGCGAAGATGGTGTTCCCGGGCGAAGGCTTCGAGCCGCGCGCCACGCTGGCGGCGGTGGAGGCCGAGCGCTGCACCGCGCTGCACGGCGTGCCGACGATGTTCATCGCCGAGCTCGACCATCCGGAGTTCGCGCTCTTCGACCTTTCCACCCTGCGCACCGGCATCATGGCCGGCGCGCCCTGCCCGATCGAGGTGATGAAGCGCGTCCAGCGCGACATGCACATGCACGAGGTCACCATCGCCTACGGCATGACCGAGACCAGCCCGGTCTCGTTCCAGAGCGCCACCGACGACCCGCTGGACAAGCGCGTCAGCACGGTCGGCCGCATCCTGCCGCACCTGGAGGTGAAGATCGTCGGCGCCGACGGCAAGACCGTGCCGGTGGGCGAAAAGGGCGAGCTCTGCACGCGCGGCTATTCGGTCATGCAGGGCTACTGGAACGACCCCGAGCGCACCGCCGACGCGGTGCGCGACGGCTGGATGCACACCGGCGACCTGGCCACGCTGGACGATCAGGGCTACTGCAACATCGTCGGGCGCGTGAAGGACATGGTCATCCGCGGCGGCGAGAACATCTACCCGCGCGAGGTGGAGGAGTTTCTCTTCCGCCACCCGAAGATCGCCGCGGTGCAGGTGTTCGGCGTGCCCGACCCGCGCTACGGCGAGGAGCTCTGCGCCTGGATCATCACCAAGCCCGGCCAGGCCTGCACCGAGGACGAGATCCGCGCCTTCTGCCGCGAGCAGATCGCGCACTACAAGGTGCCGCGCTACATCCGCTTCGTCGACGACCTGCCGGTCACGGTGACCGGCAAGCCGCAGAAGTTCCTGATGCGCGAAGCGATGATGCGCGAGCTGGGCGTGCAGAAGGTGGCCACGGCCTGAAACGCCGGGGTCGCGGCGCGGGTCCAGAATCGGGGTTCAGCCCCGACTGCGGAGCCCGCCCGTGACCACCCCGCTCAAGCGCTACCGCAAGCGCCCCGACCACCCGGTGGTCGCGGTGCGGCTGGACCTGGAGACCGAAGGCTTCGCCTACCGCAAGTGGGGCGGGCTGCAGCAGGCCAAGGCGGGTGACTGGCTGGTCGACAACGCAGGCGACTGCTACACCGTGGACGGCGAGGTCTTCGCGCGCACCTACCGCCCCGTCGCGCCCGGCCAGTACGTGAAGGCGACGCCGGTGTGGGCGCGCGTGGCCGAAGCCGCGGGCGCGGTACGGACCAAGGAAGGCGTCTCGCACTACGTGGCCGGCGACATGATCGTCTCCAACCAGCCCGACGGCGGCGACGCCTGGTGCATGACGGCCGAGCGCTTCCACGCCATGTACGAGCCCTTCGATTGAAACGCCACGCCGCGTGGGTGCTCGCCGCCCTGCTGCTCGCGGCGACCGCGCACGCCGCGCCATCGACGCCTGCCGAGCTGGCCGCCGCCTACGAGAGCCAGGTCCGCCCGCGCCTGGCGCTGCCGCCGGAAGAGCAGGCCGCCTACGAGAAGCGCCTGCGCCAGGCCCTGGCAGCGGCCGGCGTGGTGCTGGAGCGGCCGCAGTTCGTGCTGCTGGTGGACCGCAGCGCGCAGGTGCAGGCGATCCTGGTGTGGTGGCTGGCGCCGGACGGCGCTTCGCTCCTGGTCGGCGCCTCGCCGGTGTCGACCGGCCGGCCTTCGGGCTTCGAGCACTTCGAGACACCGCTGGGCGTGTTCGCCCATTCGCTGGCCAACCCCGACTTCCGCGCCGAAGGCACGAAGAACGAGTTCGGCATCCGCGGCTACGGCGTGAAGGGCATGCGCGTGTTCGACTTCGGCTGGGTGGTGGCGGCGCGCGGCTGGGCGCCGGGCGAGCAGGCGATGCGGCTGCAGATGCACGCCACCGACCCCGACCGCCTGGAGCCGCGGCTCGGCCGGCGTGAATCGAAAGGCTGCATCCGCATTCCGGCCACGCTGAACCGGCTGATCGATCACCACGGCCTGCTCGACGCCGACTACGAAGCGGCACCTCCCGGCAGACCGCTCTGGGTGCTCAAGCCCGACCGCGACCCCACGCCCTGGTCGGGCCGCTGGCTGGTGGTGGTGGACAGCGGCCGCAGCGCGCGGCCCGACTGGGCCCTGCCGCTGGCCGCGGCCGAAAGCGCAGCGCCGGCGCAGGCGGCGCTGGCGAGTTGCGGCGCGCCGGGCTGAACCCGGTGCCACGCAAGCGAGTCAAAGCCGCATGAAGCGTCTCGCGTTGCTGGCCTGCGTGGCGGCCGGTCCCGCCTGCGGCGCAGGCGCCATCGACAGCCTGGACTGCCGTGACGCGCTGGCACGCCTTCAGGCCTTCGAGGACCAGGCCCTGGCCGCGGCCAGCCGGCCCGCGGCGGTCCCGTTGGCGAACCTGCGCCAGCGCGCTGCGAAGGCCTGCCTGGGCAGCCTGAAGGACGAACCGGTGCCCGCAGGCCGCATGGCGCCACCGCCGATGGTCGTGCCGCCCGTCACCCTGCGCTTGCCTCCGGCGCCGCCGGCTGCGGCTAGACCCGCGGCACCGGCCACCGCGCCTGCCGGCCCGCAAGTCATCACGAGTTGCGACCTCACCGGTTGCTGGGCGAACGACGGCACGCGCTTGAACCGCAGCGGGCCGCTGCTGGTGGGGCCGCGCGGCCCCTGCAGCACGAACGGGTCGTTCCTGGTCTGCCCCTGAGCTTCAGTTCGGCGTGCTGCCTTCGGGCACCGCCACCCCGCTGGCCGGATGGCGCAGCCCGATCGCCACGCGGCCGGTCCAGAAGATGAGGCGGCCGCTGCCGGGCAGGCGGGCCGGGCCGACGTAGCCGCGCGGCAGGTCCATCGGCGGCTCGGCGCGCGGCAGCGGGGAACTCGGGCGACCGGTGTTCGAGGTGGGCATCGGGGTTCTCCGGGCCTTCGTGAAGGGCCCGAATGTTCCGGAAGCCGGATGCGCTGTGCATCCCCAATACCGGCCACCCCGGTTCGAGGGGGGTGTTCAGCGTGGGCGCAGGGCCCGGGCGAGCAGCGGCACCACCGAGATCGCGTTCGTCGGGTGCGGCACGCAGTCGGTGCTCCAGACGCGGCCGATGCCGGCTTCGTGCAGCGAGTCGAGCGCGTCGCCGACGAAGAGGCCATGCGTCACCGCGGCGTCCACGCTGCGCGCGCCGGCCTGCAGCGCCAGCCGCGCCGCCACCGCGAGCGTGCGGCCGGTGCTGGCCACGTCGTCGACCAGCACCACCGCGCGGCCGCGGCAGTCCAGCCCTTCGGGCAGCACGACTTCCACCTCGCGGTCGCCGCGCCGCTGCTTGGTGCAGGTGGCGTGGTCGGCGCGCGGGTTCACCGCCTGCGCGGCCTGCGCCACCCAGGGCGCGGACTCCTCGTCCGGGCCCAGGAAGAGCGGCCGCTCCACGTGGCGCGCCACCCATTCGCCCACCACGCCGGCGGCGGTGAGCGCGACGCCGCAGCCCGCCGGCATGACCTCGTCCAGGCTGGCGATGCGGTGCAGGTGCGGGTCCACCGTGACGACGCGGTCGAAGCGGCTGGCCAGGAGCGCGGCCACGTGGCGCTGGCTCACCGCCTCGCCGGGCGTGAAGGCGATGTCCTGCCGCATGTAGGCCAGGTAGGGGCAGGCCAGCTGCAGGTGGCGCGTGCCCAGTTCGCGCGCGGCGGGCGCGGTGATGAGCAGCTCGACCAGCTTCTCGTTCGGCTGGTGCAGGCTGCGCAGCAGCACCACGCTTTCGGGCAGCGTGGCGGGTAGGCGCAGCTTCATTTCGCCGTCGGGGAAGCGGTGGCGCTGCACGTAGAGCGCCGGCACGTCGAGCGCGCGCGCCAGCGCCTCGGCCATCGGGCGCTCGTCGTCGAAGGCCAGCAGGGCGCCCGAAGAAACCGCGCCGCTCATGGCGCACCCCCGGCTGCGTCGGCCACGCGGTAGCCGCTGTCGCGCGCGGCCATCTCGCGCGCGAAGCCCAGGTCGGCCGGGTAGGTGGCATGCACGCGGTAGAGCGTATCGCCTTCGGCCACCATGTCGCCGGCCTTGTGCAGCAGGTCGACGCCGGCGCCGCGCACCTGCGGCGCGCCGGCCAGGCGCGCGATGCGCGCCAGCCGCAGGTTGTCGATCGCGGCCACGCGGCCGGCGCGGTCGGCCTTCACCTCGTGGGTGAGCGCGCCCAGCGGCGGCGGCTCGCGGCGCCGGCCCTGCGCTTCGACGATGGCTTCCATCTGCGCCAGCGCGCGCCCCGATTCGAGGATGTCGCGCGCGATGCGCCAGCCGTCGCCGCCGCGCACGTCGGGGTCGAACTCGATCACGCGGCCGGCCAGGCGCAGCGCCTTCTCGCGCAGGTCGGAAGGGCCTTCGGGGTCGTTGCGCAGCACCTGCATCACGTCGCGCGCCTCCAGCACGGGGCCGATACCACGGCCGATGGGCTGGCTGCCGTCGGTGATCATCGCGTCCAGCTGCAGGCCCAGGTGGGCGGCGACGAACTCGAACAGCTTGCGCAGCCGCTGCGCGGCCGGCATCGAGCGCACCTTGGCCGTGGGGCCGACCGGGATGTCCAGCACCAGGTGGGTGGAGCCGGCGGCGATCTTCTTCGACAGGATCGAGGCCACCATCTGCCCCGGCGAGTCGATGGCCAGCGGCCGTTCGACCGAGATCAGGATGTCGTCGGCCGGCGAGAGTTGCGCCTTGCCGCCCGAAGCCAGGCAGCCGTTGGTGCTGCGCACGATCTGCTGCAGCCGCTCGAAGGGCAGCTCCACCTCGGCCAGCACCTCCATCGTGTCGGCGGTGCCGGCCGGCGAGGTGATGGCGCGCGAGCTGGTCTTCGGGCACAGCATGCCGTGCGCGGTGACGATGGGCACCACCAGCATCGAGGTGCGGTTGCCGGGGATGCCGCCGATGCAGTGCTTGTCGACCACCGGGCCGCCGCGCACCGAACGCTGCCAGTCGAGCCGGCGGCCGGCGTCGATCATCGCCTCGGTGAGGAAGACCACCTCCTCGCGTTCGAGGTCGTTGCCGTTGGTGGCGACGACGAAGGCCGCCAGTTCGATCTTCGAGTAGCGCGCCGCCGCGATGTCGCCCACGATGGCGTGGAAGTCCTCGGCCGCCAGCCGCTCGCCGGCGATCTTGCGGTGCAGCGCCGGCAGCGAAGCGGCCGGCTCGGCCGGCGCCACGCGGCCCGCATGGCCGCCTTCGACGCCCAGGCGCGCGAAGGCGTCCTCCGAAAGCCCCAGCTCGCCCGGGGCCACGATGGCGGCGTCGTCCACCACGTTGAGCACCGCGCTGATGGTGCGCCCGTTGGCGCCCACCATCACCTTCGACAAGGCCTGGAAGCCGGCGGCGCGCACCACTTCGCAGTCGCGGTGCAGGTAGGCCACGTTTTCGCGCCAGGTGTCGATGGCGACGCGGCGGATGCGCAACTCGGGCAGGTCCATCGGCCGCACTCTACGCCGCGTGGGCGCTGCGCTACGCGCTTTGCGTCAACAGGAAGTCGACCACTTCTCGTTCGGCGGCCGCCGCGTCTTCCACCTGCGCACCCGCGAATCCATGGCCGGCGCCGGGCAGCGACAGGAAACGGTGCCGCACGCCCGCGCGCTGCAATGCCGCGGCCAGCAGCGCCGACTGCTCGTGCGGCACGTCGGTGTCGGCCTGGCCGTGCACCAGCACCGCGGGCGGGAAGTCGGCGCTCACGTGGAGCAGCGGGCACCAGGCCTCCAGCGCGGCGGCGTCGCGTCGCGCATCCAGGCCCGTGACCTCGGGCACCCACAGGCCCTGCTGGCGGCAGTACAGGTAGAAGATGGAACGGTCCGGGCCCAGGCTGGGGTCCTGCACCGGCGGCGCGGCCAGCGAAGCCAGTGCCTGTTCGCGCGTGACCAGGTCGCCTTGCCGGTAATGCGCGCTCGGCTCGGTCTCCCAGGGGGCGAGAATGTCGCCATAGCCCCAGAACGATGCCAGCGCCCGCGGCCGCGGCGTGGCGCGCGTGGCGGCCAGCAGCGCGAGGTAGGCGCCGGCCGAAGCGCCGGCGATCGTGCAGCGGCCGGCGTCGGCGCTGAAGCGCTGCACGCCTTCGCCGTGCAGCCAGCGCCAGGCCTGCAGCACGTCGTCGAAGATGTCGGCCAGCTTCGTCTCCGGCGCCAGCCGGTGGTCGATCGAGAAGACCACGAAGCCGCGCTCCAGCAGCAGCTGCAGGAAGGCCGGCCGCGGCGAGATGCGGCGCGAGCCGAAGATGAGCCCGCCGCCGTGGATCCACAGCAGCGCCGGCCGCTTGTCGCCCGGTGCCGCGCCGATGATGTCGAGCTCCAGCGCGCGCCCGCCCGCATGGCCGTAGACCTGGGTGTCGCGCGGCGGGGGCGAGTGCATGGGGCCGCATGATGCTCCTGCGCGGCAATCCTTGACATGGGCCAGATCGGCCAGGCGCGGCCACCCACACACTGCCGCACCCCTGGAAGACCGCCCCTGGCAAGACACCTCGTGAACCTGACTGCTGCCCTGCTGCACGCCCTGAAGGCGCGCGGCGCCACCGAGATCTTCGGCATCCCCGGCGACTTCGCGCTGCCGCTGTTCCGCCAGTTCGAGCAGCTGGAGATCCTGCCCGTGCACACGCTCTCGCACGAACCCGGCGTGGGCTTCGCGGCCGACGCCGCGGCGCGTTCGCGCGGCGGCCTGGGCGTGGCCGCGGTGACCTACGGCGCCGGCGCACTGAACCTGGTCAACGCGGTGGCGGCGGCCTACGCCGAACGGGTGCCGGTGGTGGTGCTCTCCGGCGCCCCGGCCGCGCACGAGGCGGCCAGCGGCTTCCTGCTGCACCACCAGGTGAAGACGCTGGACACGCAGTGGCGCGTGTTCGGCGAGATCACCGCCGACCGCGCGCGCCTGGACGACGCACGCGAGGCGCCGGCGCAGATCGCGCGCGTGCTGGACACCGCGCTCGAGCGTTCGCGCCCGGTGTACCTGGAGATTCCGCGCGACATGCCCGCCGCGCCCTGCGCCGAGGTGCCGCCGCGCCGCGTGCAGCCCTTCGACCCCGACCGCCTGGCCGCCTGCGCCGACGAGATGCTGGCGCGCCTGCGTGCCGCCGCGCGGCCGCTCCTGATGGTGGGCGTGGAAGTGCGCCGCTACGGCCTGGAAGCGCGCGTGGCCGAGCTGGCGCGAAGGCTCGCCATTCCGGTCGTCACCAACGTCATGGGCGCCGGGCTGATGGCCGAGGAAGACCTGCCGCTGGCCGGCCGCTACCTGGGCCTGGCCGGCGACCCGCAGGTGAGCGAACGCGTGGAAGGCTCCGACGGCCTGCTGCTGCTGGGCGTGATCGTCTCCGACACTGACTTCGCGGTCTCGGCGCGGCGCATCGACATCCGGCATGCGATCCACGTTTTCGACGGCGACGTCACGATGGGCCACCATGTCTACCACGGCATGCCGCTGGCGGCGCTGGTGGAAGCGCTTCTGCAGCGCGTGCCGGCCGCGCCCGCC
>CAYVXO010000102.1:0-20516 GCA_964454485.1 uncultured Rubrivivax sp.
CCGAGACGGCCGCCAGCGGCGGGCTCAGCGTGGCGGGGGTGGTCTCGAGCGGGCGCGTCGGGTCGAAGGAGGCGAAGACCGAGGGCCGTTCGCTCTGGCCCATCACCGCGGTCAGGTTGCCGGTCTCGGGGTCGAAGCGGAACAGCGACTTGGCGAGCGCGGGCTGCACGCTCAGCATGTCGATCAGGAAGCTCAGGGCGCCCAGGTTGTCGGCCAGGCGGTCGAAGGTGCCGGCCTGCGCGGCACGCTGCGGGTCGACCTCGGTCTCGGCGAGCGCGTCGACGTCGTCGCGCATGCGCACCACCGCGTGCGAGGCCTGGTCGAGGCCCAGCACCGAGAGCACGCCGCGCATTGCCGAGAGCTGGTTGGGCACCGGGATCAGCGTCTGGCGCTGGCTCGGGTCGCGGAAGTACTGGTCGATCTGCTTCTCGACTTCCGACAGCGTGCTGCGCAGCTCCTGCACCACGCTGCCCATGGTCTGGCGGTCGCTGACGCGGCGGTACAGCTCCTCCATCCAGACTTCCAGCGGCTGCGCTTCCTGGCCGACGCGCACCTCGTCGATGCGGCGCGCCAGGCGCTGCACGCGTTCGCCGAGCTCGGGCTGGTCGAACTCGCCGTCCTCGAGCGAGGCGTCGACGTAGAGGATGGAGGTGGCGACCTCCATCGCCAGCTGCGGCGGCGGCGCGGCGCCGGAGGCGACGGTCTGCGTGACCGCGGTCTGCAGCGATCCGGCGAGCACCTCGCCCGAAGGGAACAGGCGCTGCAGCGAGTCGCCGACGAGCGCGAACTGCTCGCCGAGGCCGTTCAGCCGGTGCAGCTCGCCGCCGGCCACCGCCGACCAGGAGTCCTTCGCGCCGGCGACACGCTTCTTGGCCTGCGTGATCCAGGCCGGGTCGTGGCGGCCCAGGCGCGGCGTCTCGTAGTCGATCTCGGCGCTGTCGTCGAACTTCCAGGCCCGGCGCACCAGTTCCAGCCGCGGCGAGGGCGCGGCCGCGCCCGGCTTCTTCGCGTGCGAGCAGAAGAACAGCAGGTCGTGGCCCAGCCGGTCCGAAGGCTCGTCCTGACCCTTCACGCTGGCACGCAGCTGCGCCAGCAGGCGCGAGGCGACACGCTTGGAATAGACGTCGTTGGCGAGCAGGCCGTTGGACTGCGCCTCGAAGAAGGCCGAAGCCAGCTGCCACAGCGTGGCCAGGCGCGAGCCGCTGCCGCCGTGGCCGGCGCCTGCGGCGAGTTCGGCGCAGAGGTCGCTCATCGCGCCCAGCGTGCGCGGATCCGGGTGGCGCATGAGCGCCAGCACCTGCGTTTCCATCAGGCTGCGCGCCTCGTCATCGGCGGCACGCGGGTTGACGGTGGGGTCGGCCGAGAGCTCGTGCCAATCGGACGAGCCCTGCCAGAGGTCGGCGGGGTGGATGCGGTCGGCACCGGCCAGCGCCTGCGCGGCGCGGTACTGCGGGAACAGCGCCACCGGCGAAACCGGCTTGCCGGCCAGCACGCGCGCCAGGTAGTCGAGCAGCGCGAACGAGGTGCGCTCGATGGTCTCGACCGCCTTGAGGTCGATCTGCTTGGGTTTCGCCGCGAGCCGCTGGACGGCCGCTTCCGAAGCGCGCAGCACCTGCGCCGGCGCCGGCTGGCCCACGAGCTCGAGCGCGCCCACGCCCTGGTGCAGGTGGGCACGCGCCGAGCGCAGCACCGAGGGGTCGACCACGTCGACGTCGGAGTCGGCCAGCGCCTCGGCTTCCTTCAGGTAGCGGCGCAGCGCCTTGTGGGCGGCCTCGAGCGAGCGGCGCAGTTCGCCGTGCACCCAGGCGAGCGTGCTGACGTCGTCGCGGCCGGGCGGGCTGAGCACTGCGTTCATCGCGTCGTCCTTCGTCCGGGGAGCCTCAAGCCACCTTGAAGCGCGCCACCGAAGCCTTCAGTTCTTCCGCGGTGCGCGACAGCTCGCGCACCATCTGCGCCGTCGAGCGCGTGCCTTCGCCGGTCTGCTCGGTGACGGCGAAGATGTGCTGGATGTTCTCGGCCACCACGTTGGCCGACTCGGCCTCGCGGCTGGCCTGGCTGGAGATCTGCTCGATCAGCTCGGCGAGCTGGCGCGTCACGCGGTCGATGTCGCCGAGCGCGGAGCCGGCGGCGTCGGACAGCCGTGCGCCTTCGACCACGCCCTGGGTGCTGCGCTCCATGGCGGCGACCGCGTCCTGGGTGTCGGTCTGGATGGTGCGCACGATGGCCGCGATCTGGCGCGTCGCGTCGCCCGAGCGTTCGGCCAGGCGCTGCACTTCCTCGGCCACCACCGAGAAGCCGCGTCCCGCCTCGCCCGCGCTCGCCGCCTGGATGGCGGCGTTGAGCGCCAGCACGTTGGTCTGTTCCGTGATGTCCGAGATCAGCTCGGTGATCTCGCCGATCTCCTGCGAGCTTTCGCCCAGGCGCTTGATGCGCTTGGAGGTCTCCTGGATCTGGTCGCGGATGGAGTTCATGCCGCCGATCGTGTTCTGCACCGACTGCAGACCGGTCTCGGCGGCCTCCAGCGAACGGCGCGCCACCTGGGCCGTCTGCTGCGCCTGCGCCGCCACCTCGTTGATGCGGCCGGCCATCTGCAGCACCGATTCGCCGGTGTCGCGGATCTCGCGCAGCTGCTCGGTCGACGCGGCGAGCAGTTCGGTCGAGGTCTGCTCCACCTGCTGCGTGGTGTCGGTCACGCGCGCCACCGTGCTCTGCACCGCGGACACCAGCGTGCGCAGCTCCTCCACCGTGTAGTTCACCGAGTCGGCGATCGCGCCGGTGATGTCCTCGGTCACGGTGGCCTGCTGCGTGAGGTCGCCCTCGGCCACCGTCTGCAGTTCGTTCATGAGCCGCAGAATGGCCGCCTGGTTGGCGTCGTTGACGCGCTTGGCTTCCTGCTCCTGGCGCTCGGCCTCGTGGCGCTGCGCTTCGGCGAGCCGGGCGCGCGTGGTCTGGTCGACCACGAACAGCCGCAGCAGGCCGAGGCCGCCGACGACGATCAACGCCAGCGCCAGCACCAGCCCGAGGATGGTGCCGAAGCCGAAGCCACCGGCACGGCCGAGCGCGGTCTGCAGCTCGTCCAGGCCGCGGCGCAGCGGTTCGCTGTCGGCCACGATGACGGTCTGGGCCTCGCGCGCGGCCACCAGGCCCTGCAGGTTGCCCAGGATCGCGCTCGCCTGCGTGCGCGTCTCGTCGTACTGCTTGAGCAGCTGCTGCAGCCGTTCGCGCGCCTGCGGGTCCTTGGTGCCGGGCAGGCGCAGCTCGGGGTTGCCGTTGACCAGGCCCTCGGCGATCTCGCGGAACGAGTTCAGGTCCTTGCCGAGCAGGAACACCGCCTCGGCGCTGACGCCTTCCATGGTCTGGAACTCGTTGGCGCTCTTGCCGATGCGCTGCGTCAGCATCACCAGCTGGCCCACCGCCGACAGCTCGGCGGCCGAGGCGCCGGCCTGCAGCTTGAGCGAGGACACCGTCTCGGCGGTCTCCAGCAGGTCGGCCGACTGGCGGTTGATGGTCTTGAGCGCCGCGCCCACCTGGGTCAGCGTCTTCTGCTGGCCCAGCACCGCGCCGGCGCTCTTTTCGGCGCGGTCGACCAGCGGCAGCAGCTTGTCCACCGCGTCCTGCAGCGACGCGGGCGCGGCCGGCACGTCGGCGTCGCCGTTCTTCAGGCCGCGCACGTTGTGCGCCAGCACCTCGGCGCTTTCCTTCACTTCCGGGAAGGCGCCCTGGCTGCCCAGCAGCGCCTGCGAGACCGACTTCGCGAGCCGCTGCGACTGCGTCTGCGCCTGGCCGGCGGCGCCCACCTGCGCCGCGCTGCGGTTGCTGGCCACGATGGCCGAGATGCCGGCAATGACGAGCAGCAGGATGCCGGCGCCGAACAGCGCCAGCAGCAGCCGCTGCTGGCGCGCCGCCGGCCAGTGGCCGATGACCGGCAGGCCGGTGCCCAGCGCCGCCATCTCGTCGGCGTCGGCCTGCAGCCGCGTCTCGTTGTATTCGGCCGCCATCTCGGAGGGCGCGGCCTCGGAAATGATGGACGAGTCGCCCTCGGTCTGCGTCGGCGGCCCGTCCTGCGTGATCGTGCCCGGGCCCAGGCGCATCGTCGCTTCCATCGGGTTGGCCGGCGGCCGGTCTTCCTCGATGGTGGCTGGCGCGTCCGCCTCCGGCTTGCCCTTGCCCATCCCCTTCATGCGATCCAGCAAGCTCATGTGGGTCCTCGTGCTCGTTTTGCTGTCTTGTTGTCGGTCAGCCGGCCATCGAATCACCGATGGCCAGGAACTGCTCGTGCTGCGCCAGCGCCGGCAGGTCCAGTTCCTGCCAGACGCGGCCGTCGACGTCGCGCCAGCGCCTCCCGGCAAAGCTGGGCCGCGGCGCGCCGTCGTCGGCTTCGGGCTGCAGCTGCGCGGCGCTGCGCAGGCCCGCCAGCTTCTCCACCAGCAGCGCGCTGTGGCTGCCCAGGCCGGCCGACAGCGACAGCAGGTGGGCGTTCTCGCGCACCGCCTCGGGCGCGGACATGGTCGGCCGCAGGCCCAGGAAGGCGGCGAGGTCGATCACGCCGTGCAGCCCGCCGCGCAGGTTGGCCACGCCGACGAACCAGGGCCGCGTGTGCGGCACCGGCATCACGCCCGCAAAAGGGAAGATTTCGCCCGCGCCGGGCAGCGCCACCAGCAGGCCCTGGCCGCCGCATTCGACGGCCAGCCACGACTGCGCGGGCGATTCGTCGCGCACGGCCCGCAGCCGTTGCGCCAGCCGGCTCTGGAGCTCGCGCAGTGCTTCGCGGTTGGCCATGTGCCGCTAGTCGAAGGCCTTGATCTTGGCCAGCAGTTCCTCCGCCTGGACCGGCTTGACGATGTAGTCGCGCGCGCCCTGGCGCATGCCCCACACCTTGTCGGTCTCCTGGTTCTTGCTGGTGCACATGATGACCGGCACGCCGGCGAAGCGCGGGTCGCGGGTGATCGAGCGCGTGAGCTGGAAGCCGTTGGCGCCCGGCATCACCACGTCCATCAGGATGAGGTCGGGCTTCTCCTCGGCCAGCCGGCGCATGGCCTCGTCGCCGTTCTCGGCGGTGCGCACGCTGTAGCCGCGCTTGCCCAGGATCTCGGACAAGTGGTGCAGTTCGGTCTTCGAGTCGTCGACAACCAGGATCTTCTGGATCGCCATGAGGTCGTCCTTGGGCGTTTCGGCGGCGCGCCGGCCTTCGTTCAGCCGGTGACGCGGCGGAACGACTCCACCGCGCGCAGCAACTGTTCCTTCGTGAACGGCTTGGTCAGGTAGTCCTGGGAGCCGACCATGCGGCCGCGCGCCTTGTCGAACAGGCCGTCCTTGGACGAGAGCATGATCACCGGCACGTGCGCGAAGCGCGGGTTGCGCTTGATGATGGCGCAGGTCTGGTAGCCGTCCAGGCGCGGCATCAGGATGTCGCAGAAGATCAGCTCGGGATCGTGGTCGTTGACCTTGGCCAGCGCGTCGAAGCCATCCTCGGCCAGCACCACTTCATGACCGCCCTGGCGCAGGAAGATCTCGGCGCTGCGGCGGATGGTGTTGCTGTCGTCGATGACGAGGACCTTCGCCCCGCCGGATCCGGCGTCGGAAACTTCAGGGTCCACTTGCAGTCTCTCCTCTTACGCGACT
The DNA here is from genome assembly GCA_964454485.1 of uncultured Rubrivivax sp. Lineage (GTDB taxonomy): Bacteria > Pseudomonadota > Gammaproteobacteria > Burkholderiales > Burkholderiaceae_C > Rubrivivax. The sequence continues at coordinate 5,623 of CAYVXO010000102.1, forward strand.
GGCCGGCCCTCGTCGTCCCGGCTCAGATCTCGACCATCTCGAAGTCTTCCTTGCGCGCCCCGCACTCCGGACAGGTCCAGTTCATCGACACATCGGCCCAGGCGGTGCCCGGGGGAATGCCGTGTTCCGGATCGCCTGCGGCTTCGTCGTAGATCCAGCCGCAGATCAGGCACATCCAGGTTCGGCTTTGACTCACGTTATGACGGCCACTCACTACAATGGTCGACGATTGTAGCCACGCACTTCCGCAGAAAATCAAGGATTTGTGAGGACATACGCACCAATCCTCAGATTCCGCTAGAAGTCCGGCGCGCCCTGCCGGACGAGGGCGGCGCAAAGGCCCACCATGACTTCCGAACCCCAAGCGGCCGTGCCGGCTGAAGAGCCTGCCGGCGAACCGCCGGCGCCCGCCAGCGTGATGACCTTCAACGCCAGCGACCCCAGCGGCGCGGGCGGGCTGGCCGCCGACGTGTCGACGATAGCCGCGATGGGCGCCCACGCGCTGCCGGTGACGACGACGATCGTGATGCGCGACACGGCCGAGGTATTCGACAGCCACGACATCGACGACGAGGCAGTCGCCGAGCAGGCGCGTTCGATCCTCGAAGACGTCACCATCGCCGGCTGGAAGGTGGGCTTCCTGGGCAACGCCGACAACGTGAGCGCGGTTGCCGAGATCCTGTCGGACTACGCCGACATCCCGCTCGTCACCTACCTGCCCGGCCTGTCCTGGCTGGAGGAAGACAAGCTCCAGCCCTACCTGGACGCGTTCCGCGAGCTCATCCTGCCCGCCACCGAGGTGCTGGTGGGCAACCACAAGACGCTGCAGGACTTCCTGCTGCCCGACTGGGACAGCGAGCGCCCGCCCTCGGCGCGCGAACTGGCCGTGGCCGCCGCCGAGCACGGCACGCGCTACGTGCTCGTCACCGGCATCCTGCTGCCGGCCAAGGGCGCCGAGCAGTTCATCGACAACGTGCTGGCGTCGCCGCAGGGCGCGCTCACGGGCGAGAAGTTCGAGCGCTTCGACACCGCCTTCGTCGGCGCCGGCGAAACGCTCTCGGCGGCGCTGGCCGCGCTGCTGGCCGCCGGCAGCGAACTGCAGGCCGCGGTGGGCGAGGCGCTGTCGTTCCTGGACCAGAGCCTGGACGCGGGCTTCCGCCCCGGCATGGGCAACGTGGTGCCCGACCGCTTCTTCTGGGCCCTGCCGCCGCCGGAGGAAGGCGAGGCCGGCGCCGCCGTCGAAGAGGCCGAACCGCCGGCCGAGGAACCGAAGACCAAGGGAGGGGCCCCGCGCCGTGTCCACTAACGAAGAGCTGTTCGCGCGCGCCCAGCGCGTCATCCCCGGCGGCGTGAACTCGCCGGTGCGCGCCTTCCGCGCCGTCGGCGGCACGCCGCGCTTCATCCGCCGCGCCGAAGGCGCCTACCTGTGGGACGCCGAAGGCCAGCGCTACATCGACTACATCGGCTCCTGGGGCCCGATGATCCTGGGCCACGGCCACCCGGCGGTGCTGGAAGCGGTGCAGCGGGCCGCGCGCGACGGCTTCAGCTTCGGCGCGCCGACCGAGCGCGAAGTGGAACTGGCCGAGGCCATCATCGCCCAGGTACCTTCGGTGGAGCAGATCCGGCTCGTCTCCAGCGGCACCGAAGCGGGCATGAGCGCGCTGCGCCTGGCGCGCGGTGCCACCGGGCGCAGCCGCATCGTCAAGTTCGAAGGCTGCTATCACGGCCATGCCGACGCGCTGCTGGTGAAGGCCGGCTCGGGCCTGGCCACCTTCGGCCACCCGACGAGTGCCGGCGTGCCGGCCGAGGTGGTGCAGCACACGATGGTGCTGGAATACAACAACCTCGAGCAGATCGAGCAGGCCTTCGCCGCCCACGGACGCGAGATCGCCTGCGTGATGATCGAGCCGATCGCCGGCAACATGAACTTCGTGCGCGCCAGCGTGCCCTTCATGAAGCGCGTGCGCGAGCTGTGCACGCAGCACGGCGCGCTGTTCGTCTTCGACGAGGTGATGACCGGATTCCGCGTCGCGCTGGGCAGCGCGCAGAGCGTGTACGCGAAGCTCATCCCCGGCTTCAGGCCCGACATGAGCGTGTTCGGCAAGGTCATCGGCGGCGGCATGCCGCTGGCGGCCTTCGGCGGCACGAAGGACGTGATGCAGCAATTGGCGCCGCTGGGCCCGGTCTACCAGGCCGGCACGCTCAGCGGCAACCCGGTGGCCACCGCCTGCGGGCTGGCCACGCTGAAGGAGATCTCCAAGCCCGGCTTCTTCGAGGCGCTGGCGGCGAAGACGCGTTCGCTCGTCGAAGGCCTCACGGGCGCGGCGCGCAAGGCCGGCGTGCCCTTCGTCGGCGACAGCGAAGGCGGCATGTTCGGCTTCTTCTTCGCCGACCGGCTGCCGCAGAACTACGGCGCCGTGATGGCGACCGACAAGGAACGCTTCAACCGCTTCTTCCACGCCATGCTGCAGCGCGGCGTGTACCTGGCGCCGGCGCTCTACGAAGCCGGCTTCGTGAGCGCGGCGCACAGCGAGGCCGACATCGCCGCCACGGTGGAAGCGGCCGCCGAGGCGCTGCGCGGCTGACGATGCACCTGCACGTCCTCGGCATCTGCGGCACCTTCATGGGCGGGCTGGCCGCGCTGGCGCGCGAGGCCGGCCACCGCGTGACCGGCTGCGACGCCAACGTCTACCCGCCGATGAGCGACCAGCTGCGCGCGCTCGGCATCGACCTCATCGAAGGCTTCGGCGCCGACCAGCTGGCGCTGGCACCCGACGTCTTCGTCGTCGGCAACGTCGTCACGCGGGGCAACCCGCTGATGGAAGCGGTGCTCGATGCCGGCGCCGCCTACACCAGCGGCCCGCAGTGGCTGGCCGAGCACGTGCTCTTCGGCCGCCACGTGCTGGCGGTGGCCGGCACGCACGGCAAGACGACGACCACGTCCATGCTGGCCTGGATCCTCGACCAGGCCGGCCTGGAGCCCGGCTTCCTGGTCGGCGGCGTGCCGCAGAACTTCGGCGTCTCGGCGCGGCTGGGCAAGGGCAAGTGCTTCGTCATCGAGGCCGACGAGTACGACACCGCGCTCTTCGACAAGCGCAGCAAGTTCGTGCACTACCGGCCGCGCACCGCGGTGCTGAACAACCTGGAGATGGACCACGCGGACATCTTCCCCGACCTGGCCGCCATCGAGACCCAGTTCCACCACCTCGTGCGCACCGTGCCTTCCAAAGGCCGGCTGATCGTGAACTCGAAGGACAAGGCGCTGCAGTCGGTGCTGGCGCGCGGCTGCTGGAGCGAGGTGCAGCGCTTCGGCACCAAGCGCGAGGAACCCGGCGGCCTGTGCGCGCGCGGCGAGCCGCATGCCTTCGACGTGCTGCGCGGCAGCCTGAAGATCGGCCGCGTCGAATGGTCGCTGCTGGGCGAGCACAACCAGATGAACGCGCTCGCCGCCATCGGCGCCGCCGAACACGTGGGCGTGGCGCCCGATGCCGCCGCCGCCTCGCTGGCGCGCTTCGAGAACGTGCGCCGCCGGCTCGAACTGCGCGGCGAGGCCGGCGGCGTGAAGGTCTACGACGACTTCGCCCACCACCCCACCGCGATCCGCGCCACGCTGGACGGCCTGCGCCGCAAGGTGGGGGCCGACCGCATCGTCGCCGTCTTCGAGCCGCGCTCGAACACGATGAAGCTGGGCACCATGAAGGACCGCCTGCCCTGGTCGCTGGAGGAAGCCGACCTCGTGTTCGGCCTCCAGGGCGACTACGGCTGGAGCGTGCGCGACGCGCTGGTGCCGCTGGGCGCGAAGGCGCAGGTGGCGGACTCGGTGGACGCGCTGGTGGCCGCCATCGTGCGGGCCGCGAAGCCGGGCGACCACGTGCTCGTGATGAGCAACGGCGGCTTCGGCGGCATCCACGCCAAGCTCCTGTCCGCCCTCAGTTCAGGTTGATGCCCACCGCGCGCACCGGCGTGTTGCGCTGCGCCGTCGTGCCGTCGCCCAGCTCGCCCGAGCTGTTGGTGCCCCAGCCCCAGACCGAGCCGTCGGCGCGCTTGGCGAGCGCGAAGCCGAAGCCGGCCGCCATGTCCTTCACGTCGGTCCAGCCGCCCAGCGCGCCCGGCACGCGCGCGTCCTCGGGCGCGGCGCGGCCGCTGCCGCCGCCCCAGGTGTAGAGCACGCCGCTGCCGGAGACCGCCATCGACGTGGCGATGGTGCCGGCGAGCACGCGCGTGATGCCGGACAGGCCGGGCACCTGGAACGGGATCGTGCGGCCGGTGGTCGTGCCGTCGCCGAGCTGGCCGAGGTCGTTCGAGCCCCAGGCCCAGACGCTGCCGTCGGCGGCGCGCACCAGGCAGTAGCCGCCGCCCAGGTTGTCGCCGCCGCAGGAGACCTGCGTCGCCGCCGGCAGGCCGGCCACCGCGACCACCGAGTCGACGCCGTTGCGGGCGGCGTTGACGTGGATCGCCCACACGCTGGCGTCGTTCTTCACCGCGTAGGGCGTGCAACCCGCGAGGTTGCTGCCGGTGCCCGTTTCGCTGAGCGAGACCACGTGGTCGAGGCCGGCCACCGCGCCGGTGCCGTCGACCCACACCGTGCCGTCGGCGCGCAGCACCAGGTTGACCTTCTTGGGCAGGTAAGGCGTGCAGCGCGCGAAGGCGACCGCCGGGCTCAGCGCGGCGAAGGCGGTCGGGCTGGCCAGGATGGGCGCCAGCGGCGTGTCGCCCCAGCCCCAGCGCCAGACCTGGCCGCCGCCGTCCACGGCGAGCGCGTCGTCGGCCAGGTTGGCCGTGTCGGCCACGACCTGCGCGATGCCGGCGAGCCCAGTCACCACGCGCGCCGCGCTGCCGGCCACCGGCGTGCCGCCCACGGCCGCAGGCGAGGTGGCCAGGCCGTTGGCGGTGCCCCAGATCAGCACGCGGCCGTCGGCGCGCACGGCCATCGAGTAGCCGATGCCGGCGGCCAGCCGGAGCGGACGCACGCCGTTCGCGACGCTGGTGTCCACCGTGAGCGCGGCCGCGCCGCTCAGCACCGACACGCTGCCGTTGGTGACGCGCACGCGGAAGCTGGCGCCACTGTCGGCCAACGACAGCGCGGGCGTGGTGTAGCTGGCGGCCACCGCGCCGGCGATGTCGGCCCCGTCGCGCTGCCATTGGTACGACAGCGCATGGCCTTCGGCGACGACAGTGAAGGTGGCGGTGTTGCCGGTGGCGACGTTCACCGAAGCCGGCCCGCCGGTGATCGGCGAACGCACGCCCAGGCGGGCCGCCGTGCTGTCCACGCCGCCCGTGGCGTTGCTGACACGCACCGCGAAATGGGCACCATCGTCGCCCAGTGCGGCCGACGCCAGCGTGTAGCTCGCTGCGGTGGCGCCGGCGATCGCGCTGCCGTCGCGCAGCCACTGGTAGGCCAGCGTGCCGGTGCCGGTGGCCGCGACGGTGAAGGTGGCCGCGTCGCCCGCCACCACGTTCACGTCGGCCGGCGCGGTGCTGATGGCGGGCGGGCCGTCGGCGTTCGGACCCGGGGCGGGATCGGGGGAGCTTCCGCATCCCGCCAGGGTGGCCAGCAAGGCGGCCGCCACCAGGCGCATGACGCCACCAGAGCCTCGAAGGACTTCCCTGAGCATGTCGTCTTCCTCCTGCGATGCGACCGGTGCCCCGCGGGCCCCGCTGCGTCTCAGTGGAAGGGACAAGCGTCTCGCCAGTCCTCACGGCGGGTTCACCGATCGATCACCGATGAGCCCGCTGAAGCAGAATTTGCCCATGACCGACCCCTCGCCAGCCGGGCCGCAGCGCTACCGCTTCGGTGCCGCCGAGTTCGACGAGTCGCGCTTCGAACTGCGGGTCGGCGGCCGCGTGGTCACGGTGCAGCCCAAGCCGCTGCGCGTGCTGGCGGTGCTGCTGCGCCAGGCCGGCCGCACGGTCTCGCGCGACGCGCTCTACGCCGCCGTCTGGGGCGAGAGCGTCACCGTCGAGCACGTGCTGGCGAGCGCCGTCTCCAAGCTGCGCGGCGCGCTCGGGGCGGAGGGCGGCGCCATCGTCACCGTGGCGCGCGAAGGCTACCGGCTCGACGCCGCCGTGCAGCACGGGGCGGCTGCCGCCGACGTGCCGGGCATGCCGCCGCTGGCTGCCGGCCTGGCGGTGCCGGGGCGGCCGCGCCACCTGCTGGTGCGCCGGCTCGGCCGGTCCGAGCGTTGCGAGACCTGGCTCGCCGAGCAGCCGCGCACCGCCGACCGGCGGGTCTACAAGTTCGCCCGCAACGCCGGCCAACTGGCCGAGCTCAAGCGCGAGCTGACGCTCACGCGCGTGTTGCGCAAGGCGCTCGGCGAACGGCCCGACATGCCGCGCGTGCTGGACGCCAGCTTCGACGCGCCGCCTTTCTGGATCGAATGTGAGTGGGGCGGCGACAGCCTCGACCAGTGGGCCGCGACCACCGAGGGCGCGTCGTCGCGGCTGGCAGGGCTGTCGCCCGCGCAGCGGCTGGAGATGGCGCTGCAGATCGCCGACGCGCTGGCCGCCGCGCATGGCGCCGAAGTGCTGCACGGCGACCTGAAGCCGGCCAACGTGCTGCTGCAGTCCGCGGGCGGCCGCCTGCAGGTGCGGCTGACCGACTTCGGCAGCGGCCGCCTGCTGGACCCGGCGCAGATCGAACGGCTGCAGCTCACGCGCCTGGGCCTCACGCTGGACGGCCGCGACGCCAGCTCGGGCACGCCGTACTACATCGCGCCCGAACTGCTGGCCGGCGCCGCGCCGGGTCCGGCGAGCGACGTCTTCGCGCTCGGCGTGGTGCTGTTCCAGCTGCTCGCCGGCGACCTGCGGCGGCCGCTCGCGCCGGGCTGGGAACGCGAGATCGAAGACGAACTGCTGCGCGAGGACATCGCGCTCGCGACCGACATCGACCCCGCGCGCCGCCTGCCCGGCGCAGCCGCGCTCGCCGAACGCCTGCGCCGGCTGCCCGAGCGGCGGCTCGAGCGCGCGGCCGAGGCGGCGCGTGCCGAACGCGAGCGCGCGCAGGCGCTGGAGCGCCAGAACGAGGCGCTGCGTGCGCTCGGCCGCCTGCTGCGCGAAGACCTGGTCGGCGCGGCCAACCCGGCGCTGCAGGGCCGCGCCGACATCACGGTGGCCGAGGCGCTGGCCGGCGCCGCCGAGCGCGTGGACACGAAGTACGCCGCGCTTTCGGACGCCGTGCGCGGCACGCTGCACGCCGCGCTGCAGCTGGCGCTGAGCGAGCTTTCACGTTCGCAGGAAGCGGTGCAGGCCGGCCGCCGCGCGGTGGCGGCGCTGGCCCCGGCGGCCGGGTCGGCGCAGGGTCCGGCCGCCGCCGAACTGCGGCAGTCGCTGCTGGAAGCGCGCCTGCGGCTGGCGCTGGACCTGGTGCAGCTCTCGCGCCTGGACGAGGCGGCCGAGCAGGCCGCGCTGATCGACGCCGCCGCCGGCCCGCCTTCGGCGCAAGCGCCGCTCTTCCGCGCCCGGCTGCTGTTCGTCAAGTCGTGGGTGGTCTCGGGCGACGGCTCGATCGAGGCTTCGCTGGCGCCGCTGCAGGAAGCGGCCACGCTCGTGGAGGGCATGGTCGACGAGCCAGCGCGCGGCAGCATCCTCTTCGCGCTCGCCGACAACCTGGTGATGCTGGAGCGCCACGCCGAGGCCGAAGCCCTGTACCGCCGCCTGCTGGCCGAGCAGGTCGAACGCCAGGGCGACGAGCATCCGCGCCCGAACTACACGCGTGTCGGCCTCGGCGTCGCGCTGGTGCGCCAGGGCCGGCTGGCCGAGGCGCAGCCGCTGCTGGAGCAGGCCGCGGCGCACCTGGCGGCGCGCCTGGGCCCGCGCCACCGCCAGACGCTGACGGCGCTGGACACGCTGGCCGAGTTGCGCTTCCGCCGGCACGACTGGTCCGGCGCCGCCACCGGCTGGGCCGAGGTGCGGGCTGGCTTCGCGGCGCTGCTGGGCGAAGGCAGCAGCTACACGCTGACGGTGGCGACGAACCACGCGGTGGCGCTGCACCGCGGCGGCGACGCGGCACGCGCCGAGCCACTGCTGGCGCAGGCGCTGCAGCGGGCACGTGCCTTCCTGGCCGAGAACGCGCCGCAGGCGCAGCAGATCCGCTTCGCGCTGGCCGACTGCCGCATCGACCTGGGCCGCGCCGGCGAGGCGCTGCCGCTGCTGGAAGGGCTGGATGCGCAGGCGCTGAACCTGGCCGCGCCGGAACCGGACTGGCCGGCACGCCTGCGCCGGCTGCGCGAGCGCGCCGGCGCGGTGCCCGCGGCTTCCTAGAATCGGCGCCCTCGCCACCGGCCTGCGGCATGAAGACCAGCCACCTCCTGTACCTGCACGGATTCCGTTCCTCGCCCCAGTCGTTCAAGGCGCAGCGCCTGCGCCGCTGGCTGGCCGAGCAGCGGCCGGACGTGCACTGGTGGTGCCCACAGCTGCCGCCTTCGCCGCGCGAGGCGATGGCGCTCGTGCGCGAAGGCATCGCCGGCTGGCCGCGCGACAGCTCGGCGGTGCTGGGCAGTTCGCTCGGCGGCTTCTACGCCACGGCGGTGGCCGAAGCGACCGGCTGGCGCGCCGTGCTGCTGAACCCGGCGGTGGACCCGGCGCGCGACCTGGCGGCCTACATCGGCGAGCAGACCGCCTTCCACGACCCGGCGCAGCACTTCTTCTTCCGGCCCGAATACGTCGACGAGCTGCGCGCGCTGATGGTGCCCGCCGTCACCCGCCCCGAACGCTACTTCGCCGTCATCGCCAAGGGCGACGAGCTGCTCGACTGGCGAGAGATGACCGCCCGCTACCCCGGTGCGCACCTGCGGCTGCTCGAAGGCGGCGACCACGCGCTGTCGGACTTCGAAACGCACCTGCCGCATCTGCTCGCATTCCTCGAACTGGACACCGGCGCGGGCGCCGTCTAGCGCCACAATCCCCCCGATGTACGTTCTGTTCGACGATGCGGGGAAGTTCCACGCCGGCCGAGTGATGTCCGAGGCCGAAGCTTCGCTGCAGGTCGAGCTGGACAGCGGCAAGCGCGTGAAGGTGAAGTCGGCCAGCGTGATGCTGCGCTTCGAGAAGCCCCAGCCGGCCGAGTTGCTGAGCCGCGCCCAGGCGCTGGCCGCCGAGATCGACCTCGACCTGGCCTGGGAGTTCGCGCCCGATTCGGATTTCGGCTTCGCCGACCTCGCGCGCGACTACTTCGAGCCCGCCGCCGGGCCGGAGAAGCAGGCCGCGGCGCTGTTCCGCCTGTTCGACGCGCCGCACTACTTCCGCCGCCTGGGCAAGGGCCAGTTCCGCAAGGCGCCGGAAGAGACCGTGAAGGCGGCGCTGCTGGCCATCGAGCGCAAGCGCCAGGTGCAGGCGCAGATCGACGACTGGGCAGGCGAGATCGCCGCCGGCGGCTGCCCGGCGCCGGTGCGCGAGCAGCTCTACCGCATCCTCTTCAAGCCCGACAAGAACGCGCCGGAATACAAGGCGGTGGTCGAGGCGGCGCGCCGTTCGCAGCGCGCGCCGCTGGACCTGCTGAAGGCGGCCGGCGCCATCTCCAGCCCCTACCAGTTCCACTGGCGGCGCTTCCTGTTCGAGCAGTTCCCGCGCGGCACCGGCTTCCCGCCGCTGGCGGTGCCGGCGGCCGGTGCCGACCTGCCGCGCGCGCCGGTGCAGGCGTTCTCGATCGACGATTCGCACACCACCGAGATCGACGACGCACTCTCGGTGCAAGGGCTGGGCAGCGGCACCGTGGTGCTGGGCGTGCACATCGCCGCGCCGGCGCTCGCCTTCGCGCCCGACTCGGCGCTCGACAAGGTGGCGCGCGAGCGCCTGTCCACCGTCTACATGCCGGGCTGGAAGATCACCATGCTGCCCGACGACGTGGTGCGGGCCTACACGCTGATCGAAGGGCGCGACTGCCCGGCCGTGAGCCTCTACGTCACCTTCGACGAAGCCACGCTCGAGGTGCGCGCCAGCGAGACGCGGCTGGAGCAGGTGGCGATCGCGGCCAACCTGCGCCACGACAAGCTGGACGACGCGGTCACCGAAGAGACGCTGGAAGGCCGCGCGCCGGCCGGCTACCCGTTCGCGCCCGAGCTGGCCTTCTGCTTCCGGCTGGCGCGCGAACTGAAGGCGCGGCGCGAGCAGGTGCGCGGCAAGCCCGAGACCTTCAACCGCCCCGACTACACCTTCCGCCTGCAGGGTCACGAAGGCGAGCCCGACGGCAGCGAGACGGTGGCGATCGGCACCCGCCGGCGCGGCGCGCCGCTGGACCTGATCGTGAGCGAGGCGATGATCCTGGCCAACAGCACCTGGGGCGGCTGGCTCGCGCAGCTGGGCGTGCCGGCGATCTACCGCAGCCAGGCCAGCCTGGCGCCGGGCGTGAAGGTGCGCATGGGCACGCGGCCGCAGCCGCACGCCGGCATGGGCGTGGCGCAGTACAGCTGGGCCACCTCGCCGCTGCGCCGCTACGTGGACCTGGTGAACCAGTGGCAGATCATCGCCTGCGCGCGCCACGGCCGCACGGCCGCGCTGGCGGCGCCCTTCAAGCCGAAGGACGCGATGCTGTTCTCCATCATCTCGGCCTTCGACGCGGCCTATGCGGCCTACAACGACTTCCAGAACGGCATCGAACGCTTCTGGACGCTGCGCTGGCTGGAGCAGAACGCCTGCGCCGAGCTCGAGGCCGCGGTCATGAAGGACGGCCTGGTGCGCGCCGAGACGCTGCCGCTGGTGTTCCGCGTGCCCGGCACCGAAGGCTTCGCGCGCGGCACGCGGGTGCGAGCGCGCATCACCGGCATCGACCTGCTGACGCTGGACCTGCACGCCGTGCTGGCGGCGAAGCTGGAGACCACGCCCGAAGCCGCCGCCGCCGAAGCCGCGGTGGAAGCCGAGGAAGCCGAGGCCGAGGAAGCGCCGGCCGCCGGCCCGCTGGCGCTGGCGATCGAGATCGGCGCGGGCGAGGAGAACCCCGGGCATGCGCCTGCCTGAGCTTTCGCCCCTGCAGTGGGCGCTGCTGGTCTCGGCCGCGTTCCACGGCGCGCTGCTGACGGTGCGCTTCGTCGACCCGGAGGCCTTCAACCGCGTGTTCAGCGACACGCCGCTGGAGGTCATCCTCGTCAACGCGAAGTCGAACGAGGTACCGCTGAAGGCGCAGGCGATCGCGCAGGCCCACCTGGCCGGCGGCGGTGAACTCGAGAAGGGCCGCGCCACCTCGCCGCTGCCGCCGATGCAGACGGTGCAGATCGGCGACGCGGTGGACGAGGCGCGCAAGCGCATCGACGAGCTGCAGGAACAGCAGCAGCAGTTGCTGACGCAGATCCGGCGCGAGCTGGCGGCGATGCCGCCGCCGGACCCCCGGCGCGACGAAGGCCAGAAGGACGTGCGCGACCAGGAGGACCGGCGGCGCCAGCTGCTGCGCCTGCTGGCCGAGATCGAGAAGCGCATCAACGAGGAGAACGCGCGCCCGAAGAAGCGCTACATCAGCCCCGCCACGCGCGAGGAGGTCTATGCGCTGTACTACGACTCGCTGCGGCGCAAGATCGAGGACCGCGGCACGCGCAACTTCCCCGAATACAAGGGCCGCAAGCTCTACGGCGAGCTGACGATGAACGTGACGGTGGACGCCGCCGGCAACGTGGTCGACGCCGAGATCGTGCGCCCCAGCCATTCGCGCCTGCTCGACCAGCAGGCGGTGGCGATCGTGCGCGCGGCCTCGCCCTTCGGTCCCTTCACGGGCCCGATGCGGCGCCAGGCCGACCAGATCGTCGTCACCTCGCGCTTCCGCTTCACGCGCGACGAGGCGCTCGAAACCACGCTGTCGGGACGATGAGCATGACGGACCGCTACGCGGTGCTGGGCAACCCGGTGGCGCACAGCCAGTCGCCCTTCATCCACGCCGAGTTCGCGCGCCAGACCGGCGAGCCGGTGGAATACGGCCGCGTGCTGTGCCCGCTGGACGGCTTCGAGGCCTCGGTGCGCGAGTTCGCCGCCGGCGGCGGCCGCGGCTGCAACGTCACGGTGCCCTTCAAGTTCGAGGCGGTGCGCCTGGCGCGCACCGTGACGCCGCGCGCGGCCCTGGCCGGTGCCGCCAACGTGCTGCGCTTCGACGCCGAAGGCTGGGTGGCCGACAACACCGACGGCGTCGGCCTGGTGCGCGACATCGAGCGCCATGCCGGCCAGCCACTCGCCGGGCGCCGGGTGCTGCTGGTCGGTGCCGGCGGCGCCGCGGCCGGCGTGCTGGGGCCGCTGCTGGAAGCCGGGCCGGCCGGGGTCGTGCTGGTCAACCGCACGCGCGAGCGCGCCGACGCGCTGGTCGCGCGCCATGCGGCGCTGGCCGATGCGCGCCGCGTGAAGCTGGCGGCGGCGGCGATCGATGCGCCCGGGGCAGCCTTCGACGTCGTCGTCAACGCGACCGCGAGCAGCCTGCAGGCCGCTCCCGTGCCGGTGGGTGCCGAGGTGCTGGCGCCGGGCGCGCTGGCGGTGGACCTGATGTACGGCGCCGCGGCACGGCCCTTTCTCCAATGGGCGCAAGGCGCCGGCGCTCGTGCGCGCGACGGCCTGGGCATGCTGGTGGAGCAGGCGGCCGAAGCCTTCTTCTTCTGGCGCGGCGTGCGCCCCGAGACCGGCTCCGTGCTGGCCGCACTGCGCGCGCGGCTGGAGGCGCATTGAAGCGCCAGGCATTGCGGCTGCTGGCGCTGCTGGTGCTTTCGCTGCTGGCGCTGCAGCTGGTCTTCGCGCTTCGGGTGGCGCTGCTCGCCTTCGTCGACCCGCAGTCCACGACCTTCCAGCGCAGCGAAGCCTGGCGCCTGCTGACCGCGCACCGCCCGGTCCACTGGAGCCAGCAGTGGCAGCCCGCCGCGCGCCTGTCGGACCACCTGAAGCGCGCCGTGATCGCGAGCGAGGATGCCGGCTTCGCCGAGCACAGCGGCGTCGAATGGGACGCGATCGAGAAGGCCTGGGAACGCAACCAGCGCGCGCAGGCGCGGTCGCCGGCGCGCGCGCGCATCGTCGGCGGCTCGACGATCACCCAGCAGTTGGCCAAGAACCTGCTGCTGTCGGGCGAGCGCACCGTGGTGCGCAAGGGGCAGGAGCTGGCGGTGACCTTCATGCTCGAGGCGCTGCTGTCCAAGCAGCGCATCCTGGAGATCTACCTGAACAGCGTCGAATGGGGCGAAGGGGTGTTCGGGGCCCAGGCGGCGGCGCGCCACTACTTCCAGGTCGACGCCGCCCGGCTCGGTGCGGAGCAATCGGCGCGGCTGGCGGTGATGCTGCCGGCGCCCAAGCGGTTCGAGAAACGACCCGCCTCGGCCTATGTGATCGGGCGCGCGGCGACAATCCTGGCCCGCATGGAAGACGTCGAACTGCCGTGAGCGCCTTTGCCGAGGAAGTGGCCGTGGCCGCCGCCCGAATGGTCGTCGAGTCCGGCCTGGACTACGGGTCGGCCAAGCGGCGCGCCGCGCGCGAGCTCGGCCGCCGCGGCGGGCGCGGCGAAGAGCTGCCCAGCAACGAGGACGTCGAAGACGAAGTGCGCGCTCACCTGGCGCTGTTCTGCGCCGACACGCAGCCGGCCGAGCTGCGCGCCTTGCGCGAACTGGCGCTGGAGTGGATGGACCGGCTGGCCGAGTTCAGGCCTCACCTGGCCGGCGCGGCATGGCGCGGCACGGCCACGCGGCTGTCGGCGGTGCAGCTGGACCTGTACTGCGACGACCCGAAGAGCGCCGAGATCGCCCTCCTCAACGCCGGCGTCGCCTACGACACCGCCAGCATCGACGGCCCGCCGGGGCGGGGCGAAGTCGACGTGCTGGTGATCCACGCCCGTTGCCCGGCGCTGGGCGAGCCGGCCACCCTTCACCTGACCCTGCTGGACCGCGACGACCAGCGCGGCGCGCTCAAGCCCGACAGCCGCGGCCGCAGCTGGCGCGGCGACGCGGCCGCGCTGCGCCGTCTGCTCGCCGAGGAGGCGGCGGCATGAAGCGCCGGCCCTGGCTCTGGCTGGCCGGCGCCGGCGTTGCCGCGATGGCCGGCGGCGTGGGCTGGTACCTGCGCCGCAACCCGCCGGTGGACGCCGAATTCCTGTGGGGCCTGCGCTTCCCGCGCCCCGAAGGCGGCGAACTGGTGATGGCCGACCTGCGCGGCAAGCCCTTGCTGCTGAACTTCTGGGCCACCTGGTGCGCGCCGTGCGTGAAGGAGATGCCGGCGCTCGACCGCTTCCAGCGCGACCACGCGTCGCGCGGCTGGCAGGTGGTGGGCCTGGCGGTGGACAGCCCCACGCCAGTGCGAGAATTCCTTCAGAAGACGGCGATCGGCTTCCCGATCGGGCTGGCCGGCATGGAGGGCGCCGAGATCGCCGAGAAACTGGGCAACCCGATGGGCGCACTGCCCTACACGGTCGTCTTCGACGCCCGCGGCCGCGTCGTACGGCAGAAGCTGGGCATCACCGAGGCGCAGGAACTGGCGGCCTGGGGGCAACAGGCCTAGGGTCGACCCTTTCGGCCCATGTGCAGCCGATGTGCGGCTTTTTTTGCCGCAAGTCCCGATAACGCCCGCCAAAGCGCGTAAAGTCGCGCACTCGCAGTCGCCGGCGGGGAGCCCGCTGCCGGCCCACCGCGACAAGTGAGTTGACCGCTTTTGAGGGAACTTGTCGCGCCGTTCGGCGTAGATGTACGCACTGCACTGCACCTGAAGGTGCTTCACGGTGGGGACGGGCCAGAACATCGCCACGAGCGGCCAGCCAAGGCCACCGGCGGACCAGAGGAGCCTCATGGACCTGCGCAAGCTGAAGACTCTGATCGACCTCGTGTCGGAGTCGAACATCTCGGAACTGGAGATCTCCTAAGCCGAGGGCAAGGTGCGCATCGTGAAGAGCGGGGCGCCCGCCGCGATGGCCGCCGCCGCGCTGCCGCTCGTGGCGCCGCCAGCGCCCGCGACCGTGG
>CAYVXO010000103.1:0-20473 GCA_964454485.1 uncultured Rubrivivax sp.
GCAAGCACGCCGACATCGGCATCAGCCTGCCCGGCACCGGCGAGGCGCCGGCGGCGCCGGTCTTCATCGACGGCCAGAAGGCGATGACGCTGCGCGGCGAAGGCATCGCGCAGGAGTTCCACAAGATCGTCGAGGACTACATCGAACGCCGCTTCGGGCACGCGACCGCGGCCTCCTGAGGCCGCGAGAACCCCTTTCCTCCCCGAACCCTTCTCCGGCGCGCTGCGCGCCTTCCTCCTCATGGCCGAAAAGATCGTCGCCGTCAAAGGCATGAACGACATCCTGCCGGGCAGCGTCCCGCGCAAGGAGAAGCTGCCCGACTCCGCGACCTGGCGCTGGTTCGAGCGCACCGTGGACCGCGTGATGGCGCAGCACGGCTACCAGCCGCTGCTGACGCCGGTGGTGGAGCCGACGGCGCTGTTCGTGCGCGGCATCGGCGAGGCGACCGACATCGTGGAGAAGGAGATGTACTCCTGGACCGACACGATGAACGGCGACGCGCTCACGCTGCGCCCGGAGATGACCGCCGGCATCGTGCGCTCGATGATCGAGCACAACGCGCTCTACAACGGGCCGCTGCGCATCTGGTCCATCGGCCCGGTGTTCCGCCACGAGCGGCCGCAGAAGGGGCGCTACCGGCAGTTCTTCCAGCTCGACGTGGAAGCGCTGGGCCTGCCGGGCCCCGACGTCGACGCCGAGCTGATCCTCATGGTGCGCCGGCTCTGGGCAGAACTCGGCCTCATCGTCGGCAAGCACGTGCGGCTGGAACTCAACAGCCTGGGCCAGCCGGCCGAGCGCGCCGCCCACCGCGCCGCGCTGGTGGCCTGGTTCGAGCGCCATGCCGACCAGCTGGACGAGGACGCGCGGCGGCGCCTGCACACCAACCCGCTGCGCATCCTGGACACCAAGAACCCGGCGATGCAGGCGCTGGTGGAAGCGGCGCCCAAGCTCTCGGAGCACCTGGGCGCCGAGTCGCGCGCGCACCTCGAAGCGGTCTGCCGCGTGCTCGACGCGGCCGGCCTGCCCTACCGCCTGAACCCGCGCCTGGTGCGCGGGCTGGACTACTACAACCTGACCGTCTTCGAGTGGGTCACCGACCACCTGGGCTCGCAGGGCACGGTGTGCGGCGGCGGGCGCTACGACGGCCTGTTCGAGCAGCTCGGCGGCAAGCCGACGCCGGCGATCGGCTTCGGCCTGGGCATCGAGCGCCTGCTGCTGCTGCTGCAGGAGATGGCGCTGCCGGTGCCCGGCGCGGGGCCGCAGGCCTACGCGGTGGTCGGCGAAGGCGTGCCGCTGCCGGCGGTGCTGGTGGCGCTGGACACGCTGCGCGCCGCCGGCGTGGCGGTGCAGATGCATGCCGGCGGCGGCAGCATGAAGAGCCAGTTCAAGCGCGCCGACGCCAGCGGCGCCCGCGTCGCCCTCGTCTTCGGCGCTGAAGAAGTGGCGCGCGGGGAGGTCGGCGTGAAGGCGCTGCGCGACCCGGCAGCGCCGCAGGTCACGCGCGCGCTGGCCCAGGCCGCCGACTGGGCCGGCGAACTCCTCAACGCATAATCCCGGGCTCTCACCCGCCCCGCAAGAAGCCGCCTCATGGCCACACAACTCGACCTGCAGGAGCAGGAACAACTCGACGCGCTGAAGGCGTTCTGGAACCAGTACGGCAACCTCGTCACCTGGGTGCTCGTGCTCGTGCTGGGCGCCTACGCGGCCTGGAACGGCTGGAACTGGTACCAGGCCGACCAGGCCACCAAGGCAAGCGCGATGTTCGACGCCCTCGACAGCGCCGCCACCGCGGGCGACGCCGACAAGGCCGGCCGCGTGTTCGGTGACCTGAAGGAACGTTTCCCCGGCACCGCCTTCGCCCAGCAGGGCGCGCTGGCGGCCGCGAAGGTGCAGTTCGACAAGGGCCAGGTCGACGCCGCGCGCGCCAGCCTGGCCTGGGCGGCCGACAACGGTCCCGAGGAAGAACTGCGCACGATGGCGCGGCTGCGCCTGGCCGGCCTGCTGATGGGCCTGAAGCAGTACGACGAGGCGCTCAAGCAGCTCGACGCCGCCAAGGCGCCCACCTTCGAAGGCCTGGTGGCCGACCGCCGCGGCGACGTGCTGTTCGCCGCCGGCAAGAAGGAAGAGGCCAAGGCCGCCTGGCAGGCGGCCTGGAAGGCGATGGATCCGAAGGACGGCTACCGCACGCTGGTGGAGGCCAAGCTCACCGCGCAGGGGGTGCCGCCGGCGCCGCCGGCGGCGGCCTCGGGGGCCGGGTCGTGACGATGCGGCTGCTGGCCGCCGCTTTTCTCGCCATCCTGCTGGCCGCCTGTTCGGCCGACAAGCCGCCGCCGGCCAAGCTGGAGGACTACAAGCCCAAGATCGCCGGCCGCCAGGTCTGGAGCGCCAGCCTCGACGGCGTGCGCTTCCCGCTCCAGCCGGCGGTGAAGGACGGCCGCTTCTACGTCGGCGGCAACGACGGCACGGTGCTGGCGCTCGAGGCCGAGACCGGCCGCACGGTCTGGCGTGCCGAAGCGGGCGCGCCGCTCGCCGCCGGCGTCGGCAGCGACGGCCGCTATGCCGCCGTGGTGACGCGCGACAACGAGGTCGTCGTGTTCGACGCCGGGCGCGAGGTCTGGCGCAAGCGCGTGCCTTCGCGCGTGGTGACGCCGCCGCTGGTGGCCGGCGAGCGCGTGTTCGTGATGAGCGTCGACCGCGCGGTGCTCGCGTTCGACGTGCTGGACGGCCGTCGCCTGTGGTCGGTCAGCCGGCCGGGCGACGCGCTCACGCTGGCGCAGGGCGGCGTGCTCGTGCCCTTCCGCAACACGCTGCTGGTGGGGCAGGGCGTGCGGCTGGCGGCGCTGGACCCGCTCAAGGGCACGCTGCTGTGGGAAGTGCCGCTCGCCTCGCCGCGCGGCACTAACGAGGTCGAACGCCTGGCCGACCTGCTGGGCCCGCCGGTGCGCAACGGCGAGCGCTTCTGCATGCGCGCCTTCCAGTCGGCGGTGGGCTGCGTCGACGCCGCACGCGGCGCCGCGCTCTGGTCGCGCAACGCCGGCGGCGTGAACGCGATCGGCGGCACCGCGGAGCGCCTGTTCGGCGCCGACGGCAGCGACCGCATCACGGCCTGGAAGGCCGACAGCGGCGAGGTGCTGTGGAGCAACGAGAAGCTGATCAACCGCAGCCTCTCGGGCGCGCTGGCGCTCGGCACGACGGTGGTGTTCGGCGACTTCCAGGGCTGGCTGCACTTCCTCTCGCAGGAGACGGGCGAGATGCTGCTGCGCCTGCCGACCGACGACTCGCCCATCGTCGGCACGCCGGTGCTTTCGGGCACCACGATGCTGGTCGTCACCCGCAAGGGCGGCCTGTTCGCCTTCCGCCCCAACTGAAGGCGCTGCCTTGAAGCCCGTCATCGCGATCGTCGGCCGGGCGAACGTCGGCAAGTCGACGCTCTTCAACCGCATCACGAAGAGCCGCGACGCCATCGTCGCCGACTTCGCCGGCCTCACGCGCGACCGCCACTACGGCGACGCGAAGCTGGGCGGGCACGAGTTCATCGTCGTCGACACCGGCGGCTTCGAACCGCAGAAGCCCACCGGCGTGGTCGCCGAGATGGCGCGCCAGACCAAGCAGGCGGTGGCCGAGGCCGACGCGGTGATCTTCGTCACCGACCTGCGCGCCGGCCTCTCGGCGCAGGACCAGGACATCGCGAGCTACCTGCGCAGCCAGCGCAAGAAGGTGGTGCTGGCGGTGAACAAGGCCGAGGGCATGAGCGAATCGCCGCTGCTGGGCGAGTTCCACGAACTGGGCATCGGCGAGCCGCACCCGGTGAGCGCGGCGCATGGCCAGGGCGTGCGCAGCCTGCTCGAGGCGGCGCTCGAAGGCTTCGAGTTCGACGAAGAGGAAGAGGGCGCCGAGCCCGACGCCGACGCGCCGATCCGGCTCGCGGTGGCGGGGCGGCCGAACGTCGGCAAGAGCACGCTCATCAACGCCTGGCTGGGCGAGGAGCGGCTGGTCGCGTTCGACCAGCCCGGCACCACGCGCGACGCGATCCACGTGCCCTTCGAGCGCGACGGCCGGAAGTTCGAACTCATCGACACCGCCGGCCTGCGCCGCAAGGGCAAGGTCTTCGAGGCGGTCGAGAAGTTCTCGGTCGTGAAGACGCTGCAGGCGATCGCCGACGCCAACGTGGTGCTGCTGCTCATCGACGCCACCGAAGGCGTGAGCGAGCAGGACGCGCACATCGCCGGTTACATCCTCGAGTCGGGGCGCTCGGTGGTGGTGGCGATCAACAAGTGGGACGCGACCGACGACTACCAGCGCCAGCAGCTCGAGCGCTCGATCGAGTCGCGGCTCGCCTTCCTGCGCTTCGCGCCGGTGCTGCACATCTCGGCCATTAAGCGCACCGGCCTCACGGCGGTGTGGAAGGCGCTGCTGCAGGCGCATGCCTCGGCCACCGTGAAGATGCCCACGCCGGTGCTCACGCGGCTGCTGCAGGAAGCCGTGCAGCACCAGGCGCCGCGCCGCGCCGGCCGCTTCCGGCCCAAGATGCGCTACGCGCACCAGGGCGGCATGAACCCGCCCATCGTGGTCATCCACGGCAATTCGCTCGACCACGTGACCGACGCCTACAAGCGCTACCTGGAAGGGCGCTTCCGCGACCACTTCAAGCTGGTCGGCACGCCGTTGCGCATCGAGCTGCGCTCGTCGAAGAATCCCTTCGACGACAGGACACCTTGAAATCGCAGGGCATCGCCCTCAGGGTTGTCCCTGTGTGATAACGTGGGCGTTCCATTGGAACCCCAACACGGAGCATATCGTGAGCAACAAAGGCCAACTTTTGCAGGACCCCTTTCTGAACCTGCTGCGCAAGGAGCATGTGCCGGTGTCGATCTACCTCGTCAACGGCATCAAGCTCCAGGGCCACATCGAATCGTTCGACCAGTACGTCGTCCTCCTCCGCAACACGGTGACCCAGATGGTCTACAAGCACGCCATCTCCACCGTCGTGCCCAGCCGCGGGGTCAATTTCCACCCTAACGAGAACAATGATCAGGCCTGACGGTCACAATGAGACCATCCGGAGTCTGAACCACCCACGACCTTGACCAACGCCCCAACCCCGGCAGCGCCGCTGGAGGGAGGCCCGACGCGAGCGGTGCTCGTCGGCGTCGACCTCGGCGGCGCTTCCGCGTTCGATCCCACGCTCGACGAGCTCGCGCTGCTGGCCGAATCGGCCGGCGACGTGGCCGTCGCGCGCATCACCGCGCGCCGCAAGGCGCCCGACGCAGCCCTCTTCGTCGGCAGTGGCAAGGCCGACGAGATCAAGGCGATGGTCGCGGCCACGCAGGCCGAAGGCGTCATCTTCGACCAGTCGCTCTCGCCGGTGCAGCAGCGCAACCTGGAGCAGCACCTGGGCGTGCCGGTGGCCGACCGCACCGGTCTCATCCTGGACATCTTCGCGCAGCGCGCGCAGAGCCACGAAGGCAAGCTGCAGGTGGAGCTGGCGCGCCTGCAGTACATGGCGACCCGGCTGGTGCGGCGCTGGTCGCACCTGGAACGCCAGCGCGGCGGCATCGGCACGCGCGGCGGCCCGGGCGAGACGCAGATCGAACTGGACCGCCGCATGATCGGCGAGCGCATCAAGTCGGTGAAGAAGCGGCTCGAGACGGTGAAGCGCCAGCGCGGCACCCAGCGCAAGGCGCGCGAGCGGCGCGGCACCTTCCGCGTCTCGATCGTCGGCTACACCAACGCCGGCAAGTCGACCCTCTTCAACGCGCTCGTGAAGGCGCGGGCCTACGCGGCCGACCAGCTGTTCGCGACGCTGGACACCACCACGCGCCAGCTCTGGCTGGAAGACTTCGGCGGCTCGGTCTCGCTGTCCGACACCGTGGGCTTCATCCGCGACCTGCCGCACAAGCTGGTCGAGGCCTTCGAAGCCACGCTGCAGGAGGCGGCCGAGGCCGACCTGCTGCTGCACGTGGTGGACGCCGCGAGCCCGCAGCTGCTGGAGCAGCAGGCCGACGTCGAGCGCGTGCTGGAGGAGATCGGCGCCACGCAGATCCCGCAGGTGCTGGTCTACAACAAGTGCGACCTGCTCGAGAGCTCGCGCCAGCCGCGCCTGCCGCTCGACTGGATCGAGGTCCACCCGGGCGTGCGCCGCCCGCGGGTCTTCGTGAGCGCGCGCGACGGGCAGGGCCTGGACCTGCTGCGGCGCGTGATCGCCGACGCCGCGTCCGGACGGCTGCAGCACCCGGACGAAGAAGTACCGCCGCCGCCCGAGCGGCCCGAAACCGAGGCGCCCGCGATGCGCTCCACATTCGCATGAGTTCCAACCCCACCCCGCGCCGACGCTGGCGCGACGCCTTCTCGGCGCTCGTCTTCAACGGCCGCAACGAAGGACCGCCCGACCTCGACGAGCTCTGGCGCGACTTCAACCGCAAGCTGTCCAACCTGTTCGGCGGCCGCGGCAACCGCGGCGGCCGCAACGACAACGACGACCGCGGCGGCCCGCAGTTCCAGCCCGACATGAAGAGCGCCGGCATCGGCGTCGGCCTCATCGGCGCCGTGGTGGTGCTGGTCTGGCTGGGCAGCGGCTTCTTCATCGTGCAGGAAGGCCAGCAGGCGGTGGTCACCACCTTCGGCAAGTACAGCCACACCACCGACGCCGGCTTCCAGTGGCGCTTCCCGTTCCCGATCCAGGCCCACGAGACGGTCTCGGTGACGCAGCTGCAGTCGGCCGAGGTCGGCCGCAGCACCATCGTGCAGGCCACCGGGCTGCGCGATTCCTCGATGCTCACGCAGGACGAGAACATCGTCGACATCCGCTTCACCGTGCAGTACCGGCGCGCCGACGCGCGTGCCTACCTGTTCGAGAACCGCAACCCCGACGAGGCCGTGCTGCAGGCCGCCGAATCGGCGGTGCGCGAGATCGTCGGCAAGAGCAAGGTCGACTCGGTGCTGTACGAGCAGCGCGACGCCATCGCCGCCGACCTGGTGAAGTCGATCCAGGTCCAGCTCGACCGGCTGAAGGCCGGCATCGTGATCGCCAACGTCAACGTGCAGAACGTGCAGGTGCCCGATTCCGTGCAGGCCGCCTTCAACGACGCGGTCAAGGCCGGCGCCGACCGCGACCGGCTGAAGAACGAAGGCCAGGCCTACGCCAGCGACGTGATCCCGAAGGCGCGCGGCACCGCCTCGCGCCTGCTCGAGGAAGCCGAGGGCTACCGCTCGCGCGTGGTGGCGCAGGCCGAGGGCGACGCGCAGCGATTCCGCTCGGTGCTGGCCGAATACCAGAAGGCGCCGCAGGTCACGCGCGACCGCATGTACCTGGACACGATGGCCCAGATCTACTCGAACGTGAGCAAGGTGCTGGTCGACTCGCGCAGCGGCTCCAACCTGCTGTACCTGCCGCTGGACAAGCTGGTGCAGCAGGCGGCAGCCACCGCGGTGCCGAGCTCGGCGCCCACCAACCCCACGGTGCCCGACGCGGCACCCACGAGCCCGACCAGCGGCGACATCCGCGCGCGAGAAGGCGGCCGCACCCGCGACCGGGAGGGCCGCTGAGATGAACCGCATCGGACTCATCGTCGCCGGCGCGCTGGTCGTGCTGATGCTCGCCGCCTCCACCCTGTTCGTCGTCGACCAGCGCCAGGTGGCGGTGGTCTACGCTTTAGGCGAGATCAAGGAGGTCATCACCGAGCCGGGCCTCAAGTTCAAGATGCCGCCGCCGTTCCAGAACGTCGTCTTCCTGGACAAGCGCATCCAGACGCTGGACAGCCCGGAGACCCGGCCCATCTTCACCGCCGAGAAGAAGAGCCTGGTGATCGACTGGCTGGTGAAGTGGCGCATCACCGAGCCGCGCCAGTTCATCCGCAACAACGGCACCGACATCCGCAACCTCGAGAGCCGGCTCTCGCCGGTGGTGCAGGCCGCCTTCAACGAGGAGGTGACGCGGCGCGACGTGCGCGGCGTGCTCGCCACCGAGCGCGAGAAGGTCATGAAGGACGTGCGCAACCGCCTGGGCGACGAAGCGAAGGCCTTCGGCATCGAGATCGTCGACGTGCGCATCAAGCGCGTGGACTTCGTCGCCGACATCACCGACTCGGTCTACCGGCGCATGGAGTCCGAACGCAAGCAGGTCGCCAACCAGCTGCGCTCGCAGGGCACCGCCGAAGGCGAGAAGATCCGCGCCGACGCCGACCGCCAGCGCGAGGTGATCATCGCCGAGGCCTACCGCGACGCGCAGAAGGTCAAGGGCGAAGGCGACGCGAAGGCGAGCGCGCTGTATGCCGACGCGTTCGGCCGCGACCCGCAGTTCGCCCAGTTCTACCGCAGCCTGGAGGCCTACCGCGCCAGCTTCCGCACCAAGCAGGACCTGATGGTGCTGGACCCCGGCAGCGACTTCTTCCGTGCCATGCGCGGCGGGGCGCCGGCGCCGGCACCCGCACCCGCGGCGCCGCGCAAGTAGCCCGACGGCCGGGCCGCATGGGCGACCTCCTGCTCGGCGCGCTGGCGCTGATGCTGGTGCTGGAAGGGCTGTTGCCCTTCCTCAGCCCGCAGGCCTGGCGCAGCGTCTTCGAGCGCGCCATGCGCATGAGCGACGGCCAGATCCGCTTCCTGGGGCTGAGCTCGATGCTGATCGGCGTCGTGCTGCTCTTCCTCTGGTACTGAGCCGGCCCTGAACGACGGCAGTCGAGCGCGGTCGGGCCCGTACAATGCGGTTTTCAACCGCGGGCCTTTTCTCGCAATGCTCTCCGCCTGGCTGCTGCCCGAGCACATCGCCGACGTCCTGCCGGCCCCCGCAAGGCGCATCGAGCAGTTGCGCCGGGCCCTGCTGGACCGGGCGCGCGGCTACGGCTTCGAGCTCGTGATCCCGCCGCTGCTGGAGCACCTGGAGTCGCTGCTCTCTGGCACCGGCCGCGAACTCGACCTCAAGACCTTCAAGCTCGTCGACCAGCTCTCCGGCCGCATGCTGGGCCTGCGCGCCGACACCACGCCGCAGGCGGCGCGCATCGACGCTCACCTGCTCAACCGCGAAGGCGTCACGCGCCTGTGCTACTGCGGCCCGGTGCTGCACACGCGGCCGGCGGGCGCGAACGCGACACGCGAGCCGCTGCAGTTCGGCGCCGAGATCTTCGGCCACGCCGGGCTCGAAGCCGACCTGGAAGTGATGGAGCTGGCGCTGGACTGCCTGCGCGCCGCCGAGCCGGGCGAACTGCTGATCGACCTGGCCGACGCGCGCGTGCTGCGCGGCGTGCTCGCCGGCGTGCCCTTCGACGCCGCCCAGCTGCAGGACGTGGTGGCGGCGCTCACCGGCAAGGACGCCTCGGCGCTGCAGTCGCTCACCGCCGGCCTGCCGGCCGAGGCGCGCGCCTCGCTGAACGCGCTGCTGCGCCTGTACGGCGGGCCCGAGGTGCTGGAAGCCGCGCGCCGCGAGCTGCCGGCGCGGCCGCTGGTGACCGCGGCGCTGGACGAGCTGGGCTGGCTGGCGAATCACCTGCGCACCGCGTACCCCGGGCTGCGCATCGGATTCGACCTCTCGGACATGAGCGGCTACGCCTACTACAGCGGGGCGCGCTTCGCGGTCTACGGCAGCGCCGCGCCGGAGGCGCTGGCGCGCGGCGGCCGCTACGACGAGGTCGGTGCCGTCTTCGGCCGCAACCGGCCGGCGGTGGGCTTCAGCCTGGACCTGAAGGCGCTGGCCGAGATCGCGAAGCCGGTGCCGGCGCGCAAGGCGATCCGCGCCCCCTGGGGCGAGGACGCTTCTCTGCGCGCCACCGTGCGCCGCCTGCGCGAAGCGGGCGAAACGGTGCTGGCGGTGCTGCCCGGCCACGAGGTCGAGGCACAGGCCTTCGAATGCGACCGCGAGCTGATGCGCGTGGGCGGTGAAGGCGGCACCTGGGTGCTGCGCCCGGTTTCCTGAGGATCGAAGAGGAAGTTCTTTTCATGCAGACAGGCATCCGGCCCGCCGGCCGCAACGTGGTGGTGGTCGGCACCCAGTGGGGCGACGAAGGCAAGGGCAAGGTCGTCGACTGGCTGACCGACCACGCGCAGGGCGTGGTGCGCTTCCAGGGCGGCCACAACGCCGGCCACACGCTGGTGATCGCGGGCCGCAAGACGGCGCTGCAGCTCATCCCCTCCGGCGTGATGCGCGAAGGCGTGGCCTGCTACATCGGCAACGGCGTCGTCGTCGACCCCGCGCACCTGCTGGGCGAGATCGAACGCCTGGAAGCGCTGGGCGTGGACGTGCGTTCGCGCCTGTTCGTGAGCGAGTCCTGCCCGCTGATCCTGCCCTTCCACGTGGAGGTGGACCGCGCGCGCGAGAGCTGGCGCGAGAGCAGCGGCAGCGGCAAGATCGGCACCACCGGCAAGGGCATCGGGCCCTCGTACGAGGACAAGGTCGCCCGGCGCGCGCTGCGCGTGCAGGACCTGAAACATCCCGAGCGCTTCGAATCGCGGCTGGCCGACCTGCTGGAGCGCCACAACGCCGAGCTCGCGAAGTCCGGCATCGCGCCGCTGCAGGCCGGGCCGATCGTCGAAGGCGCGATGCGCGCCGCCGAACAGCTGCGCCCGCTGATGGCCGACGTGGGCTACAAGCTCTTCAACGCCCATGCGGCCGGCGCCAACCTGCTGTTCGAAGGCGCGCAGGGCACGCTGCTGGACATCGACCACGGCACCTACCCCTACGTCACCTCGAGCAACTGCGTGGCGGGCAACGCGGCCGCCGGCTCGGGCCTGGGGCCGGGGCTGCTGCACTACGTGCTGGGCATCACCAAGGCCTACACCACGCGCGTCGGCGGCGGGCCGTTCCCGACCGAGCTGCCGATCGACCAGGCCGGCACCGTGGGCCACCACCTCAGCACGGTCGGCCAGGAACGCGGCACCGTGACCGGCCGCGCGCGGCGCTGCGGCTGGCTGGACGCCGCGGCGCTGAAGCGCGCCATCATCATCAACGGCGTCTCGGGCCTGTGCATCACCAAGCTGGACGTGCTGGACGGCCTGCCCGAGATCAAGGTCTGCACCGGCTACCGGCTGGGCGGCCAGGCACTGGACATCCTGCCGCTGGACGCCGACGAGATCGCGCAGTGCGAGCCGGTCTACGAAGTGCTGCCCGGCTGGGCCGACAGCACCGCCGGCCTCACCAACTGGGAGCAGCTGCCGGCCAATGCGCGGCGCTACCTGGAGCGCGTGCAGGCGCTCATCGGCGCGCCGATCGACATGGTCTCCACCGGCCCCGACCGCGTGCACACGATCCTGCTGCGCCACCCCTTCCGCGCCTGAACGACGACAAGGAAAACCGATGCTCACCGACGACGGCAAGCACCTCTACGTCTCCTGGGACGAGTACCACATGCACATCGAGCGCCTGGCGCTCAAGGTGGCCGCCTCGGGCTGGCAGTTCGACCAGATCCTGTGCCTGGCGCGCGGCGGCATGCGGCCGGGCGACGTGCTCTCGCGCGTGTTCGACAAGCCGCTGGCCATCATGTCGACGAGCTCGTACCGCGCCGAGGCCGGCACCATCCAGGGCCGGCTGGACATGGCCAAGTACATCACCATGCCCAAGGGCGAACTGGCCGGGCGCGTGCTGCTGGTCGACGACCTGGCCGACACCGGCGTCACGTTGCGCGCGGTGGTGGAGCGCCTGCGCGGCATGCCCGCCATCACCGAACTGCGCTGCGCGGTGATCTGGGTGAAGGGCGTCTCCAGCTACACGCCGGACTACTACGTCGAGGTGCTGCCCACGAGCCCCTGGATCCACCAGCCGTTCGAGGAGTACGACAATCTGCGCCCCGACGGGCTGGCGCGCAAGTTCGCGATCTGAGTCCGCGATCGCAACGAACCACGTACGCGCAAGAAAAAAGCCGGCATGTTGCCGGCCTTCGTTGGTGCCCAGGAGAGGACTCGAACCTCCACGCCGTTAAGCGCTAGTACCTGAAACTAGTGCGTCTACCAATTCCGCCACCTGGGCAGGTGTCCTGAGTCGGCGGACATTTCTGTACCGCTTTTCAAGAACCAAGGATTCTATCATCAAAGAAAAAGAGCTCTCAAGCCTTCCGGCCCATCCGGCGACGGCGCTGCTCGGCGAAGTCGAAGGACGCGTCGAAGGCCACCGCGACGGCCACGGCTTCGTCGTGCCCGACGAGGGCGAGCCGTCGATCTACCTCGCGCCGCAGGAGATGCGCAGCGTGCTGCACGGCGACCGCGTGCGCGTGCGCGTGCTGCGCTTCGACCGCCGCGGCCGCCCCGAAGGACGCGTGCTGGACATCCTGGCGCGCAAGAAGACGCCCATCATCGGCCGCCTGCTGCACGAAGGCGGCCAGTGGCTCGTGGCGCCCGAGGACCGACGCTTCGGCCAGGACATCCTGATCCCGAAGAACGCCACCGCCAGCGCGGCGGTGGGGCAGGTGGTCTCGGTCGAGCTGACCGAGCCGCCTTCGCTGCACTCGCAGCCGGTGGGCCGCGTGGCCGAGGTGCTGGGCGAGATCGACGACGCCGGCATGGAGATCGAGATCGCGGTGCGCAAGTACGAGGTGCCGCACCGCTTCAGCGCCGAGACGCTGGCGCAGGCGGCGGCGCTGCCGGACCGCATCCGCCCGGCCGACCGCAAGCACCGCATCGACATCACCGACGTGCCGCTGGTCACGATCGACGGCGAAGACGCGCGCGACTTCGACGACGCGGTCTATGCCGAGCCCTTCAAGCGCGGCCGCGGCAAGACCGCTTTCGAAGGCTGGCGTCTCGTGGTCGCCATCGCCGACGTCAGCCACTACGTGAAGCCGGGCGAGCCGATCGACGAGGACGCCTACGAGCGCGCCACCTCGGTCTACTTCCCGCGCCGCGTGATCCCGATGCTGCCGGAGAAGCTGTCCAACGGCCTGTGCTCGCTGAACCCCGACGAGGACCGCCTTGCGATGGTGTGCGACATGCTGGTGGCGGCCGACGGCAGCCTGCACGCGTACCAGTTCTTCCCCGCCGTGATGCGCTCGCACGCGCGCCTCACCTACACCGAGGCGGCGGCGATGCTGGCCAACACGCGCGGGCCGGAGGCCAGCAAGCGCGCCGGACTCGTGCCGCACCTGCTGCACCTGCACGAGGTGTTCCGCGCGTTGATGAAGCAGCGCAGCGTGCGCGGCGCGATGGACTTCGACACCGTCGAGACGCAGATCGTCTGCGACGAGAACGGCCGCATCGAGAAGATCGTGCCGCGCACGCGCAACGACGCGCACCGGCTGATCGAGGAGGCGATGCTGGCCGCCAACGTCTGCTCGGCCGACTTCATCGCGCGCGCCAAGCACCCCTCGCTGTACCGCGTGCACGAAGGGCCGACGCCGGAGAAGCGCACGCTGCTGCAGAACTACCTGAAGGCGCTCGGCCTCGGTCTGTCGGTCAGCGAGGAGCCGCACCCCAAGGAGTACCAGGCCATCGCCGCGGCCACGAAAGACCGGCCCGACGCGCAGCAGATCCACACCATGCTGCTGCGCTCCATGCAGCAGGCGATCTACACCGGCACCAACGCCGGCCACTTCGGCCTGGCCTACGAGGCCTACACGCACTTCACCAGCCCGATCCGGCGCTACCCGGATCTGCTGGTGCACCGCGTGATCAAGGCGCTGCTCACCGGCAAGCGCTACCACCTGCTGAGCGGCAAGTTCGAGGAAGCGCCCAAGGTGCGCCAGGGCGGCAAGGCCAAGCACGGGCCGAACCAGGAGATGGAGCACTGGGAAGGCGCCGGCGCGCACTGCAGCGCCAACGAGCGGCGTGCCGACGAGGCCTCGCGCGACGTCGAGGCCTGGCTCAAGTGCCGCTACATGCGCGAGCACCTGGGCGAGGAATTCGCCGGCACCGTGAGCGCGGTGGCCGCCTTCGGCCTCTTCGTCACGCTGGACGCGCTGCACGTCGACGGCCTGCTGCACATCACCGAACTCGGCGGCGAGTACTACCGCTTCGACGAGACGCGCCAGGAGCTGCGCGGAGAACGCACCGGCGTGCGTTACGCCATCGGCACCCGCGTGCGGGTGCAGGTGAGCCGCGTCGACCTGGACGGCCGCAAGATCGACTTCAGGATGGTGCGCGAAGGCGAGGGCGAGAGGCTGCTCTCGCGCGGCCGCCCCGAGCGCGGCGCGCCGGCGTCGGCGACCGAGGAACTGGCCGGGCTGCGCGAGGCCGACCGCACCGGCAAGGCCGCCGCGCGCGAACGCAAGGCCGCGGCGGCGCAGCGCAAGCCGGGCGGCCGCAAGACGGCGGCGAAGAAGCGGCGCTGAGCCGCGGCCGCGGCGCTCAGCCGGCGCGCATCGCGGCGATCAGCTCGCCGGCCGCCATCGTTCCGCGGCGGCCTGCGGCAGCCGCGCGGTCGGCAGCGCGGCCGTGCTGCCAGACGGCACCGATCGCGGCCTGCCGCGCGTCGGCACCCTGGGCCAGCAGGCCGCCGATCCAGCCGGCCAGCACGTCGCCGGTGCCGGCGCTGGCGAGCAGCGCGTTGCCGGTCGGGTTGATCGCAGGCCGCGCGCCGGGCGCGGCGATCACGCTGCCCGAACCCTTCAGCACCACCACCGCGCCGAAGCGCGTGCCGAGATCGGCTGCGGCCTGCAGGCGACGGCGCTGCACCTCGGCGGTGTTGCAGCCCAGCAGCCGCGCGGCCTCCAGCGGATGCGGCGTCAGCACCGTCGGCCGGCCACGCGCTCCGCGTGCGGCCAGCAGCGACTGCAGCGCGCTGTCGGCAGCGACCGCGTTCAACGCGTCGGCGTCCAGCACCAGCCGGCCGGCGTGCGACAGCAACGGCGGCAGCGCTTCGCGCACCCGGTTGCCGCCGCCGCAGCCGCAGACCACCGTGGCCGCCTCCAGCACGGCCGGGGGCGCGGCCCACCAGCGGCGGCGCAGCATCAGTTCGGGCTGCGCCTCGTCGAGCAGCGGCGCGTCGTCGTCGAGCGCGCTGGCGTAGACGCGACCCGCTCCGGCCGCCAGCGCGGCGCGCGCGGCCAGCCGCAGCGCGCCGCCCATGCCCGGCGCGCCGCCGACGACGGCGACGTCGCCGAAGCTGCCCTTGTGCTGCGCATGCCGGCGAGCCGGCAGCGGCATCGGAGCCGAGAGTTCGGCGGTCGGTCCCGCGGCCGGCACGCCGAGATCGTCGAACCACACGGCGCCCGCCAGGTCGCGGCCGGCGCCGGTGAAGAGGCCCGGCTTCAGCGTCAGCAGCGAGAGTGTCCAATCGGCCCGCACCGCGTCGTCGCCCAGCGGCTGGCCGTTGTCGGCGTCCAGGCCCGTGGGCAGGTCCACCGCGAGCACCGGCGCCCGCGTCGCCATCAGGCGGCGCACCGCTTCGGCGATGGCGCCGGCCGGCGCGCGTGTCGAGCCCAGGCCGAGCAAGGCGTCGACGACGAGGTCCGGCGCGCCTTCCGGGGCCGCGGCGGACATCCGCACGCCGGCGCTGCGCGCGCGTTCCAGCGCGTCGGCGGCATCGGCCGGCGCACGCGTGGGGTCGCCGGTGAGCTGCACCTGCACCTCGAGACCCGCACGGTGCAGGTGGGTCGCGGCGACGACGCCGTCGCCACCGTTGTTGCCCGGGCCGGCGAACACGTGGACGCGACGCGCGTGGGGCGCGAGTGCCAGCGCCAGCCGGGCCAGCGACAGGCCGGCCCGCTGCATCAGCACATGTTCGCCGGTGGCGGCCAGGCCGGCGGCCTCGGCAGCGCGCGACGCCACGGTGTCGTGCAGCGGCCAGGGACCGCGCTCGGGGTCGACGAAGACCGGGTCGTCCATCGCGCCCGATGGTACGCGGTCAGCGCAGGCGTTCGATGCCGAGGCGGGAGACGTCGATCGGCGCCGCGCGGCCCGCGATCTGTTCGGCCAGCACGCGCGCCGAACCGCAGGCCAGCGCCCAGCCGCTCGAGCCATGGCCCAGGTTGAGCCACACGCCGGGCGCGGCGGTCGGGCCCAGCACCGGCGGGCCGTCGGGCAGCATCGGCCGCGCGCCCTTCCACTGCTGCGCCTGCGCCTGCACCGCGGTGCCGGGGAACCAGTCCTCCAGCACCTTGTAGAGCGTGGCCATGGCGCCGGGGTGGAAGTCCTCGGGGCCGCCGCCGATCTCGGCGCTGCCGGCCACGCGCACGCGCTGGCCCAGGCGCGAGATCGCGACCTTGTACTTCTCGTCCATCAGCGCGGCCTGCGGGCCGATCGCGGCCACGCCGTCCAGCTGGCGCAGCGGCGCCGTCACCGAGTAGCCCCAGACCGGCAGCAGCGGCAGCCGCACGCCCAGCGGTCGCAGCAGCGGCGCCGAATCGACGCCGGCGGCCACGACCACGGCGTCGTAGGCCTGCTCCTGGCGCGCCAGCCGCAGCGTCGGCTTCTGGCCGGGCACGAGGGCCAGCACGTCGGTGTCGAGCCGGAACTCGGCGCCGTGGCGCTGCGCCTCGGCCTTCATCAGCTGGGCGAACTGGCGGCAGTTGCCGACGCCGTCGTGCGGCAGGTGGATGGCGGCGCGCAGCGGCGTGTCGGGGCTGAGCGCGGGCTCGATGCGGCGCGCGCGGTCGGCGTCGACGAGCTCGAAGCCCACGCCCAGTTCGGCCAGCAGCTTGAGGCCGCCGCGCGCCTGCGCCAGTTCGGCCACGCCGCGCAGCAGCACCAGATAGCCGTTGCGCTGTTCGTAGTCGAGCTGCAGCGACTTCGTCAGCTCGGCCTGGCGTTCGCGGCTGAAGCGCGCGAGGGCGAACATCGCGCTGCGGTTCGGGTTGTGCACCGAAGGCCGGCAGGCGCGCCACCAGCGCCACAGCCACCCGAGGTTGGCGAACGCGCTGCCCAGGCCCACCCGCACCGGCGCGTGCCGCGCCACCAGGTGCCGGGTCACCTTCCAGGGCATGCCGGGTGCGGCCCAGGGCGTGACGTAGCCCGGCGCCTGCACGCCGGCGTTGGCGAAGCTGGTCTCGCTGGCGACGGCGGCGCGGCGCTCGAAGACCGTGACTTCGTGGCCGTCGAGCGAGAGCTCGTACGCGGTGGTGACGCCGACGATGCCGGCTCCGACGACGGCGACGCGCATCAGGCGGCGCCGGCCAGCGCCGCCTCGATGGCGAGCGCGGCGTCCAGCACGCGGTCGTCTGCACCGCCTTCGGCCCAGACCATCAGGCCCACCGGCAGATCGCCCGCGCGCTGGCAGGGCAGCGAGAGCGCGCAGCCGTCGAGGAAGTTCACCGCCGAGGGGTTGCGCAGCGCGCGTGCGTTGGTGGCGAAGAAGGCTTCGTCGTCGGCCACCAGCGGGGCCAGCGGCGGCGCCACCATCGGCACCGTGGGCGAGAGCGCGGCGTCGAAGCCGGCGAGCAGCGCGCGCATGCGGCCGATCCAGTCGCGGCGCGCCTGCAGCAGGTCGATGTAGTCGGCCGCGCCCATGGCCTGGCCGCGCCGGATGCGCAAGGCCACGCGCGGGTCGTAGCGGTCGGCGCGTTCGGCCAGGCGCTCGCGGTGCCAGGCCCAGGACTCGGCCGCCGGCAGGCCACCTTGCGCGTTCAGCGCCGCCAGTTCGGCGAGCGGCGGCACCGCCAGCGGTTCCACGCACGCGCCGGCGGCGCGCAGGGTGGCGAGCGCACGCTCGAAGGCGCTGGCCACGGCGGGCTCGAGCGCGTCCAGCATCAGCGTGGTCGGCAGCGCGAAGCGCAGCGCCGCGAGCGGCCGCCGCGGCAGGTGCACACGGCGCGCCGACAGCACTTCGTGCACGAGCACGGCGTCGCGCACCGAGCGCGTGAGGGCGCAGGCGGTGTCGAGCGAGGTCGACAGCGGGATGCAGCCTTCCAGCGGCGTCAGCGCCTGCGTGTTCTTGAAGCCGACGAGGCCCTGGAACGCCGCCGGGATGCGGATTGAGCCGCCGGTGTCCGAGCCGAGCGCGGCGAACGCGGCGCCCGCCGCCACCGAGGTGGCGCCGCCCGAGGTGGAGCCGCCGGGCACGCGCGGCACGGTCGGGTCCAGCACGGCCGCCGCCGGGTTCGCCGGCGTCCCGTGGTGCGGGTTCAGGCCCAGCCCGGAGAAGGCGAACTCGGAGAGGTTGGTGTGACCCACGAGCGCGGCGCCGGCCGCCCGCAGGCGCGCCACCGCGGGGCTGTCGGCCGCCGCCGGCGCGGCGTCGGCCATCGCCGCCGACCCGCCGGTGGTGGGCTGGCCGGCAACGTCGAAGAGGTCCTTGATGGAGACCGCCAGCCCGGCCAGCGGCGGCAGCGGCGCGCCGGCGGCCCGTTGCGCATCGATCGCCTCGGCGGCGGCGCGGGCCTGGGCGTCGAAGCGGCGCACGAAGGCGTGTTCCGCGGTCCGGGCCTGCGACTCGGCCAGCCGGTCGGCGGCGCTGCGGCGGCCGGCCGCGATCTCGGCGCGCGCAGCCACGAGGTCGTCGGCTGCGGGGCGTGCTAAACTCATTGGGTTTGTCTCGGGCCAGGGTCACACCGAAATCCGAGTCGAACCAATCGCGAACCCGGCGGACCTGAGGTGTCGTGACCACGAATTCGAACGGTCACGATTGAAGCGCCGGGATTCTAGACCCAACCTTCGGAGTTCCCATGTCTGTCTCCATGCGTGAAATGCTGGAAGCGGGTGTCCATTTCGGCCACCAGACCCGCTTCTGGAACCCCAAGATGGCCCCGTACATCTACGGCCATCGCAACAAGATCCACATCATCAACCTCGAGAAGACGCTGCCGCTGTTCACCGAGGCGATGAAGTTCGTGCGCCAGCTCGCGGGACGGCGCGGCACGATCCTGATGGTGGGCACCAAGCGCCAGGCGCGCGAAGTCATCGCGCAGGAGGCGCAGCGCGCCGGCATGCCCTACGTCGATCAGCGCTGGCTGGGCGGCATGCTCACCAACTTCAAGACCGTCAAGGGCAGCCTGAAGAAGCTCAAGGACATGCAGGCCACCAAGGAAGGCGGCATGGAGCAGATGATCAAGAAGGAAGCGCTGCTGTTCGACCGCGAGCTCGCCAAGCTCGAGAAGGACATCGGCGGCATCCAGGACATGAACGCGCTGCCCGACGCCATGTTCGTCATCGACGTCGGCTACCACAAGATCGCCGTCGCCGAAGCCAAGAAGCTGGGCATCCCGGTCATCGGCGTCGTCGACACCAACCACTCGCCGGCCGGCATCGACTACGTGATCCCCGGCAACGACGACTCGGCCAAGGCGGTCGCGCTGTATGCGCGCGCGGTGGCCGACGCCGTGCTGGAAGGCAAGGCCAACGCCACCGCCGAGGTGGTGGCCGGCGCCTCCGGCGGCGACGAGTTCGTCGAGGTTCGCGAGGAAGCCTGACATGGCCGCAATCACTGCAAGCATGGTGGCCGAGCTGCGCGCCAAGACCGACGCGCCGATGATGGAGTGCAAGAAGGCGCTCACCGAGGCCGACGGCGAAATGGGCCGCGCCGAGGAGATCCTGCGCGTCAAGCTCGGCAACAAGGCCAGCAAGGCCGCCTCGCGCATCGCCGCCGAAGGCGTGGTGTCGGCCGCCGTCGACGGCAGCACCGGCGCGATGGTGGAAGTCAACTGCGAGACCGACTTCGTCTCCAAGAACGATTCGTTCCTGGCCTTCGTGAAGTCCTGCGCCTCGCTCGTGGCCCAGCACAACCCGGCCGACGTGGCCGCGCTCTCGGCGCTGCCGCTCAGCCAGGACGGCTTCGGCCCTACGGTCGAGGACGTGCGCAAGGGCCTGATCGGCAAGATCGGCGAGAACATGTCGATCCGCCGCTTCAAGCGCTACGCCGGCGGCGGCAAGCTCGCGAGCTACCTGCACGGCACGCGCATCGGCGTGATCGTCGAGTTCGACGGCAGCGACGTCGCCGCCAAGGACGTGGCGATGCACGTGGCCGCCATGAAGCCGAAGGCGCTGTCCACCGCCGACGTGCCGGCCGACCTGGTGGCTTTCGAGCGCCGCGTCGCCACCGAGAAGGCGGCCGAGAGCGGCAAGCCGGCCGAGATCGCCGCCAAGATGGTCGAAGGCTCGGTGCAGAAGTTCCTGAAGGAGGTCTCGCTCCTCAACCAGCCCTTCGTCAAGAACGACAAGCAGACCGTCGAGCAGATGCTCAAGGCGGCCGCCACCTCGGTGAAGGGCTTCACCCTCTACGTGGTGGGCGAAGGCATCGAGAAGAAGACCGACGACTTCGCCGCCGAGGTCGCGGCCCAGGTCGCCGCCGCCAAGGGCGCCTGAGGCCCCGGTTCCGGAAACAAGGGGGCCGCGCGGCCCCCTTACACTCTCGGTCGGACCATCAAGGGGAGCCCTTCCAGCATGCCGGCATACAAGCGCATCCTGCTCAAGCTTTCGGGCGAGGCGCTGATGGGCGACGACGCCTACGGCATCAACCGCGCGACGATCGTGCGCATGGTGCGCGAGGTGCAGGAGATCACCGCGCTCGGCTGCCAGGTGGCGGTGGTCATCGGCGGCGGCAACATCTTCCGCGGCGTGGCCGGCGGCTCGGTGGGCATGGACCGCGCCACCGCCGACTACATGGGCATGCTGGCCACGGTGATGAACG